>NZ_JBJDQK010000018.1:0-58359 GCF_044903445.1 Streptomyces sp. NPDC019890 | reverse complement strand
GGGTACCCTATCGCTGCGCGATATGCAAGCGAACAACCGGGCTGCGCCCGGTTGTTGCGCTCCCGCTCCGCGGGAGCGCTGACGGGCCGCGGCGCGGCCCGCACAACCTGACTGCTGCGCAGTCAGGTTGACGCCTCGTCCGCTTCGCTCCCGAGGCAACGGGACTTCGTCCCGCCCACCGGGTTTCCGCTGACGCTCCAACCCGGTGGGCGGGTCCGCTGCGCTCCCCCGCCTGACGGTCCTTCCGGCTGCGCCTCCAGTCCCTTTGGGCCCGCTGACGCGGGCCGGGCTGGCTACGAGGGTGGGGGGTTCTCGTTCCGGGTCGGGGTTTAGTGCAGCGCCTGCCTTGACTTGATGCAGCATGTAGGATTGGGGGAATGAAGGAACATCCTCTGGATATTGCTGCTCGAATCTAGAGCAAACGCTGAAAATAGGTTGGAGGCGTAGGTGGATGGTGACAGGAATTTTGTGAAGCCTTTTGGTGATCTGGAGAGATGGACGCCCGTGCACGAAGCCGTGGAAATGAGTGAGTACGAGGTGCTCACCGCACTCCTGGACGCCGGAGCAGACCCGAACGAGCTGTGCTTCGGTCATACGTTGCTCACTCACTCGATCGACGTCGAGGGAGACGGTCATCTGCAATCGGGGCACCCGTTGAACACTGCTGCCACCGCGATCCTGTTGGCCTACGGCGCTGATCCGCGCCTGTCGGCCGCCGATGGGGAGACCCCCCTGCAGATCGCTGAGCACTACAACCACGAACCAGCGAAGCGGCTGCTCCAACGCTTCCTCGCACGCAGTGAGAAGCCTGGGAACTGAACCGTCCGGTAGAAACCTGGAGCTGAAATCTGTGCAGCATCTTTGTGCGGAGCCGTGCCGCCACACCCCGCACACGTGACATCGCGGCCTGATGGACCGTCGGGAAATACCTCGTCAGAAAGGCTGTAAATGACCGAGATTCAGCTTCGGGAACACCAAGTAGAGGCACATACACGAATCCGTAGGTGGGTGGGATGGCCTGCGAGGTCATCTGTGCCCCCTCAGGGTGCCCGTGGCACGGTCGTGTCAGCGACCGGATCCGGGAAGACGATCACAGCCGCTGCGGCCGCGCTCGATTGCTTCCGGGACGGCCGGATCCTCGTGATGGTGCCCACCCTGGACCTGCTCGTACAGACCGCCCAGGCGTGGCGCCGGGTCGGCCACACCGCGCCGATGGTCGCGGTGTGCTCGTTGGAGAAGGACGACGTCCTGGAGCAGCTCGGGGTGCGCACCACCACCAACCCTATCCAGCTTGCCTTGTGGGCCAGGTCCGGGCCGGTGGTCGTGTTTGCCACGTACGCCTCCCTCGTGGACCGCGAGGACCCCGAGGACATCACGGGCCGGGTGAAGGTACGCGGCCCGCTGGAGGCCTCTCTGGCAGGCGGAGAGCGGTTGTACGGTCAGTCGATGGACGGCTTCGACCTCGCCATCCTGGACGAAGCCCACGGACTCGCCGGGGACACTGGCCGACCGTGGGCGGCGATCCACGACAACACCCGGATCCCGGCGGACTTCCGGCTGTACCTGACCGCCACCCCGCGCATCCTCGCCTCGCCCCAACCGCAGAAGGGCGCGGACGGCCAGGAGCTGGAGGTCGCGACGATGGCCAGCGACCCTGCAGGCACCTACGGCGAGTGGATTTTCGAGCTCGGGCTGTCCGAGGCGATCGAGCGGAACATCCTCGCCGGGTTCGAGATCGACGTGCTGGAGATCCGGGACCCCTCCCCCGTGCTCGGGCTGTCGGAGGAGGCGCTGCGGGGCCGGCGCCTGGCACTGCTGCAGACCGCGCTCCTGGAGCACGCCGCGCGCCACAACCTGCGTACGGTCATGACGTTCCACCAGCGGGTGGAGGAGGCGGCCGCGTTCGCGGAGAAGATGCCGCAGACGGCCGCGGAGCTGTACATGACCGAAGCGTCCGACCAGGCTCTGGCCGACGCGGACGCATTGCCGAAGTCGTCGATCGACGCGGAGTTCTACGAGCTGGAGGCCGGCCGCCACGTGCCCCCGGACCGGGTGTGGTCGGCGTGGCTGTGCGGCGACCATCTCGTCGCCGAACGCCGCGAAGTCCTGCGCCAGTTCGCAGACGGCATCGACGCCGACAACACGCGCGTGCACCGGGCGTTCCTGGCCAGCGTGCGGGTCCTGGGCGAGGGCGTCGACATCGTCGGCGAGCGCGGGGTGGAGGCGATCTGCTTCGCCGACACCCGCGGCTCCCAGGTCGAGATCGTCCAGAACATCGGCCGTGCCCTCCGGCCGAACCCCGACGGCACGGCCAAGGTCGCACGGATCATCGTGCCCGTCTTCCTGGAGCCCGGCGAGGACCCCGGCGACATGGTCGCCTCCGCCTCGTTCCGCCCGCTCACGGCCGTCCTTCAGGGCCTGCGCTCACACTCGGAACGCCTCGTCGAACAGCTCGCCTCCCAGGCACTGACAAGGCAGCCGCGGACCAAGCCGCACCACCTCGTCCGCGACGAGGACGGGCGGATCGTCGGGGCCAGCGGCGTCGGCGCCGGCGCCGAGGAACTGGACGGCACGCAGGGTGCGGTGGAGTCCGCGCTGCTGAACTTCTCCAGCCCCCGCGACGCGGCGACGATCGCGGCGTTCCTGCGCACGCGGGTGTACCGGCCCGAGTCGCTGGTGTGGCTGGAGGGCTACCAGGCCCTGCTGCGCTGGCGGAGGGAGAACGGGATCACCGGCCTGTACGCCGTGCCCTACGACACCGAGGCCGAAGCCGGCGCCACCGAACGCTTCCCCCTGGGGCGCTGGGTCCACCAGCAGCGGCGCACCTACCGCGCCGGTGAACTCGACGACCACCGCCGGGAACTGCTCGACGAGGCCGGGATGGTGTGGGAACCCGGCGAGGAAGCCTGGGAGAACAAACTCGCCGTACTGCGCTCCTACCACCGCGCCCACGGCCACCTCGCCCCCAGACGCGACGCCGTATGGGGCAACACCGACAGCGAACTGGCCCCGGTCGGGGAGCACATGGCCAACCTCCGCCGCACCCACGGCCTCGGAAGGAACCCCGAACGCGCCACGGCCCGAGCAGTACAGCTGACCGCGGTTGACCCCGACTGGAACTGCCCCTGGCCCCTGGACTGGCAACGCCACTACCGCGTCCTCGCCGACCTTGCTGCCGACGAACCCGACGGTGTCCTGCCCGACATCAGGCCCGGAGTGCTTTTCGAGGGCGACGACCTCGGACGGTGGCTGCAGCGACAGTCCCGCGAGTGGTTCCAACTCTCCGAGGAGCAGCAGCGGAGACTCTCAGCACTGGGGGTGAAGCCCGCCGAGCGGTCGTCGCCAGCCGCCCAGGATGGCGCGGAGAGCGCCGGGGGAAAGACGTCGACGGCCTTCCGGCGGGGGGTCGCGGCCCTTGCCCAATACATCGCGCGGGAAGGCAGAACTGTTGTTGGAAGGGCACACGTTGAAGAGCTGCCGGACGGTTCGGTGGTCAGGCTAGGAGTGTTTCTGAGTAACCAGAAGGCCAGGCGTGACCGTCTGGACGCGGAGCAGCGAGCAGCCTTCGCTGAACTGGGCTACGCCTGGGCCGTAGAGCAGTCCGAGCGCGGCTGACAGCACGTCTGCGGGGTCGGGGGCGCCCGGCAGGACCGGCGGACCTGGGTCTCTGGCACGCGTTTCCCTTTGGCTTGTTATGCCCATTACCGGATGAGCCGACAAGACGTTTGGCTCTGTGTGCGGAGCGCGGAATGGGATGCGGCAAGGGCCGGGCCGGCCGATGTCGGAGCTGTGGACGTACGGTTCTTGGCTGCGGGCGGGACGACGGAGTGTTCGCCGTGGCTGGCGGCGGCCGCCGAAGTGGCCTTCGAGCAGTGTCCGCCGCTGAGGCCGTTTTCAGCCCGCATGGGCAAGCGCACGGCGCCGGGATGGTGGTGGTCGGCGACCACCGGACGGCTCGTGCACTACGGGTCTGGGGCGATGCGGCTGCATCTGATGCTGCTCGACCGCGATCCACGCGTCAGTGGCCTGGCCAGTCGGCCACTGGAACTGCGGTGGCGTGCGCCGGACGGAGTGCGTACGCATGTCCCGCAGGTAATGCTCCGGCTCACCGACGGCCAAGGGGTCTTGGCGGACTGCACCGCCAGAGGGGAGCTTTCTCAGCGGCAGCGGTCCCTCGCGGCGGTGGTGGGCGAGGTGTGTGCGGCGGTGGGCTGGCGGTACTGGGTGCTGGGCCCGGTCGATCCGGTGTATCGGCGCAACGTGACCTGGCTGGCCGGGTACCGGCATCCGCGGTACCAGGCAGAACGGCAGCTGGCTGCGGCGTTGCGGGAGTCGTCCGCCGACCGTACGCCGCTGTGGGAGGGCGTGCACAGGACAGGGGATCCGGTGGTGGTCCTTCCCGCGCTGTTCCATGCTCTGTGGGCGGGGCAGCTGTCCGCGGATCTGGGCGCTCCGATGCATGAGCGGATGCCGGTGTGGGCGCGGGCGGCGTGATGGGTGCACGGGGCCGGGTGTCCGGCGGGCCGGTGGTCGAGGTGGGGGCCCGGGTGCGGTTCGAGGGGCGGGCCTGGACGGTAGCCGCCTTCGCTGGCGGTCAGGTGCGGCTGATCGCCGAGAACGGCGAGATGGCGGCGCTGCTGCTGTCGCTGTTGTTCGCCGACGAGGGGTTCGAAGTTGTGCATGCGCCCGCCGCCTGCCGGGTGCCGCCGTTGGGGGGCCGGCGCCGAAGAAGCCCTCGTCCACGCTCGCTCCTACACCGCCGAACACGGACACCTCGCTCAGGTCAGCGCGACCACCGTGCACCACGGATACCCGCTGGGCCGATGGCTCGCCGGCCAACGAAGCCAGCAACAACGCAAAGTCCTGTCCCCCGAACGGCAACAGGCTCTCAATGCCATCGACCCCTGGTGGTGCCCGCCCTGGAACCTGCGCTGGCAACGCTACTACTACCGCGCCCGCGACACAGCAGACAGCCGCTTCCTCCAGGCCGAGAACGGCTTTGATGACCTCGACGATTCTCGGGCCGCCGACTGGCTGTGGCGCCAGTGCGCCACGTACGACGAACTCCACCCCAAGCAGCGGCAACTCCTCGCCGACATCGGCATCACCACCGACGTGGCCCGCACGGCCCTGCACCATGCACGTACGGCCCCAAAATCACCGGCTGCCGCCTCGGCTCCAGGGACAAAAGACAAGACCAGCCAAGCCAGAAGGGCTGCAGATCCTCCAACTCCCACCGGTCAGCGTCGCGCACGGCGTGCCGCCGAGCCGAAGCGTCCCCGCGAGCCCCGCAGCCGCCTCGGGCACCGCCCCGATCTGAGGCCGGGCTTCGAAACAGCCCTGGCACACGCCCGGGCCTGGCACGCCGAACACGGCCGCCTCGCAGCTCCCCGCGACACCCGGCACCACGGCTACCCCCTGGGCATGTGGCTGTTCAGCCAACGCAACCGCGCCAACAACGCGCCCGCGCAGGGCTGCCGCCCTCACCCCACCTGACCGAACTCACCGCGATCGACCCCTGGTGGAACCCTCCGTGGGACCTGCACTGGCAGCGCAACTACTACCGCGCCCTCAACCACATCAAAGCTGGCGAACCGTTCGACCCCGTCGCCCGGATCCCTGCCCCGGGCACCGTCCTGGGCAGTTGGATCACCCGGGCGGGTCTCCAGTACGACCAGCTCCACCCAGACCAGCAGCACCTGCTGAACGCGATCAGCATCACCGCTCAGACAGCCGAACAGTGGCCGCCCAGCCCTCGCCCCCGGCCCCACGCCGAAGCCCTCACGCACGCCCGTACCTGGGCTAGCGAACACGGCCACCTCTGCCCTCCCATCAAAACCGTCCACAACGGCTTCCCCCTCGGCGAATGGCTCAACCGACAGCGCGAACTCGCGAAGAAACGCAGCAGCCCCTCCCCCACCCAGCAGACACTCGCCACGATCGACCCCTGGTGGAACCCTCCCTGGCCCATCCTGTGGCAACGCGCCTACCACTACGCCCACACCCACCCCCGCCACCCCACCACCCGCCAATGGCTCCAAAACCAGCGACGCACCTGGCCCCTCCTCCACCCCCACCAACAACACCTCCTCACCACCACCGGACTCATCGCAGGCTGAACACCGCCAACACCCGTACCCGGCTCCCTTCCTGTCCCGACAATGGGCAGATGGCCGACGCGCACTTCTTCAATGACGAGCCCTTCCTCGACCACGAGGAAGGGCCTGATCTGCTCGGACACGGGCAATACGCCCAGCATGTGCTCAGCCTGCTGGACCGTGTACGAGCCCAGACCGAAACCGGTGTACTCGCGCTGATCGGCTCCTGGGGCTCCGGAAAGTCCAGCGTCCTGGGCAAAGTGACACGCCGGCTACGGGAAACGGAGAATGGTGAAGGCTGGCTGATCGCGGAACTCAACCCATGGCTGTACTCCGATCTGGAGTCCCTGACTCAGGCGCTGTTCAGCGAGATCCGCGAAGCCCTCCCCAAAGACGAACGGTGGTCCGAGGCGCGGCAGAAGATCGGTGGGTTCGGACGGGCAATCAGCCCTCTGGGGAAAGCCACTGCCGTCTTCGGCCTGGACTCGGAGGGACTGATCCAGGAGGTCAGCAACCGCGTCAGCGGCGACACGAGCGCGTCCGCAGCGAAACGCAAAGCTGAAGAAGCCCTGCGCAAAGCGGGCCGTCCGGTCCTCGTCGTCATGGACGACCTTGACCGCCTCACCCCCGAAGAACTCCTCGTCGTCTTCAAGCTGGTACGCCTGGTAGGCCATCTACCAGGCGTGTACTACCTGATCAGCTTCGACGAACGGACCCTGCTGGACGTCCTGCAACGCAGTGAGCTGGTCGGCAACAGCGAGCCCCGCGCACGCGAGTTCCTGGAAAAGATCGTCCAGGTCCGGCTGGACCTTCCCGCGTTCCGCGAGCGCGACGCCGACCTCCTGGTCGACCGCTCCCTCGCCGCAGTCCTCGCCTCGCACAGCCTGACCCTGACGCCTGGCGAGCAGCAGCGGCTCTCCGAGGCCTACTACCGGCACCTGCAGGCCCGGCTGCGCACCCCGCGCGCCATCAAACGGTTCTTCGGCCAGGTGGATGCCACCCTCGGCCAGCTCACCGGCAACGTCGACATCGTCGACTTCCTGCTCGTCACCTTCCTACGCACCAGCGAGCCCCGCGCCTACCAGTTGCTGTGGCAGCACCGAGCCGAACTCACTGGTACCAGCGTCGACCTGCCCTCGCGCCGCGACGAGCGGCCGGAACAGCGCATCGACCGCTGGCGCACCAGGCTGCAGGACACCGGCGTCGCAGAGCAGCACCTGGACGGCGTGATCGGCCTGATGAGCATGCTGTTCGCACCACTTCGCCAAGCACTCGGCTACGGCGCCGGCACCCAGGCCATCGCGCTGCGGCGCGGCATCGGCAGCATCGACTACTTCGACCGGTACATGGTCTTCGGCATCCCCGACGACGACCTTCCCGAGCACACCTTCGACACCGCCCTGCAGCAACTGGCCGACGGCGCCGCAGAAGCCGAAGCAAGCGAACTGCTCCTGCGCTTGCGCGACGACACCCAGCGCATCACCCGCCGCATCCAGTACAAACGCGCTGCCGCCACTCCCCTGCCAGTGGCCGCACTCCTCAAAGCCGCAGCCCGGCAGTACGGCCACCTCACCTCCACCCCTCAAGGGGTCTTCGGCCTGTTCACCGCGGACCGCGCCATGGACTTCCTCGCAAAAGACCTCCTGACCGACCTGGCCGAGCCCGAGCGGCCCGCAATCCTCAAGACCATGGCTGAAACCCCCGACGGAGCCGTCCTGGCTGCCCGCACCCTGCAACGCGTCATCGCCCGGGAGGACTCCGACAGCCCGGACCACACACAGGCAGCAGCCACCCCCGGCTGGATCAGCGAGGCCCGCTCCCTGATCAGCCACGAGATCGCACAGCACCTCACCCCCGCCGTCAGCCGCCCCATCCACGAACTCACCGAGCTGGAGATCACCCTCATCTGGGCATGGCGCCACGCCGAACCGGAGGCTGCCCGGACCTGGATCAGCCAGCGTCTCGACCAGGAGTGGGCCCCGCTCGATCTCCTCGCCGTACTCCTCCCGCCCGACCGGGCGCCGTCCCCCGTCATCGACAACGACACCCTGCAAAGCCTCGACGCGCTCATCGGCCTCGAAGCGCTGTACAGCCGCCTCCGCCTCCACCTCGACGCCCCCACAACAGACCCCGACAGCCCTCAGGACGAACACCGGGCACGCATCCTCCAAGCACTCCGCGGACACCGCGGCAACATCCCGGGCAGCGGCTGACCACCACCCGCCCCACGCATGCAGACAACACGGAGCAGCAAGCCGTGACAGACAATCCGTTCGCCCTCGCACCCGAGCAACGGCAGCGCCACGTGGACGCCCGCTCGCCAGGCGCCCCGACTGCCGAGCGCACCTCCTCGCCTCCGCCCGCCAGACCTACACCGACACCGTCAGCCCGTACGACGAGTAGACGTAGGCGTGTTGGCCATCCGTGCTATCGGCCGCGCGGCCCGCTGCCGGCGCTCTCGGGACCGGTTCCAGCGCGGGCAATACCCAGGGTTGTTCGGCACTGACGAGACGGCTGGCAAGGGGTAAGACAGGCCTGCCACCCGCCGTCGAGAGCCCCTGTGACCGCTTGGCACAGTCGGCGCACGCCGCGGTTCAAAGGGGCCGGCTCCACGAGCGGAGCCACGCATGCGTCGGCCGCCCCTCTTGCTGAGCAGCGAATCGAGCGCAGCGAGGTCCGGCCACGCTGAACTGTCGGACTGCGCCATCCGTCGCAGATCCCGCGCAGGAATGGCTGTGCGCAAATCCCGCAACGCGCGCATCCTGCTATTGCCATCCAACAGCCACAAGCCAATGTTCCTCTTGCCCCCGGCAGCCTTGGCACCGACCCCTTGGGTCCCCAGGGCCTTCGGCCGGCCCCGCGAAGGCATCCACTCGGACAGCTTCCACCGGAAGTACTCGCTGTATGCACTGCTTTCCGGCATGGCCCGCTTGGCATCCCGGGTGTCCGGGAACACCGCGTCAGTCTCTGTGTAGTCGAGAAACCGGTAGGGCATCCGCCGCCCTTTCCGTGAGCGCACCACCCTGAACCATGGGTTGGACAGCGCTGTGGGAGCCGCTGCGCGCTTGGCGGGCTGCTCAGCCCGCGCACCGCGGTAGGCAGCCTGCTTGCACGCGTCGCTGCAGTACTTGCGCGTACGCCCACGGGCCTTTTGCACGAAGGGCGGCGTGGTACAGCCGACACGCTGGCACCGATGGACAGGTACCTCTTTGACACCCTCCCAGACCAGGGCCGAGTGCTGCGGACCCGTCCGGCTCAACAGCTCCTCACGCAGTTGGGGCCCGAACTCCGAGTCCCGCAGTCTGATCAGCAGGCTCCTGATGAGCTCCTGCAAGCCCTCTACCGTCCAACCAAACTGTCGGGCCATCTGAACGAGTGGAGCCCCGTGCAGATAGTCGAGCAGGAGCCGCCGTTCGGAGTCCCGCAACACCTTGCGCAGGGCACGCCCGAGGACGTCATCGCCGATCCGGCGGCTGACGGGATCCTTGTCCGGCCAGTACTGTTCTCGCCTCACTGCGCTCCTCCCCCGCCCGGCTCCGCAACTGCCGTACTGTCCGGCGACGTCGCACCGCCGGAGAGCGCGGGATCGGCCACCGGCCCCTGCGGGCTTGCCCCCGGTCCCGCACTGAGGCCAGCCTGCCCGACTCCCACCCGCAGCGACTTGAAGAGCCCCAGAAGCGTCCGCCCGCTGCTGTCCAGCATGACCGGCAGATCTTCGAGCCGCGCACGGCGGATAGCCAACGCAGCCAGAACGGCGTGGGCGACAAGCGCGGCCAGACAGACCAGGGCGAGCAACCCCACCACCGCCACAACTGCCCACGGGACGTCAGACATCAGCTTCGCTCCTTCGAGACCGAAAACGCCGATGGCCCCGACGCGTCTTCGCGTCGGGGCCATCGGCGTGAGGCATGAAAAAACCCCGCCGGAGAAGGCGAGGTCGTCTGGTGCAGGCACATGTGTGCCACCACCAAGGCGAGCATAGCCAGGTACAGCCCAAGCAAGACCGGTTCCCGGTATCGAAACCGCGTTTCCGCAGCTCAGAGGCGAGATAAGCAGGGAGGATCTCCAGCAGGACAAGAGAGTATTTCGTAACAACGCCTACCGGCGCCGGCTGCGGGACCCTCGCTCCGTCCTGCCAGGCATCTCGGCGACACCCGACTACGCGGCCCGGCGCATACCCGTGATCAGAGAAAGTGACCAGCGCTCAGAAGAAGATGGCTACAACTGATCAACGACCCTGATACCTGACAAACCCACAGCTCAGACTGCCACCGCAACCAACACCTCAGCCACCCAGCGATCACCTCCCGCCGCCCGCCCCCGAACACAGCCAGACGCGCGAACTGATCAGCCCAGCTCAGCCATCCGTGAACCGATCACAAAAACCGATCCTGGACAGCCGTACTCGCGGAACTCGGCGTGGAGTGGGCGTGAAGGCCGTCAGTCGGCCGGTGAATCGGATGGTCAGCGACGTACACAGCCAGGCACCCAGGACAAGCGTCCTGGGTGCTCGTGCCGTCAGCAGATTTGCCGCATGGGCCCCGTCGGTACAGGGTTTTGACGGTCTGGATGACGGCGTGGACACGGCGGTGCGATCTCAGTGGCCCAGCCCACAGGTCGTCAGCGCCGACGGAGGGAAAACGCCACCGCAAACGCAGCAACCAGCGCCGAGGCCACCCCACCCACCGCCCCGATCGGCCCGGTCAACGAGGGGTGGACCAGGCACAGGTAGAGCGTGGCGCCCAGCACCAGGACGAAGACGATTGCCAGCACCAGGAGCAGCACGGGGTCCGTGCCCGAGGGCTGCGTGGCCGGCGGCTGCTGGGACTGGTTGGCAGCGGTGGACATGAGGGTTCCCTCCCTGGGATGCCTGCGGACGGTCCGCAGGCGGAACGCGGAGCATGAGGCGCCCTCACCCCTTTCGTCACGGGGTGGCGGGCAGGCAGCAGAGTGCCGAGACGGCGGGGTTGAGGCCTGCAAGACGACCGGGATCACCGCCCAGCGGGTGCGGCCGTCTTCCTGGGCTTGCGCGGCCGTGTGATGGCGGTGCGCTGGTACTGGTGGGCCGTGGTGAAGCCGAGTGGGGAGAGCGGGGCTTTGGTGCGGTGCTCGCGTCGCTCAACGAGCCCAAGGGCGACGAGCTTCTTCAGCCCGCGTTCGTGGGTGTCTGGGGACCAGCCGTACCACTCGGGGGCTTTCTCCGCGGGGAAGGTCGACCAGTTCTTCTCGCGGGCGACGACCAAGAACAGGGCCAGGCCCGGCAGGTCCAGGTCCTCGTCACGGCCCAGCGTCCAGAAGGTGGTCGGTATCTGCAGGAAGCGGTTCTCCTCCGCGTCGCCCACGGGGCGATCGTAGGGCTTCCCGCTGCCGTCCTCGCGCAGGAGAGTGACCGTGATCATGGTTCCGCTGCGGTTGCACTCGATGAGCTTGCGCGCCTGCAGTCGGCGCAGGGCCCGCCAGGCACCAGTACGGGCGGACTGGTCGGTCGCGGTCTCGTGGATGTCCATCAGCCGCGCCCACACCGCGCTGTCGTGCGTGGTCGACCAGCCGTTGTCCCCGTTGCTGCACGCGGCCACGATGATCAGGTAGGCCTTGAGGCCCCGCAGGTCTCTCCCGGTCACGAAGTCCTTCAGGGGCCCATGGCGGCTGGCGGCCCCCTTGTTCGCCTGGACGAATGTCTTGCGAAGCGGCACGTTGGCCCGGATCGAACGGGTGAGGACCGCCGTACGCGTGTCCCGCCCGGTCGCGGTCGTCTCCTGTATGTCCCGCTTGGCGGGCGTCGTCGTCTTCATGCACCAGAAGGTAGCCAGCTGAGACCTGCAACCCCAAACGATCCAGCCTCACACGAGCTGACGTACCAGCAGATGGTCATGGACGTCCCAGCGGGTGTTTGTGAGGGCCGGTGAAAGTGCCATGTGACAGATCCAGGTGAGAGACCCAGCTGAAAGGTCAACTGGGATAACTACTGTTTGGGATGGGGGTACGCCTCAGCTCCACAACCCGCATGCCCGGCCGCAGCCGTCCCGGCACGACGGCGGGCCCGACCGACCGCCTTGCTCTTCCGGCCGCCGACCCGCTTCGCGCCCCTGGCCCCGTTACCGCCAGCGCCCACAACACGAGGGCACAGACGGCCCTCTGAGAGCCCTTCAGGCACTGCGACGGGGGAAGGTCGTTTCCCGCTCGGAGGCACCCAGCGAGCCGTACAGCGACTTCTTGACCGGCAGTCGTTCTATGCGCGCCTCGGCCAGGCCGGTGGGGCGGGAGGGGCTCACGTACGGATGGACGGAACAGGCCTGGTTATATCGGCGAGGCCACCGAAGAGTTCCGGGCGCTGGAGTTGACGGGCGCGCAGCCGAACAGTCGACGGGGCTCGCGGCTGTTCGGGATCTACAGGTCGAACTCGAGGTGCTCGATACCGGTGAAGCGGACCTCCTCCAGCTGGCCGGCGCGGCGGCCCATGTCCTGGAAGTACACCTCCTTGAGCGCTTCGGCGGCGATCTGCTGGAGCTGCTGGTCGCTGGCGCCCTGCTCCTGGGCGTTGAAGAGGCGGGCGGCGTACTGCGGCGGCAGCGCCACGGTCAAGTGCCGGAGGCGGTCCTCGTCCGTCGTCCCGATCGGCGCGGTGTAGCCGATCCGGGCGCGGGTGTCGATGACGATGCCGCCGGTGGTCGCCGCCTTCTGCCGCGCCTTGGCGCGGATCTGCGGCTGCCACCGCTTCTTCACTTCGGCCTCCAGGCGGGCGGCGAGGTCCGGGCGGGGCTTTTTGATCTGGTCCTTCACGTACCGCTCGACGGTGCGCTGGGAGATACGCAGCATCTGGGCGACGGCCTTGGTGCCCTTGAGCTGCTTGACCAGGTACCGCATCTGCGCGGGCGCGCTCTTGGGCGCCGGGCGGGTGAACGCCTTCTGCACCGCGGCCTCCAGGCCGTTGCCGAACAGGCTCATCGCGCTCTACCTACTCTCCGGTGTCCTGATCGGTGACGGTGCCGTCTTTGATGTACCGGGCGAGGTTGAGCTCGGGGGCGTTGAACTGCTCGCGGACACCCTCGCCCCACAAGACGGTCTGGGTGCCCTCCCACTTGACCAGGCCCGGGTTCACGCCGAGCTTGAAGCCGCCCGGCAAGGGCTTGCCGTCCCGGTAGGGCAGGAAGTCCAGGGGCGACGGCCCGTCGGAGGCGTAGACGGCGCAGTCCGAGAGGATGGCCACCGGGTACTGCCCGGTGAGGGCGGCGTGCTTGACGATCTTGCGGTGCATGTTGGTCCGGGTCCGGGAGATGACGGCGGCGCGGATGTCCGGGCGCCACGTCGGCCGGGCAAGGGCCCGCCACGGCTGCCCGGGCTTCCAGCCCTCCCCGCGCGGGCGCTCGCGCAGCTTGCCGATGCCGCCCTTCACCGTCGCCTTGACCGCGGACACCACGACCGCCAGTTCGGGGTCGCGCTGACGGTAGCCGTCCATCGCCGCGAGAAACTCCTCCGGCGACAGGTCGGCACCCACCCCGAGGTCGGCCATCGTGGCGAGGTACGCGTCGCGCAGCCGGTTGTACCAGCCGTCCAGGTAACGGCCGTTGTCGTAGCGCACCCACGCCTCGATCGGGCGTACGTCGTAGCCGAGCTCCACCGCGTACGCCACCGTCGGCGTCGCGTACCAAGCCGGCCCCGTCGGACGCTCGCCCTTCGGCGTGAAAGGGCTCGGCAGCAGACTGCCGTCCAGCTCCACCCACTTGTCCTTGGCCACCTTCACGCGGGACAGGTCGACGTGGCTCAGGTCGACCAGCCAGGAACCGG
This sequence comes from Streptomyces sp. NPDC019890, assembly GCF_044903445.1. Taxonomy (NCBI): domain Bacteria; kingdom Bacillati; phylum Actinomycetota; class Actinomycetes; order Kitasatosporales; family Streptomycetaceae; genus Streptomyces; species Streptomyces sp. NPDC019890. The sequence continues at coordinate 44,476 of NZ_JBJDQK010000018.1, read as the reverse complement.
GCAGTTTCGCGTCGAAGACGGGGTTCTTGACGTGCGTTGGCGCGCCCAGGCCGACCGTGAGGCCGTTCGCGCCGGCGGCGAAAGCCATGTTCACGTCGATACCCACCAGGTGGGGACGCAGGCATTCGGCGTCGGTGAGCGGGCGCCCCCAGTCGTACGCCTCCTCCACCAGGACCTCGGCCGGGGTGCGGTGGTGGAAGCGCGGCAGGTCCGCCAGGACCGGGTGCCCGTCGGGGGCCTCGCACGGCGCGCAGTCCACCGGATCCTTCCCCAGCGAGCCGGGGTTGTGCTCGGAGTGCCGCTTGCCCGTCGCGTCCGGTTCGGAGGCGCGGGTCGGCGGGCGCAGGGCGGTCATCAGCTCCAGACCGGTCACGGCGGTCGATCCGCGCGGCGTCATCACGCGGGCCGCATACGTGCCCAGCAGCCGGGCCAGGTCCGCCGGCGGCAGCTGCCCCGTGTCGGCCCAGTGCCGGGTGTCGAGCGCGTCCCACGACGGGATGCACAACTGCACGCAGGATCGCTCCGCGCCCTGCGCAGGGCGGTAGATCCTCGCCCACGGCCCGAACCCGCGCTTGGTCAGCTGCCAGTCGGCGCGCGTCAACTGCTTGATGACCTTGTGTCCCTCCGGGATCCGCCCGGCCAAGCGCTCCTCCTTGGTGAGCGTGACCGGCAGGCCGTAGTGCTCACACGCGGCCCCGGTCAGCACGATCAGCGGGTCGGCGTCCTTGCCCGGCCCCGACAACTTCGGCTGACCGAGCCGCCCTTCGCCAAGCGTCCACTCCACCAGGGCCGCAATCGACTTCGCCGGTACATCCAGGACCAAGCCGCCGACGCAGTACGCCAGCACCTGACCATCTGCGTCGACGTCGACGACCGCAAGCGGACCGTTCTCGAACCGCGCATCGGTCCCGCCTGCCGGAGTGCCGGCGGGGGCGGCCTTCTTCGCGGCCGGACCGCGCGACGTCGGCCGGGTCGTGACCGCCGGACGCGGTACAGCGGCAGGAGCAGCGGGGCGGAGTGCGGTGTTCGCAGGCTCCGCAGCCGGGCCTGTGGGTGCGGTGCGGGCTTGGGCCGGTTCAACTGCCGATGGCGCAGGAGCGGCCGCAACGGCAGGCGTCTCAGGGATCGCCGTGTCCTCAGGGGGCACCGGAGCGTTGGCGGGGTAGAGCCGGGCGAGCTGCTTCAGCATGCGGGCGTAGGCATCGCGCTCCGGCGGCCGCGGCTCGGTCTTGCCGGCCTCCCAGCCGCCGACCGTCGCGCGCCGCACCTGCAGTGCGGCGGCCACCTCGTCCAGCGTCAGACCGTGCGCCTGGCGCAGCCGCTTGCGTTCCGCGGGGGGCGGCAACGGGGAGCGGGACGCGATGAGCGCGTCGACCGCGTCGAACAGCTCGGACATGCAGCACCTCCTGACCCGCAACCCTAGTATGAAGCGAACCTTTCGCGTACCAAACGCGTACGGATAGCGTGAATATCCGGGCTGTGCCGCGATGATCGACGGCATCGAGGTACGCCTGAGAGGGCGCCTCCACACCGCCCGACAGAGGCGGACTGGGCCCGATGACCACCAGCTCGGGGTCTGTCCAATGAACGGTGTAACTCGGGCTGTTGTGGTTACTGGCGGGCCGCTGAGAGGCGGCCGTCGAAGGTGATGCCGAAGGCGTTCAGGGCGGTCTTCCAGCGGCAGGTCGGCGAACCGGTCCAGCGCGGCCTCTTCGGTCGGCGCCGTGTAGACGGGCTTGAGGACCTTCGCGATCTTGTCCCAGTCCTGCCGGGCGGCATAGCGGAAGGAGCTCCGCAGCACACGACGCAGGTCTGGACGATCGTGGCCGGCCAGACCGTCCCGACCGCGTCAGGAAGTGCCTTCAGCCCGTCGCAGACGAGCGTGAGGACGTCGCCGACGCCGCGGTTCTTGATCTCGGTGAGGGGAGCGCAGGGCCCGGGCCAGGCGTAGCGGTGTGTCGAGGTCCGGCGGTGGCCGAGCACCATCAGCGTCCCCGGCTGCCGGTAAGCTCCCCCGACCCCAACCGCGCGAACTCGCCTCCGGGGGCGCGCCCGGCAAAAGCCGAGCGCAGCGGCGGCCCCTTCCCCTGACCGACGCCGCTCCCTTCATCCCTCACCACCCTCATCACCTTCAGGCAGCAGTGGAAAAGGCAGAGAACAGGGGAAGTCGGCGTGTCAGGGCCACTCACCACGGCCCCTGAACTGGGCATATGAGGGTGGTGACGCTCCGTGGGCGCCACTGTTGTTGCCACCGTTGGTGCCACTGTTGGTGCCACCGTTGCTGCAAGGGATGTTGCCGCACTCACCACGGGTGGGTAGCCGTCGGTGACCCCGTCCCGGGTTCTCCGGCAGCCGACCATCGCTGCGCCCCACAGGTGACCTGCCAGCTACTGCCACGGTTCAGCCGCCTGTCGGTGCAACCCTCCCCGCGGCCGGGACGGACTGCGGCAGGCGAGGCGAAGGCCAGGACGGTTCCACCGCCACGCCGCCCCCCGCCCGCCGCGTTCACGAACGGGCCGCCGCGTTCCTTGAGCATCGCCAGGACCTGGGCGCGGGCGTCGCCTACGGCCAGGCGCTCGATGTCGGTGATGATGCCGAGACGCCGCACGTGGGCGTACTCGTCTTCGCCCTTCCACTGCGGGCCAGGTCGGGGTCGATGATGAGGCACAAGGTCAGGTCGAAGGTGTCGAACCCGTCCTCGGTGCGGCGGGTGGGATGCTCGAAGTTCACGTACCAGTTCCGCAGCCCGGAGCCGGTGCAGAAGGCGTTGATGCTGAACCATGCCGTCGGCGGCTTCCACAGCAGCAGTGCGGTGTCCTGCCACCGGCCGGCGCGAGCTCCCACTTGCCGGTGACCATCGCGTCGAACACCTCGGTGCGTACCGGCCGGTTCCCATCGGCGTGGGCCTTGGCGCACAGCGAGGTCGTTCGGCCTCGCTCGTCGCCCGTGGTGCGTCGTCGACATAGAGGATCACTTCGGTGGCGCCGGTCTCGGTGAGGGTTTCGAGTGCGGAGCCGAGCATGGCCCGTCCAAGTCCACGCCCGCGGGCGCCGGGCTCTACTCCGACCGGCGGTGGCCGCCGACAGGCGCCAACGCTCACTCTCGGGGGTGAACCAGATGTGCGGAATCGCAGGACTGGCCGGGCCGGACGCCCAGTGGCACCAGACGACGGTGAAGGCCATGGGCATCGCCCAGCACTACCGCGGACCGGACGGCACCATGCACGCCGCATCCAGCGACGGGCGGGCGGTGCTGGCCATGAACTCGCTGCTGATCGTGGACCCGCTCGCCCACCCCGGCCCCTACCTGGACCGCACCTCGGGGGTGCTGCTGGCCTTCAACGGCGAGATCTACAACTACCGTCAGCAGGCCACCGCCTGGGGCATCGAGCTCGCCGAGAAGGAGACCGACGCCCATCTCGTCCTGAAGGCCTGGACGAAGCTCGGACCGTCCTGCCTGGACGGGCTGGACGGCATGTTCGCCCTCGCGGTCTACGACCCCCGCGTCGGCAAGCTGTTCCTGGCCCGCGACCGACTGGGCGAGAAGCCGCTCTACTGGCGCCTGGACGGTGGCCGGCTCGCGTTCGCCTCCGAAGTCAGCACTCTGACCGGCTACGGCCAGACTCCGCTGATCGTCCGCCCGGAGATGCTGGCGATCGAGACGCCGGTCAGCCTCGACACCCCGTTCCAGGGCATCCAACTGCTGGCCCCGGCGACGTTACTGACCTTCGACGTCGTGAGCGGCTCACTCGACCAGACGACGTGGTGGCGGGTGGAGAACCGGCTGCCGTTCGCGGGCGACTACCGCCAGGCCCTGGCTGCCTTCTCGGTCGTGCTGGCCGACCAGGTTCCGCTGCGGGCCCCTGGCCGCGACTTCGCGCTGCTGCTGTCCGGCGGCCTGGACTCTGCGCTGCTGGCCTACCTGATGCGGCCGCCGGTCTGCGTCACCGTCTCCTACCCGGGCCAGGACCGCCTGGACGAGTCGCAGACCGCGGCCCGGATCGCAGCTGACATCGGCGCCGAACTGGTCGTGGTTGAGCCGGACCACATCGACTTCACCAAGATGCTGCCGCACATGATGTCCGCGCTGGACTACCCGATGGGCAACGCGTCCACGTTCTCCGAGCACATGGCTTACCGCAAGGTCTCCGATCTCGGCCTGAAGGTGGTGGTCGGCGGGCTCGGCCCGGACGAGTTCCTGATGGGCTACATCCGCCATGCCCTGGTCCTGTTCGGCCCAGACGCCGTCCTGACGGCAGGCCTGGACGCCTACCGGCCCCTGGCCGCCAAGCTCCTGCACGCCGCGGGCCAGCAGCTGGAGCCGGCCGAGGCGGTCACCCGTCTCATCCTGCGCGGCCCGGACCCCGACAACCGCATCCGGGACCTGGTCGCCGACGCGATGGAACGGGCCGGCGGCGACCTGGCCAGGGGACTGACCCTGGCCGATCTGGCGACGGCCTGGCGGCCACTGGTGATGACGAGCGACAAGCTCGCCTCCGCCTGCGCGTTAGAGCGCCGGTCCCCTTACCTGGCCCGCGATCTGGTCGAGCCGTCCTACCGGCTCCCGGCCGAGCACAAGATTGCCGATCCGGCGGCGGGCAAGCGGATCCTGCGGGATGCCGCCAAGGCCCTGGGCCTGCCCCGTGAGCTCTGGGGGAGCCGGGACAAGCTCGGCTTCGCCTCCCCGGTCCCCACCTGGCTGAACGGCCCGCTGGCGGGCTGGGCGGACACCCAGATCCACACCGCGCTCGCCGAGGCTCCGCCCTCGCTGCGGCCCCTGCTGACGGGCGGCCTCAAGCCCGGCGGCCGGTTCGACCGCACCAGGATGCAGGCCCTGCTGGCAGCCGCCTGGTTTTCAGACCAGACCGTGAGGGCTGCCGCATGATCCTCAACTCCCTTACTACGGTGACGGGATGCACTCTGACACCACCCGTACCGAGGGCCCGGCCACCGCCCGCGGCGCGGTCGCCATCATCACCAACCGGCGCGGCGAACTCCTCCTGCATCTTCGGGACGACCTGCCCACCATCGCCTGGCCCGCCCACTGGAGCCTGCTGGGCGGCACCGACGACGGGGAACACCCCGCCGAGACGGTTGTCCGCGAGCTCGACGAGGAAGCCGGACTCGCCCCCAGGAATCTCACCGAACTCTTCGAGATCCGCGACGAACACGGCTCCGGCCAGCTGATCACCTTCTTCGCCGCCGACTGGGACGGCGACGAGACCACGCTGCCGCTGGCCGAGGGCGTCAAGCTCCAGTTCTTCGCCCCCGAACACCTCGGCATCCTCACGATCCCCCCGTTCATCGAGGACGGGATCCACCGCTATCTGGCCGCCCGGCCCGCCTGAACCCACCCCTCTGGATGGGCCGCCGGGCGGCGGCCCCATCTGGAAGGACACCGTGAAGCTCACCGTCATCGGCTGCGGCTACCTCGGCGCCACCCACGCGGCCTGCATGGCCGAACTCGGCCACGAAGTCCTCGGCATGGACTGCGACATGGACAAGGTCCACATCCTCAACTCCGGCAAGGCCCCGTTTTTCGAACGCGACCTGGACGACCTGCTGGCCAAGCACACCGCCACCGGCCGCCTGAAGTTCACCGCCTCCTACGCCGAAGCCGCCCACTTCGCCAACCTGCACTTCATCGGCGTCGGCACCCCGCAGACACCCGGCGAGGACACCTACGACCTCACCCACCTGTTCTCCGCGGCCCGCCAGCTCGCCCCGCGTCTGACCGGCCCGGCCGTGATCGCGGTCAAGTCGACCGTCCCCATCGGCACCGCACCCCACGTCGCCGAGATCCTGCGGGCCCACGCACCGGCAGGCGACCAGGTCGAGGTCGCCTGGAACCCCGAGTTCCTGCGCGAATCGTTCGCCATCGAAGACACCCTCCACCCCGACCGGCTCGTTCTCGGATTCCAGAAAGAGCACACCTGGGCCGAGACCATGCTGCGGCAGTGCTTCGAGAAAATCATCGAGTCCGGGACCCCCACGATCGCCACCGACTGGGCGACGGCTGAACTCGCCAAGGGCGCCGCGAACTCCTTCCTCGCCACCAAGATCTCCTTCATCAACGCGATGGCCGAGATCTGCGAGACCTCCGACGCCGACGTCCACCAGCTCGCCGAGATCCTCGGCCACGACCCCCGCATCGGCCGACGCGGGATGCGGCCCGGCCTCGGCTTCGGCGGCGGCTGCCTGCCCAAGGACATCCGCGGCTTCATCACCCAGGCCGCAGCACTCGGCGCCGAAGCAGCCACCGGCATCCTCCGCGAGGCCGACGCGGTCAACCACCGCCGCCGCGAGGCCATCACCGACCTCGCCCGCGAACAGCTCGACGGCAACCTCATGGGCAAGCGGATCACCGTCTGGGGCGCCGCCTTCAAACCCAACACCGACGACATCCGCGACTCGCCCGCCCTCGCCGTCGCCCAAAAACTCCACGAACTCGGCGCCCAGGTCACCGTCACCGACCCCAAGGCCCTCGACAACGCCCGCAAGACCCACCCCGAACTCGACTACATCGACGACCCGATCGCCGCCGTCCAGGACGCCGACCTGCTGCTGCACCTGACCGAATGGGCCGAGTTCCGTCACATCGACCCCCACCGCCTCGCCCACCGCGCCGCCCAGACCCTGCTCATCGACGGCCGCGGCACCCTCAACCCCGACACCTGGCGCGAGGCCGGATGGACCTACCGGACCCTCGGACGCCCCTGACTCCGCCGCACGACGACGACCCGGCACCCGCGGACCCATCGCCGGCCTGGCTGGCGGAGTCGCCGCCTTCGCCATCTTCTACGGCCTGTTCACCGTCGACAGCGCGGCCATCACCTTCCTCGCGGTGTTCATCCTGGCCGGAGTCGAGATCAGCGCACTCGAGACGGCCCCACACTCCGCCGTCGCCACCCTCGAGCAATGTCCGCCGCTGAGGCCGTTGCCAGTCCGCGAGGGGAAGTGGCTGGCGCCGGGAGACGGTGGTGCTCGGCGCGCTGGGAGGACCTCGGTCCGGGGTCTCGTGCCTCGCGGTCGGCCACACCAGTCACGGCCGTCACGGAATTCGACGGGAGGTGCACACGACGTCAGGCTCCGGTCACAGCAGTCGTCGGATATCACCGCGGACCCGGTAGAAGCCGCCGGCCGCCGTGTGCAGGGCGTCCACGACATAGCGCGCCCCCGGCTCCCGTATGGCGCGCGGGAACTGGACGTTCCAGGACGAGTCGTAGCCCTCGGACACCACGTGCACACGCAGGCGGCCGGCCTCCTGGAGGCACTCGACGACGACCGCCCCGGCGGGAGCGTGGGCGACGGTGGCCACCGTGCTCGCGGCCGTGGCCGGCACGTAGGTCGGCAGGGCCGCGGCGAGCTTGATGTCGCGCGCCACCGGCACCGTGCCCTGCTGCGCCGCGGAGAGAGCCGTCTCGCTCGCGTCCACACACACCAGCGAGCCGTCCGTGGTCACCAAGTACAGCCGCTCGTCACGGTACTGCATCGACAGCGCCGAGCCGCCGCCCGTGCTGAGCTTCCACAGGCGCGTGCCGTCCCGGTCGAAGCAGTAGACGGACGACGCCGCGTCACCGGCGAAGACGAACCGCCCACTGGGCGAGGCGGCGCATGAGTACACCGCACTGTCGCAGCCGTACGTGGCCTCGATCGCGCCGGTCGCCTTCGACAGCCGCTGGACCACGCGGTGCGCGGTCCCCGCGTACACGGCATCGTCCTCCTGCCAGCCGAACAGGACTCCGCCGCGGGTGGGCGTGTGCCACAGCTCGCCGCCGCCGTCGGGCGCGTAGGCGGTGACGCCCCGGTGGTGGCCGTGGTAGACCGCCCGGTCATCGGCGCGGATCATCCAGGCGTGCTCGCCCTGGCTGCGGCGGGCCCACTGGTGCTCGTCCTCGTGGTCGATGACGGTCAGCCGGCCGTCGCAGTCCGAGACGTTCAAGATGCCCTCGTGGATGTCCAGCCAGAAGATGTCGACGTCCGCCGCGATGTCGTACGCCGCGAACGGCAGCTTCGAGGACAAGTCGTAGACCCTGCCGTCGTCGCAGCCCGCGTAGATCCAGAAGTCGTCGGCGACCAGGCACTTCACGCCGTCCGGCAGGCTGAAGCGGGCCAGGAGGCCACCGTCGTGGTCCAAGGTGTAGACGTCGCCCGCCTGGTTGCCGACCCAGCAGCGCTCGTCCTCGACATGGATACCGAACGCCGAGGAGCCGGTGCGGAACCGCCACAGCACGGGCGCCACGTCGCGCGCGGTGGACGGAGCCGACGTCACCTGACGCCGGGTCACCGGGCGCGGAGCGCGCTGCCCCAGAACGGCCGGGGCGTATCCCTTGCGGACCTTCTCCCCAACCTTCCTCGCGGCAGCGGTCCGCGCCTTCACCGCCGTGGGGAACGTCGTCGTCTGCCTCTGCCCGGCAGTGCCGATCCGCCCGTACCGCACCGTCACCACCTGGCCCTCGACCGCAACCTCGTAGAACTTGTGCGCGCCGGCGCCTTCCTGCGACAGCTCCAGATACGTCGTCGACACCGTGGTGGACTCGGTAGACATGGCAGACCCCTCCCCCAGGCGGACCCGCGGCCTCTCCCGCAGATCCCACTGCTCAAACCGTAGGAGGAACCACTGACAACCACGGTCCACCGAGCTGCTCATCGTCCAGGACGCGTGAGCCCCAGAACGACCGGCGCTCGTCCGAGTGGAACCGTCTTCGATCCAGAACTGATGGGCCGGCGGGCCAGGGCCGGGCCGTCGGTGCGCAACACAGCAGAGCGAACGTGCTCAGCACATTGTCAAGGGACAGTAGGAGTTCCCCGCTCGCGGACAGTTGATCTCCCCACTGGCGGACGTTGAAGATCCCCGGTGGACAGTTGATCTCCCCGCTTATGGGTCAGGCGAGTGGGACGACGCCTCGTCCGGTGGTGGCCTCCGCGAGGCGGTGGCTGTCGCCCTGGGTGACGACGACGTGTGCGTGATGCAGGAGCCGGTCGACGGTCGCGGTGGCTAGGGTCTTGGGCATGATCTCGTCGAATCCAGACGGATGAAGGTTGCTGCTGACGGCCAGACTTCGCCGCTCATAGGCCGCATCGACCAGGCGGTAGAAGCCTTCGGCGGCGTCCGGCGAGACGGGCAGGAGCCCGATGTTGTCCACGATGATCAAGTCGGTTCGGGTGATCCGACTGATGGCCTTCGAGACGGAGTCGTCAACGCGATGACGGCGGATCAGCGCTCCGAGGTCCTCGATCGTGAACCAGGCGACGGTCATCCCGGCGTCGACCGCTGCTTGCCCGAGGGCCTCGCAGAAGTGCGACTTCCCGGTCCCGGACGGGCCGACAACGCAGAGGTTCTCGCGCCGGCCCACCCACTCCAGCGTCCGCAGCGCCGACTGGGTCGGGACGGGGATCGACGAGGCCTCCTCGTTCCAGATGTGGAAGGTCTTGCCGGTCGGGAAGGCCGCCCGGGCGCGGCGAGTGCGGAGGTTGGCCGCGTCCCGGCCAGCGGCCTCCTCGGCCAGAAGTGCCCGGACGACCTCGGCCGGCTCCCACCGCTGAGCCTTCGCAGTCGGGATGACCTCCGTCATCGCCCGGCGGATGTGAGGCAGCTTCAAGCGCCGCGTCAGGGCGATCGCCTCGTCGAACGCGGCGCCGGTCGTGGCCGCGACAGCTGAGGCCGGGGCAGCCATCCTGGGCCGGACGGGTGCGGTTGCCGTGTCAGTCATCAGGAGTTCCTTCTCTGCGGTTGGCTAGATTGAGCGAATGTTCGAACGAGTGGGTGCTGAAGAGTCCGCGGCCCTGAAGAAGCTCGCCCGAAGGGTCCGCGACGAGCTGGCCGCCGCGGGCCTGCCCGTGGTCGCGCCGGAGCTCGACCCGGTCCTGGCCGGCGGCGCCGAGGTGGACATCGACGACGGTGACGACGCGGCGGGCGGTGTGTTCGTGGCCTGGCAGGCAAGCCCGCGCCTGCGGGCCTGCGCGAGCCGCGCGTTTCGGCTGAAGCAGCTGGACGAGCCGGTGCTGCGGCATTCCAGCGCGGTCGGGGCCGCGATGATGCAGGCAATGGCCCAGATCCTGGCCTCGGCTGGCTTCAGCGTCGAGGACGCGCGCGACGAATACCGCCCCCAGCAGTTGCGGGTCCTGGCAGGCCCGCCGTCCGGGCAGCCACCGATGTGGGCGGTTCGCGACGACGAGCTGGAGTTGCCCGGCTGGCAGGACGGCCCGACCGGTTGTGCCGGCTGAGCCGAAGGTCGATCACGGCGTCGTGAACCCGGACCAGGCGGAGGTGCGCGGTTGCAGGCTGTGGGTCTCGCTGCGAGCGGATCGGCTCTGCGCGGTCGTGCTCACCCTGGTGGTCCAGGATCGACAGCAGGTCGCCCTCGGCGAACCGGCCGACGGTGGCCGCGGAGCCAAGCGCCCGGTCGACATCGGCAGTGCCGTAGAGCTTGGCGAGCGCGACCGCGTCGGCCATCTTCGCCCTGATCCGGCGGACGCCGGTCGCGGCGGCTTCGACCAGCCAGGCCGCCGCCCCAGGTCCGATGGCCAGGAACTGGGCCTCGGCTGGGTTCGTCGGCTTCGGGGTGCGCTCGCCGCGCGCGGCGTCGGGGTAGTGCTCGTCCGCGATCCGCGGGCTCCCCGCAGTGGAGCGCGGGTGCCGGGCGACCTCAGCCACGCTGCCTGCGGTCATCGCGCTGACGATCAGCTCGTCGGCGTGGAAACGGACCCAGACGCGCTTGTCGACGAACTGGTGCGGGACCCGAGTAGCGAACCAACTCGACCGAGATCGTGGAGTCCTTGCCGACCCGGCGGGTCTCCCCGAACGCGGCGGTGAACGGATGCTCGGGCACCGGGTGCAGCCGCAGCCGTTCCTCGGCCAGCAGCTCGGCCGGGATCCGGCGGGTCTCGCGGTGGGTGCGGCCGTTCACCTCGGCCATGAAGTCCTCGCAGGCCTGCTGGAGTTCGGCGAAGTCGCCGTAGTCGGGGCGGAGGTTGACCGCGGTGGGGACCAGGTCCCGCTTCGCGATCCGGACCGTCGCCTCCGTCCCGCCCTTCGAGGCCGGGTCAGCCGGCATGCACGTCCTGACGACCGTGCCGTAGTAGCGGGCGATCGGCACCAGCTCGGGGTTGCGGACCGTGTCCTCTGACACACCTTCTCACCGCCGGCGACGACTCCGTCAGCCAGCACGACAGCACGGAAGTCGGTCTTCTTCCAGCGCACCGTGCCAGCGGCACGGTCGACTGCATAGGTGGTGTCGGCGGCCGCGACCACCACCGTATCCGCGTCGACTCCGATGATCTGCGGCGCGAGAATCCCATCAGCGCCGATAGGGTCCGCAGCCAGCCCGCCGGCACTGGCAGCAGCCGCAATCTCGGCCGACCATGCCCGATCGCCGGAAGCCGTGTCGACCGCAAGCACCTCGATCACCGGTCGGGACGGGGCCGTCCCCTTGCCCTTCACCACCCTCTCCCACGCGGCATACACGCTCTTCCCACCGGCTGCCTCAACCACGAGCGGCGCGGCACGAAGACTGCCGAAACCCCCTACCTCGGCAGCGTTCTTCTGGGGAGATCAGCATCGACGTCCTCCGACACCGCGACTCACCGTCCTCGGCCCCATCGGCCTGTCGCTCCCGCAACTGCCGCACGGCAGCGGCGGCCTGGAGCAAGCCGTCCACCCCTACGACCGGGACATTCCCCGCCCCGGAGTTGTCATGTGCGCATTACGGCTTGCTCCTTGAGCGGTGCATCAACCGGTTCAAGCAATGGCGCGGTATTGCGACCCGTTACGAGAAGACGGCCACGATCTACTTGGCCGGACTCCACATCGCGGCATCTTCCTCTGGTCTGCTCGATGATCCGAACGAAAGACCCTAGATGTGGAGTTGGTCGTAGGGGGTCCGGGACCACTGCAGAGAGGGTGTGCCCGTGGGCTCAAGGCCGTGCGGCCAGTGATCACCGCACGGTGTGAAGGCCGCGTAGCCCGCGTCGACAGCCCACCTGACGACGTCCATTCGCCTTTCCCGGTGGCCGTTCCTGTCGAGCATGCTGAGCAACCGGGTCAAGGCACCGGGATCGCATGCCAATGCCTCCTCTCGGAAACAGAGGATGGCTTTCTCAAGGTCGGTGTCGAACAGTTCCTGTCCCAGGTCTCCAAGCCCGCGACGCCCCGCCGCTGCCGCTTTTCGCAGTACGTTCACCGCGCGATCGACTTCTCCCGAATGCGCGAGGTCTCTGCCCCAGGAAACCAGGGCGTCGGCATCACCGGCGTCGACCGCGTGCCGGTAGAGCCTCTCGGCCTGTTCGGTGTCTTCCTGCCAGATGTGGTGGGCCAGTTCGCGGAGGCCCGCGGTATTGCCCTCGTCGGCCGCTGTCAGGAATGCGGCCGTGGCGCGATCGCGCTGTCCTGTGTCCCAGAGTCTTCTGGCCAGGAGAATCCAGGCGCCAACGTCGCCCAGAGCAGCTGCCCCTTGGTACGCGTCCTCGGCCTGTTCCCGTTGCCCTGTTTCCCACAGACGCCAGGCAAGATCACACAGCGCGCCGGGGGCTCCCGCCGCGGCGACGGCCCGGAACAGCGATTCCGCGTATGCGTGCAGACCCGCCTCCCACCAGCTCTTGGCCAGTTCGCGCAACTGCTGCGGATGTCCGGCGGTCGCCGCTTCCCGACAAGCGGCCTCGGCCTCCAGATACTTACCAGCTTTCCGTAGACGGGCCACGAGCGCAGCGGGTTCACCGGCCGCTGTCGCCTCCCGGGCGATTGCTTCGGCCTCGGTCTCTTCGCCCGCGTCCCAGCGGTGCCGGGCCAGTTCGGTAAGCCCTTCGGGAACCCCCGACGCGGCAGCCTCGCGGAAAGCGGTCTCCGCCCGGCCACGGTCGCCTGCTTCCCACCAGCGCTTGCCGAGGTCGACGAGTGCCCTGATGTGACCGGCCGCGGCACTCGCCCGCAGCGCTTCCTCCGCTTCTTTGCGGCGGCCGACCCACCACAGCCGCCACCCCAGGTTGGCCAGGGCTTCCGGCTGTCCCGACGAGGCAGCCTCACGGAACATCTGCTCGGCCAGCGCGTACTCCTTCCCCTTCCACAGCAATTGCGCCAAGTGGCAGAGCTCCTGGGGGTGCCCCGCCGCTGCGGCTTGCCGGCACGCCGCCCGGACACTGTGCTCCCAGCCCAGCTCCAGCAACACGGGCACAAGCTGCGTGAGAACGTCCGGCCGCCCTGAAGCCGCGGCCCGGCGGAATGCCGTCCCGGCCAGTTGCGTCTCACCGTCGTTCCAGAGCGCGGTGGCGAGCCTGGCGAGGGAGTTGGCGTCACCGGCTTCCGCGGCACGCCACTCGAGATGGTGTTCCCATCGCAGGCGGTGCCTCATGCCGGCGGCCTGGGAAAGAGCCCCTAGGTCCTCACTACGCGTCAGATGCGAATGGGCCGCGTACCAGAACGAGGACGGCGGGCAGAGCGTTTGTCGCGTTGTGCGGCCCTGCTCGTCGAGATAGTCCGCGAGCCTCAGCAACGTGTCCTTCGGGGGCGACGGTGTGGCCGCCGCCTGCGGGGTGCCGGGCGCGTCGAACCGGGGACGCGGGGAGATGACACTCAGGGGACACTGCATGCCGTGCACCGGGCGTCCGAGCTCCGCGAAAGCGGCCTGTGCACCTCCGTTCGCGAATGCGGTGTAGTCGGAGTCGTCGAGATAGTCAGCCACGGCAACGGTCAGAAAGGTGTGGGGCAGGTTCCAGCCGACGCCGAGACGCCGGGCGTCCATGGCCACTTCCAACAGTGCGCGGGCGGCTGGCGTACCTCGCTGGTAGCGCTCCAGTAACTGGGGTGCGCCTGCGAGGTGTTGTGTCACCTGTCCGCCTTCGGCGGCGCGGGCCAAGGCTTCCCTGAGCAGGAGGTCCCCGTCCGCGACCGCGGCAGCGGCGGCCAGGGCATCCGTGTCGAAGTGCCCGGGAACTGCGAGAGTGCGTCCCGCCAGGAGTTCCCTCACCTGGCTGTGCTGGTCGGTTGCCCCCATGGCCGGCGGCGCGGTGTACCGGTCGGCGTACTCCGGCCAGAGGGTGCCCAGGACCAGTACAGGGCCGCGCTCCCGGTCGGTGAGCAATCTGCGCACGGCTGCGGCGATCCGCTCTCCGCTTCGTGGGTCATCGAGATAGTGCTGGGCCTCGTTCAGCCAGACCACGGTCCGGGGCCGCACCAGGCGCAGGCCCTCCAAGGCCGCTTCGGCCCGCTCCGGGTCGAACGGATGCCAGAGCACCCATCCCCTGTCAGTGAGCGGCTGGACCGCTTCCCAGCAGGCCCTGGTCTTGCCCGTGGACGACCCACCGACCAGGACCAGCATCCTGCTGAGCCCTTCCTCCACGTCCCGCACGACGCCGTCGAGGACCTCGTCGTGCTCCCTCCGCACATAGGTGGGGAGTGCCTGTACCGAGGAACCGTGGCCGTCCCGACCGGCCGGGGCTCCCGCGGGTCCGGCTGGGTGCACCTCCAGATCGTGCGGATCCCACATGCCGATCGGCTGGACCGGTCCCGGCCCTGACTCGCGTGAGGGTCTTGGTGCGGAAACCGAGGGCCGTCGCAGCTCCAGCAGTTCCTCCAGTGGCAGATCCAGCACTCTGGCCAGGGCAGCCACTGTGGCCGCCGACGGCACTGGGCCCCCTGCCTGGAACGCCAGCTGCGTAGCCGTTCGCCCCAGCCCCGCCCGCGCGGCGAGCTGTGTCTTCGTCAGCCCGGAGCGGGCGAGCGCGTCCCCCAGCCTTCGCCGCAGTTCGGCAAGTTCCCGGTTGTCGCCGGCGTCTTCGGTCACGTGCCCGTCCCCCGTGCTGTGGTGTTCGGCAAGGTTCATCTTCCTCCGCACGAACCCTGACGAACACCGCTTCTGCGACGTTGAGCCGTGCCGACATCCGCCACGCACGCGGGAGTTCACCGTGTCCATCGCCCTTACCCTGCTCATCACCGCCCTCGTCGTCGTGATCGCACTGCTCGCAGCCGCCTGCGCGGCTGTGCTCTCACGTCTCGACGGCGCCACCTACCCCACCGCCACCAAGAGCGCCGCCCTGGCGTTCGCAGCGGTGCTCAGCCTGGCTGCCGCCGTCACTGCGGCAGTGACGCAGATCTGACCTGATGGGCAAGCCTGCTAGGCCCTGATCCAAACGACAGCCCCTAGGTGAGCCGAGACGAGGACAGCTCAACGATTCACTCTCGAAGGAGCGCCCGCTCCAACCTCCGCTTCGCAGACAAACGCATCGCCGACCTCGAAGCCCAACTCCTCGAACTCCAGCAGGCAGCACGTTAGATGAGCGGCGGCCGTCCCAACCGGATCATCCGCCACACAGTGCGCCATTTCATCGGCTGACGCGGTCCGCAAGCAGTACGGATGCCCTCCAGGAATCCGGCGCCCCAGGCCTTGAGTCCGGTCAGGGAATGAGTGCGGGCCAGAGTGAGAAGTGTCCACACGCCCAGATAGGCCGGGATCAACGGCAGGGGCAGTCGGCGTCGTGCCAGCCAGACCCGATTACGAGCGGTGAAGCGGTAGTACACCGCATGCCGGGCCGGGGAGGTCTTGGGATGCTGGAGGACAAGGTCGGGTTCGTAGAGGATCTTCCAGCCACCGTCGAGGGCCCGCCAGGCCAGATCCGTCTCCTCGTGCCCGAAGAAGAACTGCCCCGGCCACAGGCCAATCTCGTCGAGCATCGCCACCGAGAAGGCATGGCCGCCCCCGAGGAAAGCGGTCACCAGACCACGGCGCATCGGGTCGCCAGCACGCAACCGGGGCACGTGGCGCCGCTGAGTCTCACCATGCTCATCGGCGACGCGGAACGACACGATCCCGAGCCCGGAATCAGCCGCATACAGCTGCTGCACCTTGTGGAACACATCGTCGGCAATGAGCAGACCGTCATCGTCCAGCTCGACGACGACGTCCACCTCTCCTGACCCGCACAGGAACTGCAGACCGACATTGCGGCCGCCGGGACAGCCCAGGTTCTCTTCGAGCGGGATCTTGGTCACGTCGCCTGACACCTCGGTGAGCGGAGTCGCATTGCCGACCAGGACAACCCTCGCGGGAGGCACGTCCTGCATTCCCACCGAGGCGATCAGAGCGTCCAGTTCCTGCGGGCGCGTGCCCATGGTCACGATGACAACTCCGATGCGTGGCAACGACATTGCAACGAACTCCAGTAGTCGGCGAGGTGCTGCCTGATGCTAGTCGCGCAACGCGGCTACTCCGACGTCACTTGCATGTCCGCGACGTGTTCGCCCTGGTCAGGTGCCATACGGTCCGCTTGAAGGTCGGTAAACTCGACCAGGTCTCCGTGGACCTGGACGCATCAACCACGGTCGTGTCCCGCTCGTACTGGTGGCCGCAGGAAGGCCTGCGCGTCGCGCACCGCGGCAGTGCCGATCCGACCGACAGTCAGACGCCCACCAACACCACAATCCCGCGAGGAAGAGCACTGGACTCCGCGCACTGAGCAGCCTCGCCGGCTGTGGAGGCTGGAGATGATGCTGCGAGAAACGCCCGCCATGCGCGGTCAGGCTGTGCAGGGGCGATCCTTCGGGGTTGACGGTCGCGCCTTCGGTGAACCGGCCTGGCACCGGCCGCGTCGTGTGGGTCATGGACCGTATCGACGAACAGCATGTGTCCGAGCCGGGTTTGGTGGTCCTGGACATCACCTCCCACGATGAGGCGACCGCGCTCGCGGTGATGAGCGAGCTGGAGAAGTGGTGGGCCACCTCCGGCATCGGCACCCTGCGGCGGGCGCCCGCGGAGCCGGGGGTGAAGGCCCGCGTCTATGCGGACATCCGACGCCCCGGCCCCCAGGCGTAGCGCGGCGGTCGGCGGCTGCCTGAACCGGTCGCGCCGCGGGGCCGTGCTGGGAGAGCGCTGCAGGGCAGTAGCCGGCGGCTTCAGTCTTGTGCGCCGCGGTGCGTGTCAGTGTATGTGGCGGTGTAGTCCTCCACGGGCATGGCGCTGTCCGCGGCGTAGTCGGCGCGCGCCTGCCGGTCTGCCTCGGTGATTTCTGGGTGTACTGGGGGTATCTGGGGTGCGCGCCAGAGTTGGACCAGGTGGTGCTCTCCGTGGTCGCCGATGCCGGGTTCGGGGTCGTCGACGTGGCAGTACAGGCGCATGCGCACCCAGTCGTAGCCGTCGGGGGAGGGCGGGACCTTAAGGGGAGGTTCCTCGTCCGGCCATGCGTCCAGGATGTCGCCCTGTTCGAGGGTCGCGAGGTGGAGGGTGGGGATGTCGGCTCGCAGGCTGATTTCCTCCGCGGGCTCCCACTCGCCGCTGGTCTGGGGGGCCGGTGGGGTGTCGTGGACCTGGATGGTCATCTGGAGGGGGCCGGTGTCGGTGGTGGTGAGGACGACGGCGTTCGCGTCGGTGGCCGGGCCGCAGCGCCAGCCGAAGGGCATCTCTGGGGGGTACTCGTAGTCGTCGGTGAAGCCGATGAGGTAGCCGTTTTCGCCGAGGTCGACGGTGAACGAGGATTCTCGGACCAGCATGGGGAGCCTCCTTGAGCGGGGCAGGGTGCCCCTTCCGAGTGAAGCGGGAAGGGGCACCCTGTCTGGCGGGGAGTGTAGGCGCTTAGCTGATCACGTAGAACGGGTCGTGGTCCATGACGTGCATCTGGCCGCGCCATGCGGTGATACGTCCACCCTGGGCCTTGTTCTCGTTGACCTTGACCCAGGTGATCTCCCGGCTGGTCTCTTTCTTGCGCCCGGCCGGTCTCAAGGCCCTGCCGGTATGCCTCCACGAGGGCTTTTTCGTGGTCGGTGGTGTGCAGTTTGCAGGCGAAGCCTGGACCTGAGAACTGCGCACGGCAGGGAGTGCCGGACTTGGTGGGGCGCCCGCAGGGCCGGTGATGTACCTCTTCGAACACGGGGGTTCCTCACATAGTGGTGGAGTGGCGGCAGGGGTGTGAGGCGGTGGCGTCTACAGGGTGGTCGGCAGTGAGATCACCGGCTGGGAGATGGCCTGCGGGATGCAGGCGGGAGCGGTGCGGCCCGCCTGCAGGCAGGTCAGGGTGAGGAGTTGGAGGTAGCCGAGAGAGACCGGCCGTCCAGGGAGCTTGCCGGTTGCCTGTTCGAAGCGCTGGAGCGTGGCGGGCTTGATGCCCAGGTGGCTGGCGGCGTCGTGGAGATCAAGTCCTGCGACTTCGCGGGCTTCCTGGAGGGGTTCGGCGTTGTCGTGCCAGACCTGCGGCACCCTCTCAGTGGTCTCCCGGGCAACGGCGGCCCGGGCCGTGGCCAGGACGGCCTGGATTCGGTCGGTACGGGGTCCGAGCAGGAACCGGGCCAGCCGGGCAGCGTCGGCCCCGCGGTCGACGCCCTCACTCCAGGGCTGGGAGGCCTCCTCGTACACACGGCCTCGGGCCGTGGCGCAGTCCTCGCGCTCACCGGGGTCGGCGCCGTAGGTGCGGTGCCGGTCGCTGGTGCAGGCCAGCGTGCTGTCCTTCGCGAGGTCCATGTCGCGGCACTCGTCGTCGGTCTCGATCCCGTCGATGACGTCCCGGACCTGCTGGCGTTCCTGCGGGGAGAGGACGCTCGCGAGTGCCTCCGCGGCCGCTTGGGCTTCGGGCCGGTCGGCGGGCTCGAAGCTGCCGCCCCAGGCGTGGGATGCGTCTTCTCCCTCCGCCTTCTGGAAGGCCACGTCGATGGCTTCGAAGGTGTGCGGGCTCCAGGCGTGCATCATCAGGATGATTTCCTGCAAGGCGCGCTGGGCGGCTGGCTCCGTCTCCTGGACGGCACTGCTGCTGTGTCGGCGCCGGGTTCCGCTCATCCAGTCGGTGAAGGCATCAGGCCGGCGGGAGTCGGACGGTTGTGTGTTCGCGAACCAGCGCACCGCCCTCCCGACGCAGGGGTGCGCGTGCTGGATGGCGGCATACCAGCCGAACAGTGCCTGGCGGTAGTCATCCACATGCCGGTCCTCGGCAAAGGTGGCGGTCTCCGTGCGGCAGCGCTGCTGGCATTCCGCCGCGCTCACCCGGTACAGGGCGGCACGGGTCTCGGGGAACGTCAGCAGAGCTGTATTCAGGTGCTCATATTTGGGGCCGCGGTCGCGGCGCCTTTCGAGCCCGCGGTCGAGGAAGACGTGGAAGCGGGGTTCCTCACGCCAGTGGGCCGCAGCACTGCGGACACGGACGTCGCTCTGCCACGCGCCGGTCGCGATGGCCTACCGCAGCGCCGAGGCCACGTCCCGGCGCAGTGTCACACCCAATGCGATCAAGACCGGCAGGCACTGGGGATCATCCCCCAGCGCGGACATCACCAGATTGACGTCATCGTGACGGTGAAGATGACGCTGGAACACGAACGCCCCCCATTGACACAACAGACCCCGGCCTGGCTCCCCGCAAGAACGTGGAGCGCAGTGCCTTCATCCTGCACCAGAGCTCGGACATCCGGCCGGCAGTCTGCTGGGCTGCCCAACCGAGCGTCATGCGGAGCGGATTGCTCGGCTCCCCCACACGGCCCGGCGCTCCCCCGCGCGCGTGCGCGAGGTTGGCTCTGGCCTGCGCCGGAATGCACCCGAGGATCTCAGCGATCTCCGAAGGAGTCATATTCACGAGGGTCAGTGTCATGACTTCCCACTGTCGTCGCGGCAGCGCCGCGATCACGGTGCCTGCGATCAAGGCGAGTTCGGCTGCCCTGAGGTCGTGGACAGACGCGGGGTCGACGAGCTGGTCCGAAGGCATTCCCGTCTGTTGATGCCCGGCGAGCTAGCAAGCCACACGGAATGCGACGGTCCGCACCCAGGCTTGGGGTGCTTCCACCTAGCCCCAGTACTCGACGAGTCTGGTCATGGCTTCGGCCGACGCGTCCTGCGCGATAACCTCGGTGAAGCCGCGGTGGGTGACCAGCATGGCGATCACCCGGGGACAGTGCTGCTTGAAGAAGGCGACGAAGCTGTCGGGCTCACCGTCCACTCCGATCGTCCCTCCGGTCCGGGCGGGATGCGTGTCCGCTCCTGCGCTTGACGACGATAGTCAGCAGGACCACCAGTACAGCTGAAGTGAACGTGATCGCAGCCGACTTGGTGGTCATATACAGGCTTCCCAAGCCTCCCAGACCGGTGTTGATGACAAGCACCAGACCGGCTGTCTCACCAGATTCGGGGGCGGCGGCCGGTCCGGCTGCGTCAGAGCTCCTTTCCGGTAGCAGACCGGACACCGGCCCCGGCTCGTCGGGATCCTGCAGGCGGCTTTGCGTCATGCCTACCTAGAGCACCTGAAGACCCCGAACGTGAAATGTGACCCGGACACGCTGCCGGACGATTCCGTCTGCCGGCCGGCGAGGACACGGCCGCCGGCCCGCGCCTGTGCCTCCCTGCACTCCGTGGACATAAACGACCCGATGATTCAACCTTCTTGGTCCGTGCGCCCTGTAGTGGGCAGTTCCGGGGGCGCAGGGCCACGGGAAGAGAGAAGGCGGAGCACTGGAACTCATGAATATTGACCTGATGGCTGTTCTGCCCCCGGTCGTGTTCGCTGGTGTGGGACTGTTGCTCCGGCCCCGCAGCGGGACATTGAGCCTCTGGGACGTCCTGCACGAGTTGGTCCGAGCTCGGAGGGATGCAGCCATGGAGCGGGAGCGTCGGGCCACACTACGGATGATGCTGGATCACCCGGGGACGCTGCGACAGACGGTCACAGTCGGCCACGAGCGCACGGCGATTGGTGAAGGAGAAGCCGGAGATACCCGGAGTGTGTAGCCGCCAGGATGCGGAGGAGGACAGTGCGTGAGTCCCGGATCCGAGGATTTCCCTCGGTTCTTCGCTCACTGGGAACCACAGGTCCGGAGGTATCTGATCTGGCTTGAGGGCGATCCTTCAGTGATCGAGGACGCGGCGCAGGAGACCATGCTCAGTGCTTTCCGGTACTGGGAGAAGCTCCGCGGCTACGAGCAGCCCCGCGCATGGCTTTTCAAGATCGCCGGGCAGCGGTTGGGTGATGCTCAGCAGGCACGTCGAAAGGCAGGTCTGAGTACTGATCCCTTTGAGCTGCCCGATCGTGTCCGCATCGAGGATGACTTCGCAGCCCGTGACGACCGGCTGGCTATCCTGGACGCCGTACGCAAACTACCGCCGCAGCAAGCAACCGCGATCGCACTGCAGTGGCAATACGACCTGTCCCTGCGCGAGATCGCCGACATCATGGCCATCTCCACCGGATCAGTGAAAACGCATCTGCACCTGGCGCGAAAGGCCCTCCAGCAGCAGCTCGGTGAAAGCGAGGGAGGTGACCTGTGAGTATCGAGGACCGCCTTCGCGACGCCGCCCGCGCTGTAGAGGGCATGTGGACCGACTCCGACGCTACACGTGGTCGGCTCGCGCGCCTGGAGTCGCAGCTCGCTCAGGAGGGGCACGACGATGCCGTGCACCACGTGACCGCTGCACCCGGGCTGGTGCGGCGCATGCTGCTCGGCTCGCAACTCAGGCGGCTGCGCGAGACGCGCGGCATCACGCGCGAGGCCGCGGGGTACTCGATCCGCGCGTCCGAGTCCAAGATCAGCCGACTGGAGCTGGGCCGGGTGAGCTTCAAGACGAGGGACGTCGAGGACCTGTTGACGCTGTACGGCATCACCGACGAGGCGGAGCGCGCCTCGCTCGTCTCCCTCGCCCGGGAGACTGCTGTGGCGGGTTGGTGGCACCATTACTCGGACGTCCTGCCGAACTGGTTCCCCACCTATGTGGGCCTGGAGAGCGCAGCGTCGCTCATCCGGGCGTACGAGGTGCAGTTCGTGCACGGGCTGCTGCAGACCGAGGCGTATGCACGTGCAGTGGTCAAGCACGGCATGAAGGGCGCGAGCGAGGCCGACGTCGAGAAGCGGCTGGCGCTGCGCCTGGAACGCCAGAAGTACCTTGTCTCCGAGAACGCCCCCGACTTCCACATCGTCCTGGACGAGGCCGCGCTGCGCCGCCCGTACGGCGACCGCGAGGTGATGCGCGGTCAGCTCCAGCACCTGATCGAGATCTCCGAGCGGCCCAACGTGCGGCTGCAGATCATGCCGTTCGGCTTCGGCGGCCACTCCGGCGAGAGCGGCGCCTTCACTATCCTCTCCTTCACGGAGCCAGACCTCACCGACGTCGTCTACCTCGAACAACTCACCAGCGCCCTCTACGTGGACAAGCGCGAGGACGTGGCCCACTACGAGAAGGTACTCAAGGAGCTCCAGCAGGACAGCCCCGGTCCGGACGAGAGCCGCGATCTTCTACGGGGCCTGCTCCAACTTTCCTAAGTTGTCGTCACCGGTGGAGACCGGGAACGCCTGGCCCGGCGGCGGATGGCTTGCTGCCGCCTTGGGCAAGCGTCTAACAGGCCCTAACAGAAGCCGTTGATCATGTGACTGTCGGTGGGGATGCTCGTTGGTCTGGTCGTGGGAAAACGACAGTCTCGGCCATGGATTGTGTCGGACGAACTGTGGTCGCTCATCGAGCCGTGCTGCCCAAGCCGGGGCCGAAGCTGGTGGAAGGCCGGCCGCGGGTGCCGGACCGGCAGGCGTTGTGCGGGATCCTGTTCGTGCTGCACACGGGCATCCAATGGGAGTACCTGCCGCAGGAGCTGGGCTTCGGTTCGGGGATGACATGCTGGCGGCGCCTGGCGGCTTGGAACGAGGCCGGGGTATGGGACGAACTGCACGTCGTGCTGCTGGAGAAGCTGCGGGCGGCGAAGAAGCTGGACTGGTCGCGGGCGGTGATCGACTCTTCCCATGTGCGGGCCGCTCGGCGCGGCCCAAAAGCGGTCCCAGCCCGGTCGACCGCGCACGCCCGGGCAGTAAGCACCACGTCCTCACCGACGGCCAGGGCATCCCGCTCGCGGTCTCGCTGACCGGCGGAAACCGCAACGACGTCACGCAGTTGCTGCCGCTGCTTGACAAGATTCCGGCCGTGGCCGGTGCCGTCGGCCGGCCACGGAGGCGGCCGGACGCCCTGCTTGCCGACCGCGGCTATGACCACGACAAGTACCGGCGCCTGCTGCGGGCGCGTGGCATCCGTCCCGTGATTGCCGAACGAGGCCAGGAACACGGCTCTGGCCTGGGCCCTTTCCGTTGAGTCGTTGAGCGGACGATCGCCTGGTTCCACGGCTTTCGCCGCCTGCGGATCCGATGGGAGCGACGCGATGACATCCACGAGGCCTTCCTCGGCCTCGCCGCCTGCCTCATCACTCACCGCCACGTCCAACGCCTTTGTTAGCAACTCTAAGCGGGAGTGGCTGGTTGAGCTGGAAGCGGACAGCCTTGGTGGGCCGTTGGCGTCCTGGGCTCGCGTGGTGCGGGTTCGGCAGTCACAGCAGGCCGACCGTGGCCAGAGCTGATGCTGTGTCTGCGGGTTGGGGATGAACGTGTCCGTGTTCGAGGCTCTTGAGGAGCACCCTGTCTTTGGTGACGAGATCGGCGTGGAAGGTCGACCATGTGCGGCACACGCGGCAGACCAAGCCGGTCAAAAACGGGCGTAGCAGGTGCAGATCATGCATGGAGTCCCAGAGATACAGGCTGCCGATTTCTAGGTCGTTCCTGGGCATGGCGGCCGTCTTGGTCGGTACGACGGGATGATCTCCCATCAGTTCGCGATAGTGCACCTGAGCTGTTTGGGTAAGGCTGTCCCACTGGATCGCGGTGACATGCACGAGAGGCAGGTCGGCAAGGAATCGGGACCGTTCGATGAGCAAGGTCAGATCGGCGAAGGCTTCCGTCACCGCGGGCGGGAGATCGATGGGGTCAAGACGACGAAGATGAGCGTCGTCGTTGCGGCGTTCACTCAGCCGTTGGCGTGCATCAGCGGCGTCCTCGCCTGCAAGCAGGGAACGGATGCCGTAGATGGGGTGCTGATGCGGCAGCGCGCGCAGTTTGCGGCTGCTGGCTGCCTCCTCTAGGACGGCAACCCAGTCGCCGAAGCCGGGGCCGCTGCGCCCGCTGAGGAGCTTTGCCTTGATCGCCGTGGTGGAACCCAGAGGGATACCGGCTTCCCAAGCGAGTGCCAGCGCGAGCAACGCGCTGTAGCAGAGCAGGATTTCTGCCGCCTCCAGGACAGCGCTGTAGGCCGCCTGTTGATCGCCGGCGCTGATCCGGGCTTCGCTCTCACGCCAGCGGTAGGCAACGGGATAGGGGAAGCGTGTGCGCACGGTGTATCCGAGGTCGTCGAGGAGCGTCGCGGCTTCCACGCGCAGGCGCAGTCCACGGCCCTGGGCGACAATTCTGTCTCGGGCCTGCATCGCTGTATTGCTAGTGAATGCGGACTCGAGAAGTGTCTCCGCATCATTGCGCCAGGTCTCCAGTCGGTGGCGAGCGGCGTCGAGATCGTCAAGTGCCGCGGTCAGGACGTCGTCTGGCTGGGGCACGGGAAGCTCCAGCATTCGCTTCATCGTGATGTGCACGGAGGACCTGCCGACCAGTTTGTCCGCCAGCGGCGTGCGCAGGAACTGGGCGACCAGGCGAATCTGCTGTGGCGTGGTAGTGGCGCGAGGTCTGAGAGCGATCGTCGTGTGAGCGGGCGCGGCGGGGAGATCCTGCTCGGTAACCTCGGCGACGATCAGACCGGGCAGGTCGTACCGTCCATGTATCTCGCGGACGATGAGAATCGCCTGATTGCAGGAGGCACCCGGGCGGGGCTTTCACCCAGTAGCTTTCGTCCGTGGGCAGTGCGATGGAACCGCCACGCAAGACGTCCCGGCCTCCCAGGAGCCGAACAGCACCGGGTTGTTCCTCCGTACTGATCCATTGTGAGTCTGCCGCCATGTTGATACGCGGGACGGCCTCGTAAAGCTCGCCCAGCGTGGTGATGCTGCCGAAGCCGGCCAAGTCGGCTCGCTGCAACACGACGTCCGGATGGTGACGGTCAAAGTCGAGGCTCTCCTCGGTGGGCGGCAGTTTACGGACTACGTATCCGTACCGGGTGCTTCCGCCTCCGCGCTGCAACAGGACCTCGAAGTCCTTCTCAACAGATGCGCCCTCGTCCGTGTGCGGCACCCGGAAGATCTTCATCGGCGGCCGGGATGCCTGCTTGGCCTTCAAAAAGGCGGCTGCCACGATGACAGACTGATGGATCTGCGGGATCACGCCCGTGCCGTAGAGAACGACCAGCGTATCCCAGTGCTCAGCCAGCGTCGTGCGCAGCTGCGCCGCGCGCGGCGATTCTGAGGTCCAAAGCTCGGCAGGAGTCAGGACCACCAAGACACTGTCAGCGTTGGCGGGACGACATGCGCCCAGGACGTCGTCGTAGGCGAAATGGGACGCATTTCGCTTCGCCCTCCCCCCGGTGCCGGTGTGACGCTGCCACGGTGGCACGAGGAGAAGCGGCCCCTGCGCCAGCAGGCGCGTGGCGCTGACGCTGAGTTCCTGCCAGGACGGCCCCTGAGCGGCACGCCATGACGGGGGCAACTCGAAACGAGGCTGGTCCTCCTCTGAAGTGGTGGTCAGTACCGTCACAGGGCCCGGCGCCAGATGCGAGAACCCCGTCGTGAGCAGTCGCTCAAACGACGGGCTGAGCGGTCCCTTCCCCTCGGGCATCTTGGCCCCTCCCCCTCGGCGCCCTCCCGGAGGCCGGCAGGTGGCCCTGCCACTTCCCACACCCGGGTACACAAGCGGTGATCTTACTCAGGGTCGAAAGACGCCGCGGGGTGGACGCGGTGGCGGATGAGGGCATGCGAATGGGGGCCGGTGGCCTTCGGCTGCTCGCTGTGCGCGGCTCGGCGCGGGGCTGTTGAGGATGTGTGGGCGTATCGGCCGCGGTGGCGGGTGGGTGGCGCCCCGTCATGTGGTGTAGCCGTGCGGACCTGCGCGAGGCGGCTCAGCTCGCTGGCCCGGACGCCGGTCGGGCCGACGCGCGGCTGTTCGCGCTGCTCGTGGGAGCCGACACCGCGATCCGACCTGGCACCGGACGCAGCGAGGCCATGACCTGCCCAGCCATGGCCGCGCCGCACTGCACCACTTCGTGTGACACGACCGGCAGGTGTGCGTGCGGCATGACCGGTGACTGCTGGACGTCGGTCATGGCCATTCGCGGCAGTGCGTCGATGTTGCGGGTCTGGCGGTGGAGTTGGGACGGAGTGGGAGTGGGTGACGCGGGCCGGGTGGCTTTCGGCGCGGATCAGGGCGAGGTGTTCGCTCCTGCGGCCTGCACCAGTGCCACCAACTCGACCGCTACTACCGGCGGCTCCGCAACCCTGAGCAATCAACGCTCATAGTGCGCAGAACTCGGAAACTCGCAGGTCACACCGACTCGGCCGACGCACCCCACCAAATTAGCCACCAGAAGCAATCAGTGGATCCCGCTCTCCGAACTGAGCAATGCACAGGTCAGCCTCGAAGGACTGCCCATTTTCAGGAAGGCCGCGACACCATCACCCGCGTCCAGCAGGTCAACCGGGCGTTGGACTGTTCACTGGAACTGGAGACCGAACAGCTCATCAACGAGCTCCTCAACAGCCCGGGTGCGGCAGTGCGCATGTAGGGCCCGCGATTCCGTGACCGATTCCAGGATCATGAGCACCGTTTGAGCATTTCCGGGTGATCACGAGCAGTGCTCACGGTCGGTAGTTGTCGACAGGGGTGTCCGACGGCTCTCCCCTGCGCTGTCCCGCCGGGCCGCGAGCAGGGCCAGCACCCCGAGCACAATCAGTCCGGGTGCGCCGGAGACGGGATAGAGAATCTGCAGCGGCACGCCGATGGCGAGCAGATACCAGCCCAGCTGTGCCGGGAGCCTGCCGGTGTCACGGGCGATGCGTTGGCTGAGTGTGCCCAGGGCGAGGAGGCCGTTACTCACGCTGTGGGTTTCCGGGGACGGCGTTCCAGAATCCGTCGCGAGCCACATCACCGAAGGTGCTAGAGGCGATCAGGGCGACCGCGAAGTGCTCTGCCGTCAGTCCGATCACCAATCGGGGAATCAACCGGGTCATCGTCAGTTTCCTCGATTCGTATGAGCCTTGAGTCTCTTGATGACAAGGCGCCGGCCTCGGCGGCGAGGGGCGCGAGTGGAGGCGGCGACGTATGCCGTCAGCCCCCCAAGCGCCAGACACAGCGGGGAGTACAGCGCCAGGTCCCAGCGGGTGAAATCGGTCGGCTGGCTTGTCAGAGCGGAGGAAACCAGACCAATCGAACCTCGCAGAAGCAGCACGCCTGCGACGCCCCATACGCCCTGGCGCACCAAACGACGTGGCCGCACCTGCGGGACCAACTCGGCCCGGGCCGCGATCACATAGGCCGCCACCCCGAGCGCCGCCGCGACTACGGCAGTCAACTCCGGTGAGGGCAGGTCGGCTTCAGCGACCCCAACGACCGTACGGGCGAACTCGGCACGGCTGGCCAGTGGCCAGGAAGAGAAGGTCCAGATCCCGTGCAGTGTCCCGACCGCGCCGAGGCCGACTGCGGCCGTCCCACCAGCGAGTTTCGTCAGCGTCATACTGCTCCCCCAACCATTCCGTACAACCCTGTATGGAGTGACCATACAGTACTGTACGGACATGGCTAGAAGGCACCTCACCCCCCAGGACTGGTCGACCGCGGCGCTGCGCGCGATGGCACGCGGCGGAGTCGCCGCAGTGTCGGTCAACGCACTCGCGGGCGAACTGGAGGCAACACGGGGCAGCTTTTACTGGCACTTCAAGGATCGCGATGCGCTGCTGACGGCCGCGCTGGAGGTGTGGGAGCGGGACGACACCACAGCGCTGATCGCAGAGTTGGGCGATATCACCGACCCCCGGGAGCGGCTGACGGCCCTGTTCACCATCGCGCTGGGGCAGGAAGACATCAACGGCCTGGAGCCTGCGATCGTCGCCCACGCCGATCACCCCGCCGTCGCCCCGGTCCTGCGCCGGGTCACCGAGCGGCGGGTCGCCTACCTCACCGATCTCTACACCGAACTGGGCCTGGACACCGCCGCGGCCCGGCGTCAGGCAGTCGCCGCGTACGCTGCTTTCCTTGGATGGCTCGAACTGCGCCGCTCCGCCTGCGACATCGTGCCCGAAGTCGCCGCCACCGGCACCACCGCCACCGTCGCGCTCGAGCACCTCATCACCGGGCTGGCCCGATCCGCCATGCACCAGGCAGAGCCGGAGTAGAGCGCGCCACCGTCCCCGATCACCCCGCACGCCCACAAGCCCGGAAACCGGTCAGCACTGACACTGTCCCAACTGTCCGGATTTCGATGTTTCCGCAGCAAACAGTGCTCACCCAATCGCGGACCCTACAGCGCAAGGTCCTGTAGGCGACGGGTTCGCAGATGCGCAGCGTGTCGCTACCGGCTGGAGGCCACGGCGCGGGACGCGTACGCGAGCAGTTCGCTGATGGCTGCCTCGTTGGAGGCGGGAGGTCGTGTACGCCACTCCGTCAGCGTGTCCCGGACGGTCTGCGCAACTGCCTTCGCGTGCTGCGCCAGGTCGTCCTCCAGCGTTGCCACGTCCCCGGTCGCCGTGCGGCCGGTTACAACGATGGGCCCGGCCAGCGGATACAGGGCCATGCCGCGCCAGACACTCGCCAGGGCCCATGCAGCCAGATTCTGGGGAAGGGCGAGCGTCCGGCCGCTGCCGTGAATGTGCAAAACGGCCCGCTGGTGGTACGCCCCCCTGGTCGACGGCGTCGGGGGATCCCACGTGTTCCGGATCGCCGAATGCGCATCAGGCTCAGGGAGGTTGATGTCTGTGACGGTGGCGTCCGGGTCGATACGCAGCGCGCGCATGGGGTCCTCCTCATCATCAGGGGCGAGGGCTGAGCAGTGTGTTGAGGCACGCTGCGCAGGGGCTGCGCAATGATCGCGCTGTCTGCGCAATGCAGGGATGATCAGGGGTTTTTGCTGATTGCGCAGACTGTGGGGCCTGATGGGATGCCCGATACGCAAGCGGTGCGCATT
Source organism: Streptomyces sp. NPDC019890 (assembly GCF_044903445.1). Classification (NCBI taxonomy): domain Bacteria; kingdom Bacillati; phylum Actinomycetota; class Actinomycetes; order Kitasatosporales; family Streptomycetaceae; genus Streptomyces; species Streptomyces sp. NPDC019890. Next base: position 15,663 of record NZ_JBJDQK010000018.1, on the reverse strand, counting down.
CGCCGGCTTACTGCTGCGCGTCGGCGTGGTGGCGGGTGAAAGCCTGCCAGCGTCGCTCGAAGTCGTCGATGTTCTCGGTGACGTACTCGGTGGTGACGGGCTTGTTGTACTGGGCGGTGATTCCGCGGGCTGCGCACTCCTGCGCAACGCGTCCGCCGCAGGCTCCTCGTCGCGCATCCGGTGCTCTGCCCAGACGTTGTAGACGCGGGAGGGCAGAAAGTAGCGGCGCAAGTTGGCCGGGCTGACCGGTCTCCCACCGCGGCCGTGCATGCCCTTCGCTGCGAGATAGGCGGACAGTTGCTCGGCCGTCGGTTCGTTGCCGCGCTCGGTCTGGTAGTCCATCCAGGCCAAGTGGTAGCGGTCGACGGTGGTGAGGGCAGTTCGCTCCCCTGTTGACCCCTGCGGTCCTGGCGACGAGTCATCGATGGCGGCGTTCACCCGAGGGCTGCGCTTGTCCTTGGCGGCCTGTGCGCCCGCGCCGGCGAGCGCCGCCTCGGGAACCTGTTCCTGCGCGAGGAGCTCATCAGCGGTCCGCTCGCCGGGATCGGCGGCGGCCCCGTCGGCGGGCGGTTCAGCGTCGCCGAACTCGCGCTCCTGGAAGCTCGTGACCAAGTCCGCCAGGTCGTCGCCCGTGATGGGTCGGCCGCCGTCTCCTGTGATGGTGTCCCGCTCGTAGACGTACGCCGCGAGGGCAGCGGCATCGGGATAGGCGCCGCGTTCCCGCTCGTAGGTGCGCCAGGCGCTGTAGAAGTAGTCGTACCACTGGTCGGCTGGCTGGTCGGTCGCCTGAGGTTCGTCGGACGCGACGGGCTCCTCAGCGCGCACCGCGTAGCGTTCCTGGAGGACCTGGAGCAGGGGCTGCACCTGCTCCTGGGAGAGCGGGCTTCCGGCCCCGGTGGTGATGCCGTAGGCGTCGCGGAGCCAGAAGGCCCACTGTGCGGGAGTTGGCTCGACCTGGAACCGCGCGATGAACGCCTGGTAGGCCTCAGAAGCTGTGTCGGGTCCTGACATGACAAGTCCGCCCAGTGCTGAGCCCAAGTCGCCAGGCTGTGCTGATGACGTCCCGGGCAAGGTGTTCGTGAACGCGTTGATGCATGCTCCAGGCAGGGAAGCGGCTGGCGGCATACCCGCCCGCTTGGTCACAAGTGGGCGAAGCCAGCTGTGCGGCGGGACAGCAATGGTGATGATCGGGGAGTGGCAGGACTCGGGGGACGCCGCCAGCGGCGCAAGTGGCAGCTGATCGGCGCCCTGGGCGCCCTGGCAATCGTGGTGAGCACCGTATACGCGGTCCGGCAGATCATCCACGGTGGTCTGCAGCCCGGCGACACTGCAGCTGTACTGGGTCTCCCGTTGGGCGTGGCCGGGCTCGTGGCTGCGGTTGTGGCGCTACGCAAGCCGGTCGAGGGCAATGACGCCGAGCTTGCCCGTGGCTGGGCCGCGACGCTGGCCAAGCAGGTCGAGGCCGGGGAGAGCGCGGTGTGGCGGCAGCTGCTGGGCGACGATAACCGGCGCATCAACCTCACCTACGTCCTGCACCCCGTCGCGGTCCGCCCGGCCACCGCGCTCGCCGCCGGGCGCCTAACCGCCGATGGACCGGGCCCGGCGACGCTGCCGGACATCGTCACCTACTACCGTTCCATCCAGCCGCTGCGCCTGATCGTCACCGGCGCCGCCGGGGCGGGCAAGACCGTCCTGGCCCTGGAACTCCTGCTGGCTCTCATCGACGGCCGTAACGAGGACGGCCCCGTACCGGTCCGCATCCCGCTGTCCCGGTGGGACACCGAACGCCAGTCCCTGTCCGAGCTGCTGCAGCAGCGGCTGACCGAGGCCTACGACTGGCCCCCCGACCTGGCCGCCGGCCTAGTGCGGCACCACCTCGTCCTGCCGGTCCTAGACGGCCTGGACGAGATGGACCCCCTGGCCCTCGACGGTTCCCCCGACCCCGACGCGCCCCGCGCCACCGCCGTCGTGAGCGCCCTCAACGCCTACCAGCAAGGCCTTGACGCTGGGCCCCTCATCCTGACCTGCCGCACCCGGCACTACGACGCCCTGGCCCGGCGCACCGAGGTCCTGGACGCCGCCCGCATCGCCGTTGCCCCTGTGGGCACCGAGGACGCCCGGACTTACCTCACCGACCGCGCCCTCGATAAGGCCCGCTGGCGGCCCCTGACCGACCACCTGGCTGCCTTCCCCGGCGGTTCCCTGGCGACCATGCTGTCCACCCCCTGGCGGCTCTGCCTGACTGCCACCGTCTACCACCACGACGGCAACCCAGCCGAACTCCTCACCCTCCCCGACGCCGACGCCGACGCCCTGGACCGTCACCTCCTGGCCCGCTACATCCCCGCCGCCACCCGCACCACCCCCAACCCCCGCGGTTACACACCGCAGGACGTCCACCGCTGGCTCCACTACCTCACCACCCACCTCGACCCCAGTGGCACCCTCCACGCCACGGCCCCCGCGAGTGCCGAGGCCACCGACCTCGTCCTGCACGAACTGTGGCCTCTCGCCGGACGCGCCCGAGTCCGCGCAACCGATGTCCTCCTGGCCGCCCTCGCCGTCCTTGCCCCTTTGCCCCTCGCCTGGATCGCCCCTCAGTCGCTGACAGGCCTGCTCGCCGCCATGAACGGCGCACTCGCCGTTGTGGCTGGGGTGTGCTCCTTCCCAGCTGGCAGCCCCAGCAGTCTGAAGAACCCGTTCAGAACCCCTCAAGGACGCAGAAGCCTCGCGGCCGGACTCGCGGCCGGACTCGCGGCTGGCCTCGGGGTCGGGGTCACGGCGGGGGTCACGTCCGGGCTCGGGGTCGGGGTCGGGGTCACGACCGGGCTCCTGGCCGGGCTCTTGGTCGGGCTCGGGGTCGGGGTCACGACCGGGCTCCCGACCGAGCTAGTGGGTGCCCCGGGGCCGAGTCTTGGAGCCCGCGCTGCCATCAGGAACGACGCGTTGGTCGGGCTCGCGTTCGGGCTCGCGGGCGGGTCCGCCTTCGGGCTCGCAGTCGGGTCCGCAGTCGGGCTCACGTTCGGGCTCACGTTCGGGCTCACGGTTGGGCTCGCGGGCGGGTCCGCCTTCGGGCTCGCAGCCGGGTCCGCAGTCGGGCTCACGCTCGGGAACGCGTTCGGGTCCGCCTTCGGGCTCGCAGCCGGGTCCGCAGTCGGGCTCGCAGCCGGGTCCGCAGTCGGGCTCACGCTCGGGCTCGCAGGAGGGCTCGCGGGCAGTGCGCGGGCTGCACGCCGGTATCTGGTGTTCCTGCTCTGCTCGCGCCGCCGTCTGCCGTTCCGGCTTGGCCTGTTCCTGGACTGGGCCGTCACCGCAGGACTCATGCGCTGCAGCGGACCCGCCTACCAGTACCGACACCGTGAACTCCAGCATTGGCTCCGCCAGCACCCCCAGCCCCCATCCGCGCCTTGATGACACAGCCACTGCCGAGGCTCATACGACACGTACGTCCGGACTGAGCACCCGTGCGGGAAGGCGTCATCACGACGCTCTTCAGAACGGCGCCGTCGTCAACTCCGCCAAACGTCACCGCCCCGACCTGCGAAAAGAGGATGTGACACAGCTTCTGAGCTTGTTCCTTAACCTCTGGCTTGATCATCAGCGTCCGTCAGGCCGCTCGTTCGGGTGATCGCCGGACGTGGGTACGGCCTTCTCGTGATCCTGAACTCTGCGACGAGGTCAGGGTGTTCACGAAGAAGGCCGTGGTGATGAGTGTGCTGGAACGGGTCGGCGAACGGGACGCGTTCGTGGAACTGTCACACTTTCGGACGGACTTCTACGGGTGCTTGTCGGCGCGGGCGGACGCGTTCTTCGAGCTCACCGACGTGTTGCTGTGTGCGGACGGGCCGGTGAAGACGCCCGTGGAGCTGTCTCTGCTGGCCGAGCATCGTCGCGGCTACGGCTCGCTGTACGCCGCGTTGAACCACGGCCGCCTGGACGTGGACCGGCTGAGGGACCTTCCGGTGTCGCTGCCGCTGCCGCGTTTCAACGGGCGGCTCGTGCTCACCGTGGACGTCTCCCCGTGGCTGCGGTCGGACGCGGCGTGCTCGCCGGAGCGGCTGTTCTGCCACGTCCACGGCCGTTCCCGCGCAGCCGCACAGATCATCCCGGGCTGGCCGTACTCTTTCGTCGCCGCGCTCACCCCGGACCGCACCTCGTGGACCGCCGTGCTGGACGCGGTCCGCCTCGGGCCCGCCGACGACGCCGCGGCCGTCACGGCCGGCCAGCTCCGGCAGGTGGCCGAACGCCTCATCGCGGCCGGCCAGTGGCAGCCCGGCGACCGGGACATGCTGATCGTGATGGACGCCGGCTACGACGTGATGCGCCTGGCCTGGCTGCTGCGGGACCTGCCCATCGAACTGGTCGGCCGCCTGCGCTCGGACCGTAACCTGCGGCTCCCGGCCCCGCCCCGCGTCTACCAGCCCAAGGGCGGCCGGCCGCCCAAGCACGGCAAGGAGTTCGGCCTCGCGAAGCCGGAGACCTGGCCGGAGCCGTCGGTCGTGACGGTGAACGACACACCCCGCTACGGCAAGGCCGAAGCCCGGGCAATGGGACCGTCTCCACCCGGAACTGCAACAGCGCTCCGCCTGGATTGACCACGACGGCGAACTCCCCGTCATCGAGGGCACATTGATCCGGCTCAAGGTCGATCACCTGCCGGGTGACCGCGATGCGCCGCCGGTATGGCTGTGGTCCTCGGCCACCGGGGCCAGCCCGGCCGATGTCGACTTCGACTGGTCGTGCTACCTGCGAAGATTCGACCTGGAACACACGTTCCGCCTGTTCAAGCAGACCCTCGGCTGGACCCGGCCGCGACTGCGTGACCCGCAGGCGGCGGACCGCTGGACCTGGCTCATCATCACGGCGCACACCCAACTCCGCCTCGCCACCCCGCTCACCGCCGACCAGCGCAAGCCCTGGGAGAAAGCGACCCGTCCCAGCGTGGCCCTCACCCCGACCCGCGTCCGGCGCGGGTTCCGACACCTTCGACCTCACCTGCCTTGCCCGGCCCGCGTGCCCAAACCCAGCCGCCCCGGCCCCGGCCGCCCACCCGGCTCCAAGAATCGGCGGCCCGCCACCCGCTACGACGTCGGCAAAACCGTCAAACGGCCCAGCACCCTCTACGAACGAGACCAAGCCAGAGGTTAAGGAACAAGGTAAGAAGCTGTGTCACATCCCCTTTCTACAGGTCACGGCGCTATGAGGCTCTCTCGTGATCTGGCTTGCCGTTCGGGTGAGCGTTGAAGGACGGGCAGCCGAACGGCAGCGGAAGGATCTTCAGGCGACGGCCGCGAGGACAGCCGGGACCGCGTTGGGGCGGCGGTGCTGTCGGGCCAGACGATCGGCTGGACGTCCTGTCTCTCAACCCGAGGCGTCCGGCAGAACCGCGGCGATAACGCGGCTGGCGGCCGATTCCTTGGCGATGGGTCGTAGATTCTTCGTAAGGCTGGTTTGGGAATGGAGCGTAGTGATGAGATCGGCGAGCAGGGCGTCTGAGGCTGCCCAGAGTTCACATCCCCACAACCCATCCGACATGCCCGTTTCAAGCCTGATGCGCTGCTTGTCGTCGGCTCCCGCGAACCTGTGCGTTCGACCCGTCACTTCAGTCACGCCGAAGAGGGTCTCTGGTCGTGGTTCGAAGAGATGGGCCAGAACTGTCAGGTCCGTTGGGGCCAGCCGCTGTCCCTGTGATGATGCGTGGCGGCTCTCCTCCCGCGGGGAGTAGCCCCCCGGTCGATCCCAGACCCAGGAGTAGGCAAATTCCGAGAAGCTTGCGGAACAGGGAAACCACGACTCGAAGTCTTCGTAGGTGATCAAAACTTCAGGGTCCGGGCTGCCGTCCAGCCGCACGGCCCAGTAGCAGACGCCCTGGTTTTCGATCATGAACGGTAGGAGATTCTGCTCGTCAATCGGGTGGGGCGCATCGTCGTCCCCGACGGATTCGCCGTAAGGGCCGTGTGATCGACCGAGGTCTGCGACGGCATAAGGGATGTCATCGCTGTGACGTTGGAGAATCCTTACCGCCGAGTCCAGTGAGTACCACTCGCGCAGCGACGCAGGCAGCAGGTCAATGTTGCCCCTCGCCTCCAGCTCGTCCAGTGCAGCAACTGCGGACGCGGAGACGATGTACGGTTCACCAGCCAAGGCGAGGGCACGCTGGTGGTATTGCAGGTTCATGTTCTCCTTGGTTCCCTTACGGCCGAAATCGCGGGCACGGTTGCTGCCCAGGGCCTGGCGCACATACGTCCGTGGCAACGCTCGCATGGAACGGCCTGCCGGGTAGTGAGAATGCGGTACTCAACATGCTGCCGTGCCGATCACTCAGGCGACTGCTGCCAACAGCGTGCCGCCACAAAACTCCAGGTAGTCGTCGTCAGTCGCCGAGAGGGACGACAAGATCGGGGTCTGCGCGGCCAAGTGCCGGTATGCGGTGTAGTAGCCATGCTCGTAGCGCTGGCATGAGGCGATCGCCAGCCGTGCCGCGGGCACTTGGGCACCGCGCATCGGGAGGGTGCGGGTGCGACCCGCACCAAGCAGGCCACGCCAAGTCCCGTTCCAAGTCGAACCGCTGCTTCGCACCGTGATGACTTTCCTCGTGCTCTGGTGAGTTCTGGATGAACGATCAGATGTGAATGAAATGGAAGGTGCCGAGGGACCGGAGGGCTGCACCTGGCTAGTCGGTAGTCTGCCGTCCGAGGGACGTGAACGCCGCTGCCGCGGAGTTGCGCGCGATGAGCTGCATATCCCTGTGGCTGAGGCCCGCCTCGGCGACCGCCTTGTGGTATTCAGCAGACACGCGGGTAGCGCTGGGGGTGGGGTTGTCGGTGTTCAGGGTGACGGGAACACCGGATTCCATGAGCAGAAGGACAGGGTGCTCGCGCAGGCTTGGGACTGCCCGGGTCTGGACGTTGCTGGTGAGAGCGAGTTCGAGAGTGATGTTGTCCTCAGCAAGCTTCTGCATCAGCGCAGGGTCTTCGGCGGAGCGGACCCCGTGACCGATGCGGTCCGGGTGGAGTGTGGTCAGCGCCGCCCAGACGCTTTCCGGTCCGGCGGCCTCACCGGCGTGGATGGTGACGTGCAGGCCCGCTTCGCGGGCCCGCGCGAAGGCGGGGGCGAACAGCTCTGGCGGGTAGCCTGCTTCGTCGCCGGCCAGGTCGACGCCGCAGAAGTGGTGACCCCGGCTGAGGATGCTGTCCATTTGGCGTGAGGCGGAATCCGGGCCGAGGTCTCGCACGAGGATCCCAATGAGGCCCACCGGGAGGCGGAAGTCGGCGGAAGCCTTGCCCGCCGATTCTGACACCACGTCGATAATGTCGATGGGGTCGAGTCCGGTCTGGGTATGGATGAACCAGGGGCTAAAGCGGAATTCGACGTAGTCGAGGCCGTCGTTGAAGCAGTCTTCGATTGCTTGGCGGGCGATCAGTGACCAGTCTTCGAGCGCGCGTGCGGTGGAGCAGGCGACGTCGATGTGCCGAAGGTAATCCAGTAGGCCAGCGGTTCTGGAGCTGTTGGTGATGACGACTTTGCCGAGTGGATGCTGTTCGTCGGCGAGCCAGTGGTGATGCCGTCGGGCAAAGTCCAAGGCTGTGGACGGGCGGATGGAACCCTCGAGATGGCGGTGCAGGTCGATGAGTTTCATGTAGTCCTCTATATCTAGAGCAGTAGCTGATGCGCTGGTCCTGCTCGCGCTGTGGGATGGCACGGGGCGTGCTGTTCGAGTCCTCCTGTGGTGCGTCGGGAGTGAGCTCGTACGGCTGCCAACGGCATGTCAAAGCAATGACCCGATGTGCTGCCCGGAGAGCGTGGGAAGGGTCATCGCCCTGTGGTGCATGGCGTGTCAGTGCGACGTGATTAGCCCGGCGGGGGTGCCGTTTCCTGACGGAAACGGCACCCGTTCGCGTGAGGTCAGCGTTGTACGCTCCGGTCACGGCGGTTCAACAGGTCGACCAGGTCGGATGCAATACGCTGCTCGATACGTGCAGGGACGGACTGGACCGCGGGGGCCAGCCTTTCTGTACACACGGCCGCCAGGCTGCGCGCTTGCAGGGTGAGGCCGAGGTCCATGGCCTGGATGGGGTTGCCGTTCGCTGCGGTCAAGTTGAGCATCCGGCCGTTGTCCAGGAGGATGATCTCGCGGCCATCGTGCAGCATGTACCCGCGTCGCCGGGACGGGTCCCCGTACTCGATCGTGCGAAGCGACATCGCCACAAGCGCGTCGATGTCCAGCTCCCACGGAAAGTGGCCGACTCCTGCCAATACGGCACCGTCCGGTAGGGCAGCGAGCTCAGCGGTACCGATGACACCAGGGTGGCCGGTCGCCATGAACACGATCTGGGCGTCGGAGACGACCTCGACGGGAGTGCCAACGCGATGACCGCTCATGATCGCGTGCAACGCTCGCATCGAGTCGATTTCGCAGACTGCGACCTGGGCGCCCAGTCGGGCCAGAGTGTCGGCGACTCCTTTGCCGCACGGCCCATAGCCGAACACAGCGGCGCGCACTCCTGGGATCATCAGATTGGTGGCATTCATCAGCCCTTGCACCACGGTCTGGCCGACCCCGAACTCGTTCTCCACGAGGAGTTTAAGAGTCGAGTCGTTGATCACCACGATGGGCTTGCCGGACTGGTCGGGGCTCTCTCGCAGCCTCAGCCCGCCAGTCGTGGTCTCCTCTGTGCCGCCCAGGTAGCTGGCAGGCGCTCCTGACGCCACGAGGGACAGGGTCAGGTCGCCGCCATTGTCCAAGGTGATGTCCGGGTCGCACTCCAGGACCCTGGCGATATTCCGTGCATGGTCGTCTTCGTCATCACTGCGCTTGCTGAAGACGGACACGCCGATGTCACGCAATGCGTCCGCCACGTCGTCGTGGGTCGTCCCAGGCGAGCCGGTCAGGGAGATCTGGGTGCCGGCTCGCGCGAGCAGTGTCACCAGAGCAGCCGTCTTCGGCTCGATGTGCAGACACATGGCCAGACGCTTGCCGGACAGGACCGGCGTCAACTCGCTGACCGCTTGTGCCGTCAGCGGCATGTGCTTCATTGCCCAGTTGGTTTCGGGGTGGGGCAGGCTGATATCTGCCGCCGGAGCTATTCCGGGCATGGCAAAGTTCCTCGATTCGGTTAACAGCTAGGACGCGAAGGATGACGCTCCGTGATCGCAAGCGAAGGCGACCACAGGGTCAGAGATGGGATTGGCCTCGCTCAGGGTGCCTAGCTGCTAGCCGTAAAAGTCACACCGGTAGGAGTGGTCGCCGAAGATTGGCACCACAACCCCACACCGATGGATACACATGCAGTGAATGTAACGGGCGACCGCATCGAAGGGAAGAGCTGGTCCCACATGCTCGGCGCGCGCCCCGTCCAGGCCCGCCTTCGGGTGCCGAAGGCTCCAATGGCGGAGAACCTCAACGTCCGGCCAAGCTCCGACTGCCGGCCCTCAACGCCACGGCGAAGTCGATCACCACTCTCGACGGCACGCGAGTGCCGTTCACCGCGGAAGCGCAGGGCGACTTACTCCTCGATCTGAGCGGGTTCACGACGGATCCAGCCGCGGACCGTGCCCTCCTTCCAGCCCAGATGGGCGGCGCCGGACGCCTGTCCTTCACAGGCCCGCGACGAGGTATCGGAACCGTCGCCGCTGGCAATACGGTTCTGCCGGGCGAACTGGCCGACAGCGCCGTCAACATGCCCGTCGTGATGGGCCCCTGCAACGGCAAGCCCTGGGACGAGATGCAACTCGGCATGCTGGACTGGTGCGAGTCGTGCAGCCCGCGGCCCACGCGGGACGACCCCACGGTCGTGATCACGAACAACTACTACAACGCTCCACGCCTCCGCTACGTGGTCGAGGGCCGCGAGAGACAGGCGGGGCCCGTACACACCCTGTCAACAGCGATGCGGGAGCCGATTTGGTAAAGCATCGGCAAAGAGGCGGGACGGCGGGGGCCGGACACAGTCCTTCATCATGACCGGCCCTCCATACGGCACACATCTGCGGGGAACCCGATGGCCCGAAGCGTCCTGATGCACAACGTCGAGCAGCGGCTGCGACTCACCGAGTCGATCCGCTGCCGCCCGGACATCCTCAGACGCACGGGGAGTCGGATGCCGATCCCCGCCGCGGCGTTCCGCCTCTCCGGCTGGAGATCCGTGTCACGGTAATACACATTCCTTTTGGGCGTTCCCCCCCGTTCATTCTCGAAGTCACGCATGACGTCCGAGATTTCGCTCAAGGGTGCGTTCCGTCAATTCCTGTGCGATCTTTCCGGATTCAATGACCCCTGCCTTCGGGCGCAATCCACGGGGCGCGAAAAAAATCAAATGGGGCTCTGAACGCAATCGAGAATCGACACGTACTCCATGGCACGCGGATCGAATCCGAACCGCGTTTCGCCATCGAGGACGGAGTTGAAAGTGTCCCGAAAGAGAATGATCACCAAGAAGAAGAAAATCGTCCTGCTAGTCGGCACCGCCGCACTGGTCGGCGGTGCGGCATTCGCGATGGCCGGAACCGGAAATGCCGGCCAGCGGCAGGGCAACGAGTCGTCAAGGTGCAACCAGCTGGCCAGGCTTAAGGCGGACCACCAGCGGTTCATCGCCAATGAGCGGGCCAACCCCAACGCCAACTCCCGGGCGAGGATCGCCAGGTCGCAAGCGATAATCGGTCAGATCAGGAAGCAGGAGCAATCCGCAGGCTGCAACAACCGGCAGGGAGGAGGTGGTCAAGGCGCTCAACGCGGCGGCAACCGGCAGGGAGGAGGTGGTCAAGGCGCTCAACGCGGCGGCAATGGCAGGTGCAACCAGCTGGCCAGGCTTAAGGCGGACCACCAGCGGTTCATCGCCAATGAGCGGGCCAACCCCAACGTCAATTCCCGGGCGAGGATCGCCAGGTCGCAAGCGATAATCGGTCAGATCAGGCAGCAGGAGCAATCCGCAGGCTGCAACGGGTCGGGCCGCCGCCAGGCGGGCCAGGTGGTCTGCAAGGGGTCGACGGTGACACTGTCCGGAGAGGGCGGCGCACCGGCGGCATCAAGCAACCAGTTCCCTGAGGGGACGCGGCTGAGGGTGACAAACCTCGACAACAACAGGTCGACGACCGTCAAGGTGAATTCGCCCTCCGGAAGCTGTGTGCTGCTGAACAACGCGGCGTTCGAGCAAGTCCGCGAACAGGGCAAGAACGTCATCCAGAACGTGCGCGTCGAGCGCGTCGGATAGCTCGGGAACAGCACCGGGTGACCCGCTCCCGCCTCACCCTCCCCTGGGGCGGGAGCGGGTCACCCACCTCCGCACTACCAGGAATTCACCTCGATCCAAACGGAGGCATTGCACGACACCGGAAATGAGGTCCTGAGACGCATACGACTCTGCACAACAGGACGCCCACCGGAGTGAGGTGGCGATTCCGGGAGGTGTATCTGAAAGATCGTCCAAGTCCGTGAGGTCGCAGGTTGGCCGGGGGCTCGCTGTGGGCCCCCGGCCTCCCGGATCGGACGTGAGCCACAAGAAGAATCCGGCAGTCAAGCCCGATGAGCTCGCGGATGAGGTCGTCGAGCGGTTGATGGAGCGTGCCGATGCCCCAGGGGCGGCCCTGCTGGGCGACGGCGGTGCGCTGCCGGGCCGCATACGCCCGACGTCAGGCACCCAACGCCACACGCACGCGCGTCGACCCGGCGCCGCCTCCTGCCGTGCCAGGCGCGGTGAAGACGCCCCTAGGCCAGTGACGCAGGAGGCTCGGCCCCGATGTATCCCCTTCAGCCAGAGGGCTTGTCAGGAGGGACCGACAGGGGTGCGGGCCGCACGCCGCTGATACGCCGCGGCCCCGCACCCCGCCCATGGCGGCGGCTGGCCGTACTGCCGCACCCACACCAATTAAGGCACAAGGAGGAGCGCTGATGCGCCGACGAAGTTCAGTCTTACTGGCCGTGGCCATGCTGTGTGCTGCGGGATTCGCCGCCATGCCTGCGGGATGGACCCCCGCTCCTCAAACGCCGGACGGGCTGAATTCTTCAGCCCGTCCGGCGTTTGAGGACATGCCGCCGAAGGCCGCGGCGGCGGGCACCGCCGAGCCGACCGAAGGGCGGGAGGTGTTCTCGCCGGACGGCACCATCACCCGGGTGATATCCAAGCAGGTCAAGACCGCAGCCTCGGCGGCCGCCGTCAAGGCGACCGCCGCCGAGGTGACCGCCCTTCAGAACACCGGACCGTCTGCCTCGCGATTCGACATGGTGATCGTGGGCGACGGCTACACAGCCTCACAGACGGGGCTGCTGCGTCAGCACGCACAGGCGAAGTGGAACGAGATCGCCGCCACGGCCCCGTGGAACAAGTACCGCCAGCTCATCAACGTGTGGCTGGTCAACGTCCGGTCCAACCAGTCCGGCGTGGACAACGACCCCTCTCCGGGCATCAACCGTGACACCGCCCTGGACATGCGCTTCTTCTGCGAAGGTCTCGAGCGGCTGCTGTGTCTCAACGAGTCGAAGGCCAAGGCGTACGCCGCCCAGGCCCCCGGCGTCGACGCGATCGTCGCCGTCGGCAACACCACCAAGTACGGCGGCGCCGGCTACCCGAGCCTCGCCACCGCCTCCGGCGGCAACGCGCAGTCCGGCCGCATCGCCATCCACGAACTCGGCCACTCCGTAGGCGGCCTGGCCGACGAGTACGACACACCGGGCACCACCTACCCGGGCGGTGAACCCAGGGAACCGAACGTCACCACCGACCCGCGCGGTGCCAAGTGGGCGTCCTACCTCGGACGGAACACCCCCGACGGCGGCGTCATCGGGGCCTACCAGGGCGGGCGCTACTACGAGCGCGGCATCTACCGCCCGTCGCAGGACTCCCTCATGCGCAACATCAACAAGCCCTTCAACCTCATCGGTCTCATCGCGATGGAACGGGCCATCAGCTCCAAGATCAGCTGAACGCCGGCGCCCGGGGACAGGCCTGCACCAGCCACGAGGCGTCGCGCACCGGCAGCCTGACCAACGGCTCCGCCTGCCAGCCCGAAGGCGGTTCCTTCATCGCCGCTGGCACACACCGCGCCGGCCTCTGCGGCCCCAACGGCAGCAACTTCAGCCTCGCGCTGCCGCACTGCAACGGAAAGCACCTGACAGACCGTCGCGACCAGCAGGTCTCCCGCACGCTCACCCACCACGGATCCAGCGGCCACCACACCTACCAGGTCCGCTCCCTCCCGGGATCGAGGTCGTACACGCTGGGTTGCAACGCGCCCTGCCCCCAGTGACATGACGGGTGACACGGGTCCCCGGCACCTCAGGTGCCGGGACCCGCCCCCTCATGTCATCGGCCCGAACACACCGCCCCTGTACCCATGGGTCACGCGGCACCCATCCGACTGTTCCCGCTCCAACGCACCGCCTCTGTGCCGACGCCGGTCCCATGTGGCGCGGTGAACCAACTCGGCAGGAACGAACAATCGGGCGGGAGTTGCCTGGGTCCGTTGGCTGTTGGAGCCGCTGTTCCGGGCTCGGCGGGGAGAGTACGAGTTCGACGACGGCTTTGCCGTCAGGTGCGTTCGAGAACCGCGGCGTGGCGCCGAAGACACGGGCTTGCCCCGCAGCGATGGTCAGCCCGAGACCGTGACCGGTCCTATCCCGGGCATATTCAGGACGCAGGCACGGGGATCGCCCAGGCGGGCGTCGAGATCGCCGGTGCTGATTCTGCGGGCCACCTGGGCGGTGCCGTGCAACCGACGCGTGATACGGGAGAGGGCGAACAGCCCGCCGAGGAGTGCAGGGACAATCGCGAAGGCGGAGGAGACGTTGATGGAGCGGTCCAGCCCGCGGATCGCGGCGGCTCGCTTGGTGCAGTCGACATGGACCGCCAGCGCCTTGCCGTCGGCGGGGGCGACGGCCCACATCACCGGATGGCCGTCGTGGTCGGCGAGCTGAGTGCCGCGCTCACCCCGCAGCGCCATGGCGCGCAGCGAGGCGGGCAGGTCCGCGGGATCCACTGCGGCGCTACGGCCGAGAGGGGCCCGGCTTCGTACGGGCAGCTGACCGGGATGTCCTGCACGCGGGTCAGGGAGCGGAAGCCGACCGCGGAGAAGGTGGTGGGGTGCACCGGAAACTGCTCCCTATCTCCTGCCCGGATTGCGGACACAGGTGTGGCGTGCGGGTAGTACGCGCACTGACGAGGCATCTAGGCCCTCGGCACAGAAAGTCATACTGGAGGCACCTACAGCAACCGCCCTGCCTTTCCTGCCAGTTGACGTCTCCTCGTAGCCCGGTCTGTTATCCGCCTCGGCGGTGACGAACAAGCTCCCTCCTGTACCAACCGAGGCTCGTCGCACCGGCAGAAGTCCCGTGTCCTCCCACGGTTGATGAGGTGCACCGCTGGGCGGCCGGTCTGGACGCTCTGCACGCTCAGAGCGGTGGGTATTTCCGGAGGCCGGAGACGTATCGGCGGGCAATGGAGTATCTGCGCGGGCTGCTCGGCGCCCTTGGAGCGCAAGAATGTAGAGCGGCAGCGGCTACTCCGTCTTGATCGCCGTCAGCATGTTCAGCTTCGCCGCGCTGTGCGCCGGCCACAGCGCGGCCAGCACGCCGACCACCCCGGCCAGCAGCAGGAAGATCCCGATCCGGTCCCACGGCATGACCAGGGCGTAGTATTTGACGTCCGCCTTGAGCGTCTCGCCGATCGCCCAGCCCAGGAACGAGCCGAGCGCAACACCGATCACCGCGCCGAAGAGCGAGATCACCACCGCCTCCAGGCGGATCATGCGCTTGACCTTGCGGCGGTCCAGGCCGATCGCCCGCAGCATGCCGATCTCCTGCTGACGCTCGAAGACGGACATCGCCAGGGTGTTGATGACGCCGAGCACCGCGATGATCAGGGCCATCGCCAGCAGTCCGTACATGATGTTCAGCATGGTGTTGATCGCTCCGCCGAACTTGTTCCGCATGTCCTGCCGGTCCATGATGCTCATCGCCGGGCTGTCGCCCAGCGCGTCCACCAGCGCCTGCTCGTTCGCCTTGGTCGCGCCGCCGTCCATCTTCACCCAGATCTCGGCGATGTACGGCTTCGCCTGGTACGGAGCGACGGCCTTCGTGGACACCAGCACCTGCGAGAGGCGGTCATTGTCCTGGTAGATCGCACCGATCGTCAGGTTCTTCGTCCCGACCCTGCCGCCGTCGCTGTCGTCTGGGAACTCTACCGGCACGGAGTCACCAGCCTTGTAGCCGTTCGACTCCGCCGTCTTCTGGGCAACCGCAATCTGGCCCTTGCCGAGCGTGGCCATGGAGCCGGAGACCGTCTTGAGGTTGAGGACCTTCTCCACGTCTCCGGGGGTGACCGCGGAGGCGGTATGGGCATTGCCCTTGATCCTCAGCACGGTTTCCTGATTCGGGGAGACCGCGCTGACACCCTGCGCCTTCTCCAGCGCGGTGAGCGCCGACTTGTCGAGGACGCCGCCGCCGGCCATGGTGACCATGTAGTCGGCGCGGATGTTGTCCGTGGTCGACTTGGCGACGGCCTGGTCCAGCGTGACGCCGAGGACCGTGAGGCCGGTGACCAGCGTGAGGCCGATCGCCAGCGCCGAGGCGGTGGCACCGGTGCGGCGCGGGTTGCGGACCGCGTTCTGCCCGGCCAGCTTGCCCGCCACCCCGAACACCCGGTGCAGCAGCGGCCGCGCCAGCGCGATGAC
>NZ_JBJDQK010000017.1:0-74942 GCF_044903445.1 Streptomyces sp. NPDC019890 | reverse complement strand
GCCAGCGCGTCCGCGTCGTCCTGGGTCGGACAAGCCACCCGTACGATCTGGCAGCCCGAAGCGGTGAGCTCGGCGATCTGCTGCAGCGTCGCCCCCATGTCCGAGGTACGCGTCGTCGTCATCGACTGCACCGACACGGGGGCGTCCCCGCCGACGGCCACCGGCCCGACCTGGATGCGCCGCGAGGTGCGGCGCGTCGCGATCGGCCGGGCCGGCAGCTCGGGAAGCCCCAGTGCGACAGGCTCTCCTGCAGACATCACGTCACCCGCGGTTTCCCGAGACGGTCTCTCGTGCCGCCCTGAGGGACTCCTTGAGGGAGCCCATCGTGGCGAGGACGGCGGTGGGCTCGTAGCCGCAGTGCGCCATGCAGTTGGCGCACCGCGGGTCCTTGCCGCGGCCGTACTTGCTCCAGTCGGTCTCCTCGATCAGCTCCCGGTAGGTGGGAACGTATCCGTCGGCCATCAGATAGCAGGGGCGCTGCCAGCCGAAGAGGGAGTAGTTGGGGATCGCCCACGCCGTGCAGGGGAAGTCGGCCTTGCCCTCCAGGAAGTCGAGGAAGAGCGGCGAGTGGTTGAGCCGCCAGCGCCGCCGGTTGCCGCCCGCGAAGGACTTCTTGAACAGCTCGCGGGTCTGCTCCACGCCGAGGAAGTGCTCCTGGTCGGGCGCCTTCTCGTAGGCGTACGCGGGCGAGATCATCATCTCGTCCACCTTGAGGTCGTCATTGAGGTAATTGAGCACCTCGATGATTGTCTGCGGGGTGTCCGTGTTGAAGAAGGTCGAATTGGTGGTGACCCGGAAGCCGCGCCGCTTGGCCTCCTTGATCGCCTCTACGGCCTCGTCGAAAACCCCTTCCTTGGCGACCGATTCATCGTGCCGCTCGCGCAGTCCGTCGATGTGCACGGCGAAAGCGAAGTACGGAGAGGGTGTGAAGTTCTCGATCTTCTTCCGCAGCAGCATCGCATTGGTGCAGAGGAAGACGTACTTCTTCTTCTGCACCAATTGCCGCACGATTTCGTCGATCTGAGGATGCATCAGAGGCTCGCCGCCCGCGATGGAGACCATCGGCGCCCCGGACTCGAGCACCGCGCCGACCGCCTGCGCGACCGGCATGCGCTGCTTCAGAATTCCGGCCGGATGCTGGATCTTGCCGCAGCCCTCGCACTTCAGATTGCAGGCGAAGAGCGGCTCCAGCTCGACGATGAGCGGGAACTTCTCACGCTTGCGGAGCTTCTGTTCAATGAGATACGTCCCGACCCTGATGGTCTGACGAAGCGGCATGGCCATCTAGCTCACCTCCTGGGGAGCAGCAAAGAACGGTGCCATTCGAAGAAAGCGGGAAGGATGGCACGAAGAACACGGAAAGCAGATATTCCACCGCGGACCGTGCCAATCCGGACCAGTTCATGCTCTGGAGCGTCCACGACCACCCGGACGGCCGCAACCGGGCGCGGCCCGGTGCTCAGAGCGCTGCGCAGCGTCGCCGCGGATTCCATGTCCGCCGCGATCGCGCCGGTGGCCAGCAGCTGGGCCCGCTCGTGACCGCGTACGACATGGTCGGAGCCGGTCAGCGGTCCGGTGTGCACCTTGCGTCCGGGCACTGCCCTCGCGACCGCCTTGACCAGCAGTTCCGTGTCCGTGCAGACCGTGTGGCCGGCCGGGTGGCGGGTCTCGTCGGCCACGACGAGGTCGCCCGGGTGCATCCCCGGGGAGAGCCCTGCGCAGAAGCCGGACGCGACGACGGCGGCGTCCCGCAGCTGCTCCGCGCCGAGCGCCTCGCGCACGGCACTCTCCGCGCTCTGTGGGCCCATGCCGGTGCGGAGCACGGTCACCCGACCACGGGCGCCGCTGCGGTCACCACTGCGCAGGGCAAGCTTCTCGATGCCGAGCGCACAGGCGATCAGCAGCGGCGCGGCCGAGCCTGAGGGCTCCGGGGAACCGTCCATCAGCCCCCCTCACGGGTGTGCGTGCGGTCGACTGTGCCGTCGAAGGGGTCCCCGTTCACATAGCGGCCGAGCGCCGTGAGCGGAAAGACCTGCCGGTAGAGGTGGTAGTTGATCGAGAAGTCCCAGGGGAAGCCGGTGCCGGTGAAGTGCGGCTCGTCCCAGGACCCGTCGGCCGCTTGAGTCTCGGCGAGCCGGACGACGCCCCGCTCGACCGCCTTGCTCTCGCGCTCCCCCGCCGCGAGGAGTGCGAGCAGCGCCCAGGCGGTCTGGGAGGCGGTGGACTCGCCGTGCCCGATCCACCGCTGCTCCCGGTAGGAGCGCAGGTCCTCGCCCCAGCCTCCGTCGTCGTTCTGGACGGATTCGAGCCAGCGGACGGCCCGGCGGATCGCCGGGTGCGACACCGGCAGCCCGGCCGCGGTCAGCGCGGGCACCACCGCCCCTGTTCCGTATACGTAGTTGACGCCCCAGCGGCCGAACCAGGCGCCGCTCGGTTCCTGTTCGGCGAGCAGCCACTCGATACCGCGCCGGGTACCGGGGTGGTCGGTCTTGCCCTCGACGGCCAGCATCTCGACGACATGCGCGGTGACGTCCGCCGACGGCGGGTCGATCACCTCACCGAAGTCGCAGAACGGCAGCCGGTTGGGGAACGCGCTGGTGTTGTCGGCGTCGAACGCGGCCCAGGCACCGTTCCTGGACTGCATGCCCAGCGTCCAGCGTTTGGCCCGGCCGATCGCCGCGTCGACCCGCTTCGGTTCGGGGTGCCGCACCCGCCGCAGGGCGAGGATGACCTCGGCCGTGTCGTCGATGTCCGGGTAGTTGTCGTTGTGGAACTCGAAGGCCCAGCCACCCGGGGCCAGCTCGGGCCTGCGTACGGCCCAGTCACCGGGCCGTACGATCTCCTCGCCCAGCATCCAGTCCGCGGCCTTGACCAGCGCCGGATGATCCGGGGCAAGACCCGCGTCGGCGAGTGCGACGGTGGCAAGGCAGGTGTCCCAGACGGGCGACTGACAGGCTTCGATCATGCGCGCCCCGTCGTCGCGCCAGATGGCGAACCGGTCCAGCGATTCGAGACCCGCTCGGATGACGGGGTGTTCGAGGTCGTAGCCGAGCAGATGCAGCGCGATGACGGAGTACACGGCGGGCGGCTGAATGCCGCCCCAGCACCCGTCGTTCTCCTGGCGCTCGATGATCCAGCGCGCCGCGGCGTTCATCGCGACCCGGCGCAGCCGGCGGGGCGCGACCTTGTGGTACGCGTGCAGGACCTTGTCGGCGCGCTGGAAGAAGCCGTCCCAACTCACCGCAGAGGCACGAGGCTTGGGCGGGTTCGGCACCCGGGCATCGGTGTGCAGCTCGTCGAGTGCGAACGGCGCGGGCCGTACCGGACGCTTCGCCGAGACGACGGTCAGCGGCACGATGGTCTGCCGCGCCCAGCAGCCGAAGTCGTAGATGTTGAGCGGGAACCACTTGGGCAGGAAGATCAGTTCGGGCGGCAGCTCGGGGAGGTCGTCCCATTTCCACCAGCCGAAGAGCGCCAGCCAGATCCGGGTGAAGACGCGGCTCGCGGCGATCCCGCCGCGCTGCCTGATCCAGGCGGAGGCGCGCGCCATGTGCGGCTCGTCCGGCCGGTCACCGGCCAGCCGCAGCGCCACGTACGCCTCGACGGTGGTGGAGAGTTCGCCGGGGCCGCCGTAGAAGGTGGCCCAGGTGCCGTCCTCGCGCTGCTCGCCCCGGATGAAGCGGGCGGCTGCCTCGGTGGTCAGGGTGTCCTGGATACCGAGGAACTGACGGAGCAGCAGGTCCTCGGCGTCCATCGTCACATTGGTCTCGAGGTCGCCCTTCCACCAGCCCTGGGCATCCTGCCGGCCCAGCAGATACTCGACGGAGCGTTCCGCGGCCCGCCCGGCGGCCTGGAGAACGTCGCTCGTGGCGGGAGTTGTGTCGGTTGTTTCAGTGGCCGCGGCTGCACCGGACCCCGCGGGCCCGATGCTTCCGTCGGTCGTCGCTGTCATGGCTTCCCCTTCGGTGCAGTGGTTGTCTGCTGTGCTGGGGTCTCCGTCGGCCGGCACCTGATTTGCCCGGGCACCGGCCGGCGACTGCTTGGGGGCCTGGGGGCTAGCCCCCGGAGGGCACGCGTATGAGGGTGATGGCGATCATCTCTTTCGTACGACGACGAAGTCCGCGAGCGCGATCAGCTGTGCCCGCACCTGCTCCGGCATGTCGACACCGCTCAGGGCCTCGATCGCGACGGTGTGCTGCCTGCGGGCCTCCTGGGAGGTCCACTCGCGGCCGCCCGCCTCCTCGATCAGGGCCGCCCTGGTGGCGAATTCCTTCTCGGAGAAGCTGTCGAAGTCATTGCTCTTGGCGTCGGCCGCGAGCAGCTCTCCGAGGCGCTGTGAGGCCGGTCCGCCCGCGGCGAGCGCGGCGACGACCGGAAGGGACTTCTTGCGCTGGCGCAGATCGCTCCAGGTCTGCTTGCCGGTGCTCACCGGGTCGCCCCAGATGCCCAGCAGATCGTCCACGGCCTGGAAGGCGAGCCCGAGGTGGTAGCCGTACGCCTCCAGCGTGTCGGCCGTGCGGTCGTCCGCCCCGCCGAGCACCGCGCCGATGGAGACTGCGCAGGCCAGCAGCGCGCCGGTCTTGTTGCCCTCCATCTCCAGGCACTCCTCGACGCTGACGCGCTCGCGGTGCTCGTACGAGATGTCCTGGGCCTGGCCGTCGATGAGCTTGCGGGTCGCGGTGGTCAGCCGGCGTGTCGCACGGCCGGCCTCGACGCTGCCGAGTTCGAGCAGGATCTCGTTGGCGAGGGCGAACAGGGCGTCGCCGACGAGGATCGCCTGAGCGGGTCCGTGCACCTTCCACACGGTGTCGCGGTGGCGGCGCTGCTCGTCGCCGTCCATCAGGTCGTCGTGCAGCAGCGAGAAGTTGTGCACCAGCTCGACGGCCACGGCACCGGGGACGCCGACCTCGGGCACGGCTCCGGCCGCCTCGGCGGACAGCAGGGCGAGCGCGGGACGTACGGCCTTGCCGCCGTCCCCGTCCGCGGGCCGCCCCTGCGCGTCGATCCAGCCGAAGTGGTACGCGGCGACGGTGTTCATGGGTGGTGCGAGCCGGTCCACGGCGGCACGCAGCACCGGCGTCGACATCGTCCGCCCGCGCTCCAGCAGCGCGGCGATGTCCACTCCCGCTGCGGTGTCTTCAGCCGGGTTGGCCGAGTGCACAGTCGGCACGGTCTCTCCTCTTGTTCCAGTACTCAAGCTCATGCCGCCTCCTTGAGCGGATGTTCATGGGGGCGGCCGAGAGCCAAGAGCGCGGCGCCCGCGGCGCTGAAGCCGCTGCGCACGGCGCTCTCCATGGTCGCGGGCCAGCCGGTGGCCGTCCACGCGCCCGCAAGGTACAGACCCGGCGCCCGGGTGTGTGCGCCGGGGCGCAGCCTGCCGACGCCCGGGCTCGGGGCGAAGGTCGCCGTCCGCTCCCGGGTGACGAAGAAGTCGCGTACCGCGGCGCCTCGCGCGGCGGGCAGCAGTCGCTCCAGCTCGGGCAGATACCGCTCGCGCAGTTCGGCCACGGGGGCGTCGATCTCGTCCTCGGCCGCGGACTGGGACAGCGCCAGATACTGGCCGTCCGCGAGCCCGGAGGCCTCGGTGCGGTCGAAGACCCACTGGACCGGGGTGCCCAGTGCGGCGAAGAAGGGCTGCCGCAGCACCTTGCGGTCGTAGAGGACATGGATGTTGAGGATCGGCGCGGTGCCGATGTCGAGCAGCCGGTCGGGGTCCTCCAGGGCCCCCTCCGGCAGCAGGGCATGGGCCTCGCGCTGCGGTACGGCGAGTACGACGGTGTCGGCCTCCAGCAGCCCGCCGTCCACGGCGACGCTCCAACGCCCCAGCTCCGCACGGGAGATGCCGCGGACCTTGGTGGAGAGCTCGGTGCGTACACCGGCCGAGTCGAGCGCCTTACTGGCCAGTGTGTCGTGCAGCTCTCCGAGCGGCACGCGGGCCCAGCCGATGTCTGCGGCGCCGGGCGCGGAGAGCAGCCCGGTCTTGAAGACCATCGCGGCGAGCCCCATGGAGGCGTTCGGCGCGGTGGCGTTCAGCGTCGCGACGCCGACCAGGTCCCACAGTGCCTCGATGGCACGCTGCGACTGGCCGTGGCGCCCGAGCCAGGTCCCGAAGTCGATGCCGTCCAGCGCCGGGTCGGCCGGGTCGAGCTTGCCGAGCGCGAGTGCGGCGCGCCCGACGCCCGCCCGCTCGGCCAGCGAGAGGTGCGGATAGCCGGCCAGGCTGGCCGCCAGGTGCAGC
Source organism: Streptomyces sp. NPDC019890 (assembly GCF_044903445.1). NCBI lineage: Bacteria > Bacillati > Actinomycetota > Actinomycetes > Kitasatosporales > Streptomycetaceae > Streptomyces > Streptomyces sp. NPDC019890. Next base: position 68,704 of record NZ_JBJDQK010000017.1, on the reverse strand, counting down.
GGCACAGGCAGCGCGGTGCGGCGCAGCCGGCCAAGACGTGGGCCCTTCTTGCGTGCCACGTCCAGTACGGGCACGTCGAGCCGGTCCTGGAGTGGGGCGAGACGAGCGCCCCCGACCCGTTCGAGGAACCAGCGGTACGCGGTGCAGCAGCGCAGATACACATGCTGGCCGTTGTCGACGGTGAGGTCACCGCGGCGGAAGGAGAAGGCGAGGCCGCCCAGCCGCGGGCGGCCTTCGACCAGGGTGACGGCGACTCCCGCTTCGGCGAGTTGCAGTGCCGCGGTGATTCCGGCGAGTCCCCCGCCGACCACCACCGCGTGCCGGGATCGCAGATCGTCGTCCATCATGCGACCTCCCCTCGGGCCGTTGCCGTCTGGGACGCCACAGCGGACCGGAGGGTTGCGCACCGGTTGTACGCGTACGGCCGCATCAGACACGTCCTCGGAGCGTCTGCCGGGTGACATGCCGGGCGTCGAGTCCGGACAGGCCGCGCACCGCGACGTAGGCCTTCTCCCGACCCGGCAGGGAGACGCGGCCGCGCAGCACCGCCTCCGGGTCGCGTTCGATGCGGTCCAGCAGGCGGCGGTAGATGCCGGCCATGGCGGCGACGCAGGCGCCGCTGCGCCGGTCGAGCATGGGCAGCAGGCGGTAGCCCTCGGCGAAGAGGGTCCGGGCGCGCCGTACTTCGAAGTGGACAAGCCCGGCGAAGTCGGAGCCGGGCGGCGGGGTGGCGCTGTGGAAGCCGGCGGAACAGCCGAACTTGGCCAGGTCGTCGCCGGGCAGATAGATGCGTCCGTTGCCCGCGTCCTCGCGAACGTCCCTGAGGATGTTGGTGAGTTGGAGCGCGAGCCCCAGCGTGTCGGCATACTCGGAGGCGCGCTCGGTCCCGCGCGCGCCGGGCTGGGTGCCGAACACGCCGAGCGAGAGCCGCCCGATCGCACCCGCGACGCACCGGCAGTAGACCTTGAGGTCGTCCCAGGTCTCGTAGCTCTCGCCGCGTACATCCATCAGGACGCCGTCGATGAGCTCGTCGAGTCCGCCGAGCGGAAGCGGGAACCGGCGCGCCGCGTCCGTGAGGGCGACCGCGACGGGGTCGGTGTCGTCGTCGGCGATCTGGCCGGTACGGATCCGCCCGAGCACCTCCCGGGTCGCCTCGAGGCGGTCCCGCTTGGCGTCCGGCGTGAGCGTGCCGTCGCCGATGTCGTCGACGCGGCGCGAGAACGCGTACAGCGCCGACATGGCCCCCCGCTTGTCGGCCGGCAGCAGCCTGATCCCGTAGGCGAAATTGCGCGCCTGATGCCCCGTGACGGCCTCGCAGTAGCTGTACGCAGCCTGCACCGGAGCGGACATCTCCGTCGGTCCCTCCATGGTCCGGCTCACCCCTCTCTACGCGCTCTTCGCAAGACAGCTCCCACTTCACGCAGCAGATTCGCCTTGGTGGGCTTGGGCGGTCCGGGCAGAACGTCGTGGTCCGCGGCCGCGATCGCGGTGAGAGCGGCCCGACCCCCGGCCACGAATCCGGCAAGCAGCAGCCGCAGCCTGCCGTGCACGCTGCCCACCAGCGAGGTGCCGTGATCAAGCAGCTGCCGGGCGCGTTCCGCCTCGAAGGCGATCAGCGCGCGGACGGATGCGCTGCCAGTGCTCGCGGCCAGGTCGTCCTGCGTGACATGGAACCGCTGCATGTCCTCGGCCGGCAGATAGATCCGGTCGCGTCCCAGGTCCTCACTCACGTCCTGGAGGTGCTCCACGATCTGGAGCGCGGTGCACACCTCGTCGGAGCGGCGGACGCGCTCGGGGCTGGTGGTCCCGGTGATCTGCAGCACCAGCCGGCCGACCGGGTTGGCGGAGAGCTCGCAGTACGCGACGAGCTCGTCGTGGGTCTGGTAGCGCCGCACCAGCTGGTCCTGGCGGTTGGCCTCGATCAGGCCGATGAAGGGCTCCGGAGTGAGCGAGCAGCGGCGCACGGTCGGCTCCAGGGCGCGCAGCAGCGGGTGGCGCGGCGTGTCGTTGCCGGAGCCGGCGAAAACGCGGTGCAGGTCGGCCTCGAAGGCGTCGAGCATCGCGAGCCGGTCCTCGGCCGCTGCCGGGTCCACGCCCAGGTGGCGGGCGTCCGCGCCGCCGGGTGCGAGGTCGCCGTCGCCGATGTCGTCGACAAGGCGGGCGTAGCCGTACACCGCCATCAGGTCGTCGCGCCACGCGCGCGGCAGGAAGAAAGGGGCCACGGGAAAGTTCTCGTCCGCGGCCTTGTCGAGTGTGGCGCGCGCGGATGTCGTTGTGGTGCGCGCGGGGGCATCGGGGCGCGCCTGCCGGGTGCCCGTCATCCGGGACTGCCCGCTGCGGGGACGGCGAAAGCCTCGCGGGCCTGGAGATTTTCCGTCATTGCCGTCACATCTCCCGTTCTACACTGCCGATCCAATCCATCCTATTTCGGACACGCCGCCGGTCCTCCCGACTGCGGGAGACCGCCCGGGGACACCGCCCTGCGGACCGGACGCCGAGGGGGTATCGCCCCACTTGCCGCGATTCAGCACTGGTACAGCTTACGTTGTACAACGCGTAGTGATACGTCGGGGTGTTGCGCGCATTACAAGAACACTTCAATCCTGGCCAACCTTCCTCCAGGGCCCGGGAATTGACCTTCACTTGACGATCCTGGCGTTCCTGTCGGCTCACGGCGAGCGCGCCGCTGTCCCTCCAGAGACGCAGAAGACCCCCGTCGGGATGCAGCGACGGGGGTCTTTCTTCGGGAGAATTCCGGGATCTTCGCGATCCGGCTACTTACCCGTTTCCTTCTCGTACGCCTTGAGGACCTCGTCGGTCGGGCCGTCCATCAGCAGCTCGCCCTTCTCCAGCCACAGGACGCGGTCACAGGTGTCCCTGATCGAACCGAGGCTGTGACTGACCAGGAAGACCGTGCCCGCCTCCTTGCGCAGCTCACGGATGCGCTCCTCGGAGCGTCTTTGGAACTTGCGGTCGCCGGTGGCCAGCGCCTCGTCGATCATCAGGACGTCGTGGTCCTTGGCCGCGGCGATCGCGAACCGCAGCCTCGCGCCCATGCCGGAGGAGTACGTACGCATCGGCAGGGTGATGAAGTCACCCTTCTCGTTGATGCCGGAGAAGTCGACGATGTCCTGGTAGCGGTCGCGGACCTCCTCGCGGGTCATGCCCATGGCCAGACCACCGAGGATGACATTGCGTTCGCCGGTCAGATCGCCCATCAGCGCCGCGTTCACGCCGAGCAGGGAGGGCTGGCCGTCGGTGTAGACCTTGCCGCTCTCCGTCGGCAGCAGGCCCGCTATGGCCCGCAGCAGGGTCGACTTTCCGGAGCCGTTGGTGCCGATCAGGCCGATCGCCTCGCCGCGGTAGGCGGTGAAGGAGACGCCCCGTACGGCGTGCACCTTGCGCACACCGCGCGACTCGCCCTTGTCCCGCCGCAGTATGCGGCTCAGCGCGGCGGTGGCGCTGCCCTTGCCGCCGCTGCTGCCGTGCACCCGGTAGACGATGTGCACATCGTCGGCGATGACGGTCGGGACACGTCCCGGAATCTTGTCTTCAGCCACGGCCGTACCGTTCCTCAGCCTTCCAGAAGTACACGAACCCCAAGACGCCGAACAGGATCGCCCAGCCGATCGCGAACGCCCAGACGTGCGGCGGCAGATTCTCGGATCCGTAACCGTCGATGAGCCCGAAACGGATGAGATCCATATAGATGGCCGCCGGGTTCCACTGGAGCACATCGGCGATCCATGACGGCTTGCCCTTGAGCATCACCGGGATGGAGAACATCACGCCGGACGCGTACATCCAGGTCCGCATGATGAACGGCATCAGCTGGGCAAGGTCGGGGGTGTTGCTGCCCAGCCTGGCCATCATCAGCGCAAGGCCGGTGTTGAACACGAACTGGAGAGCCAGCGCCGGAATGATCAGCAGCCAGGACAGCGACGGATAGCTGCCGAAGGCGATCGCGATCACGAACAGCACGATCATCGAGAACAGCAGCTGCTGGAGCTGCTGGAGCGCGAAGGAGATCGGCAGGGACGCCCGCGGGAAGTGCAGCGCCCGTACGAGCCCGAGATTGCCCGAGATCGCCCGGACCCCCGCCATCACCGAACTCTGGGTGAAGGTGAAGACGAACACACCCGTCACCAGAAACGGAATGAAGACCTCGTTGGAGATCCCCTTCTTCGTCCCCAGGATCAGCGCGAAGATCAGGTAGTACACGAGCGCATTGAGCAGTGGGGTCGCCACCTGCCACAGCTGGCCCAGCTTCGCCTGGGCGTACTGGGCCGTCAGCTTGGCCTGCGAGAAGGCCAGGATGAAGTGGCGCCGGCTCCACAGCTGCCTGATGTACTCGACGAGCCCCGGTCGGGCACCGCTCACCGACAGGCCGTACTTGGCGGCGAGATCCGCCGAGGACACGCCGTCGTCGGGAGATGGCGGGGCGCTCATTACGATCACACCACCGTCATGGGTTGTGTCAGTCACAAGTTGAAACTTTCGTGTTCAAGATGCGCGGCAGTTCGGGGCGCGGCTTCGTACCTCGCCGGGTCCCGAGGTACGTCCGATGGTCTCAGAACCGAGCTTGTCAGATGACCGGAGGTCGGCCCAGTCGGGTGAGCCGCCATACCGTACGCCACTTCATGGGCCGGCGGGGACCGCACGGCGTCTGCCAGCCCTCCTTGAAGCCGGAGAACCAGGCCTTCAGGGCCGGCAGCGAGGGGCGGCGCAGGAGCGTGAGGAGCACCCAGACACCGAGGTAGACGGGGACCAGGGGCGCGGGCAGATTCCGGCGGGCGAGCCAGACCCGGTTGCGGGCCACCATGCGGTGGTAGACCGCATGCCGGGACGGGGGCATCGTCGGGTGGAACAGCACCATGTCCGAGCGGTAGTCGATCGCCCAGCCCGCGTCCAGTGCCCGCCAGGCGAGGTCCGTCTCCTCATGGGCGTAGAAGAACTCGTCGGGCAGCGCGCCGACCTCGGCGAGCACCGTCGTCCGCACGGCGTTGGCGCCGCCGAGAAACGTTGTCACGCGCGAGGAGCGCATCGGGTCGGAGGCACGCAGTCGCGGGACGTGACGGCGCTGTGTGAGCCCGGTCTCAGGGTCGGCGATGCGGAAGCTGACGATGCCCAGCTTCGGATCGGCCTCGAAGGCCTCGCGCACCAGCCGGCCGGTGTCGGTGTTCGGCAGCAGGCCGTCGTCGTCGAGGAAGAGCAGCACGTCGACGTCGGAGCCGGACGGGCCGAAGGCCTCGATGCCGACGTTGCGGCCGCCGGGGATGCCCAGGTTGTCGGGCAGGTCCACGGTGCGCACACCCTCGGGGACATCGGTCACGGGGGCGCCGTTGCCGACGACGACCACCTGGATCGGGTCGCCGTCCTGCTTGGCGACCGAATCGAGGAGGGCGCGCAGATCGTCGGGGCGGTTGCCCATGGTGATGATGACCGCGCCGAGCTTCATCGGGCCGCTCATTTCAGCCTGCTGGAGGCCAGGATGGACACGAGGTGCAGCAGCGTCTGGAGCAGCGCGATGCCGGCCAGCACGGCGACGCCGAGGCGCGTGAAGAACAGGTCGTCCCGGACCGCGTCCAGGACGGCGAGCACCAGGATGAGCAGGGACGCCTCGATGCCGAGGACGAGCCGGTGGAACTTCAGCGCGGCGGCGGCCCGGCGGGCCAGTGCCATGCCGGACGAGCGCGGCTCTGCTGCCGCTTCCTTGACCGGCGGCAGCCCGCCCTGATGGCGGGCGACCCCGACCAGGTCGGTCTCGGCCTTGATCAGGATCGCGCCGAGCGCGGCGAGGGTGCCCAGGAAGGCCCACAGCCAGTCGATCGGCCCGGGGCCCCACAGGTCGGCGGCGCGCAGGCCGAAGCCGACCAGGACCGCCGCGTCGCACAGGTAGGCACCGACGCGGTCCAGGTACACGCCGGAGAGCGAGAACTGCTTCTTCCAGCGGGCGACCTCGCCGTCGACGCAGTCCAGCAGCAGATAGAGCTGGACCGCCACGACGCCGAGGACGGCGCCCCAGATGCCCGGCACGAGCAGGGCCGGGGCCGCGAGGACACCGCAGAGGGTCATCAGGTACGTCAGCTGGTTCGGCGTGACGTTCGTGGTGACCAGGCGGCGGGTGATGCGCAGAGAGATCTCGCGCATGTACAAGCGGCCGCCCCAGTGCTCGCCGCTTCGCCGGTCCTTCACGCCCTCCGGGTGAACGACCGGACGGAGTTCAGCTACTGATGGTCTTGGCATAGTCGGCGTACGCGTCCCTGATCTGATCGGTGGTGAGGTCAAGGTGCTCGAGGATGGTGAAGCGGCCCGGACGAGTCTGCGGTGCGTACTCCACGGCCGCGACGAACTCGTCGACGGAGAACCCGATTTCGTCGGGCAGCACCGGCAGGCCGTGTCTGCGCAGCACCTCGGCGAAGAGTCCCGCCTTGTCGCGGGCCCCCCGCAGATGCATGGCGAAGGCGGCCCCCAGGCCGACCTGCTCGCCGTGGCTGGCGGCCCGCTGGGGATGGAGCAGGTCGAAGGCGTGGCTGATCTCGTGGCAGGCGCCGGACGCGGGCCGGGTGTCCCCGCTGATCGAGATCGCGATGCCGGTCAGCACGAGGGACTCGGCGAGCACGGTGAGGAAATCGTCGTCGCCGACGCCTCCGGGGTGGCGCAGTACGGCTTCGCCGGCCGTGCGGGCCATCGCGGCCGCGAGCCCGTCCACCGGCTCGGCGTTGACCTGGTGGGACAGCTCCCAGTCCGCGATCGACGAGAGGTTGGAGATCGCCTCGCCGATGCCCGAACGTACGAAACGGACGGGGGCCTCACGGATCACATCGAGGTCGATGACGATCGCGATCGGGTTCGGGACACCGTAGGAGCCACGGCCGTTGTCGTTGTCCAGCGTTGCGACGGGCGAGCACAGACCGTCGTGCGAGAGGTTCGTGGCGACGGCCACCATCGGCAGACCGACCCGCGCCGCGGCGTACTTCGCCACATCGATGATCTTGCCGCCGCCGAGGCCGACCACGGCGTCGAAGCGCTTGCCCTTTATGTCGTCGGCGAGCTTGACCGCGGAGTCGATGTTGCCGTCGGCGATCTCGAACCAGGTGGCGCCCGGGAGCACCGGCGAAAGCCGCTCGCGCAGCGCCTGGCCGGAGCCGCCGCTGATCGCGATCGCCAGCTTGCCGGAACCGGAGATCCGCTGGTCGGCGAGGAGGCCGGCCAGGTCGTCCAGCGCGCCGGCGTTGATGTCGACGACGACCGGGGACGGGATGAGCCGGGTCAGTACAGGCACGCGATCTCACGGCCCTTCGCGAGGTCGTCGTGGTTGTCGATCTCGACCCACTTCACGTCCCCGATCGGAGCCACGTCCACGGTGAAGCCGCGGTTGACGAGCTCCTGGTAGCCGTCCTCGTAGTACAGGTCGGGGTCGCGCTCGAAGGTGGCCTTCAGCGCGTCCGCGAGCGCGTCGGCGGCCTCGGGCTCGATGAGGGTGACGCCGATGTACTCGCCGGTGGCGGTGGCCGGGTCCATCAGCTTGGTGATCCGCCGGACACCCTTGTCGCCGTCCGTGATCACCTTCATCTCCTCGTCGGCGAGCTGCTTCACCGTGTCGAGGGCGAGGATGATCTTCTGGCCGTTGCCGCGGGCGTCGAGCAGGGTCCGCTCGACGGAGACCGGGTGGACGGTGTCGCCGTTGGCGAGGATCACACCCTGCCTCAGGATGTCACGGGCGCACCACAGGGAGTAGGCGTTGTTCCACTCCTCGGCCTTTTCGTTGTCGACGAGGGTGAGCTTCAGGCCGTACTTCGCCTCCAGAGCCGCCTTGCGCTCGTAGACGGCCTCCTTGCGGTAGCCGACGACGATCGCAGCCTCGGTGAGCCCGATCTCGGCGAAGTTCCCGAGGGTGAGGTCGAGGACGGTGATGGACCCGTCTGCCGCAGGGTCCACCGGCACGAGGGCCTTCGGAAGCGTGTCGGTGTAAGGGCGAAGACGCCGTCCGGCACCGGCTGCCAGTACGAGGCCGATCATGCGGGTTCTCCTTCGTCATGTACGGCGGGTGCTGCGGAGGACACCCAGAAGCGGATGCTCTCCACCAGCACCACGAGTGCGACGGCCACAGCGAGGGCCGTCAGCGCGGTGGTGAAGTCTGTGTCGGTGACCAGGGCGGCCAGCAGTGCGACTGCCAGAACCCGCCCCTCGTGCCCGCCGATCGCCCGCACCAGCCAGTGCGGGGGCGCGCCGGTACCGCCGCGGATGCGGTACACGGTGTCGTAGTGATGGTAGGCGACGGCCGCCACCAGACCGAAGGCCGCGGGCAAGGCGCCGTTCACCTCGGCACGGGCGGCGAGCGCCAGGACGGTGCCGTATTCGGCGGCCCGGAACACCGGCGGGACGAGCCAGTCGAGGGCGCCCTTGAGGGGGCGGGCGACCGCGAGCGCCGAGGTGGCGGCGTAGACCACGGCGGCGAGGACCGGCCAGATGGAGCCGTAGTCCGAGAGGGCCGCGGCAGCCACCAGGACCGCACCGCCCGCCAGCGCGATCGCGGGCGGCAGCAGCGCGGGGAGCCTCTGCGCGGCCGCCTTGAACCGGCGGGCGAGGCTTTCTGCGAGCGGGCCGGAGTCGGCGAGATCCGCGAGCGCCTGAGCGGCACGGTCCGTCCGGCGGGCCTTGCGGGTCAGCGAGCGCAGGACGCGGCCCGCCGTGGTGTACGTCGCGGCGAAGGCACAGCCGATCAGCAGGGCGTAGAAGACGATCCGGGGCGTGGTCACGGCCGTCAGCACGGCGATCATGGCCCAGCGCTCGCCGATGGGCAGCACGATCATCCGGCGCACCCAGACCGTCCAGCCGACGCTGTCGAGTCTGTCGGACAGGGCGGCGGTGGGGCTTGTGTTGGAGACCGCGTCGTGGTTCGCCTCGTTGAAGGAGAAGTCCACGACATGGCGGCAGGTCTGCAGCACCATCGCGCCGAGTGCCAGCGCCCATACGTCGTCGCCACTGCGGGCGGCGCCGAGGGCGAGGCCCGCGTAGTACGCGTACTCCTTGGCCCGGTCGAAGGTCGCGTCCAGCCAGGCGCCCATCGTCGAGTACTGGAGCGAATAGCGGGCGAGCTGTCCGTCGGTGCAGTCCAGGACGAAGGAGAAGAGCAGCAGCAGGCCCGCCGCGACGTAACCGGCGCGGGTGCCGGTGGCAGCGGCGGCTGCCGCTATCAGCGCCGTGAGCAGTGAGGCGGTGGTGACCTGGTTGGGGGTCAGCCCGCGGCGGGCGCACCAGCGGGCGAGATAGCGGGAGTACGGGCTGATGCAGAAGGTCGTGAAGAAGCCGTCGCGGGCCTTCACGGCGGAGCGCAGCCGTACGGCCTCGTCGTCGACCGCCTCGACGGCCTGCCGGGCCTCGTTACGGGCCTGGGGGTCACCGGGCACGCTCGCGACGAGTGATCCCAGCTCGGGCCGGTGCACGGTGGTGCCGTCGGCGTCGAGAGCAGCGGCGAGCGCGTCGGGCACCACGGCCGTCCCGGCGGCACCGGGCCGCACCACGGCCTGGACGGCGGACAGAGCGTCGTCCGACGCGCCATTGGACGGTGTGGGCCGGTTCACGTCGCTGCCCGCCGTGGTCGCGAGGGCCCGGGTCAGTGCGGCCCGCGCCGCGGGCTGCACCGTCAGCGCGCCCGTGACCGCGGCCGCGGGAAAGCGGGGGTCCGTCAGCGCGAGCCGCAGGGCGTGGACGTGCCCGACGAAGTGCGGGTCGACGACGGCAACGCGGTCGGCGCCCGGCACGGCGGCGATCAGCGCCGAGACGTCCTCGGCGCGGGAGGCAACCCGTACGTCGAAGCCCAGCGACCGCAGATCGCCCTCGAGCGACGATCCGGGTACCGGCGGACCGGTGAGGATGGCGGTCGACAGACGAACTCACTCCTTGGCGCTGAGGGTGCGGGTGCGCGGCGGCTCGGCCGTATACGGGCGGCGGCTCGTCGGCAGAGGCTATCGGATGTACGGAAGCGGGAGTTCACTGGCCGTTTACGCCCCGCTCGGCCTGGCTGCAAGCCCCACGGGGCCTGCGGAGATCATCATCGTCGATCAGTACCTCGCCCTACAAACTCGCTACCTCGCCCCACAAACCACGGCTGCCCAGCGCATAGGCTGGCGGGCATGACTTGGCTGATCACAGGTGGAGCGGGGTACATCGGCGCGCATGTGGCGCGGGCCATGACGGCGGCGGGCGAGCGGGTCGTGGTGCTCGACGACATGTCGTCGGGCGTCGCCGAGCGGCTGCCGAAGGAGATCACGCTCGTGCGCGGGGGGATCCTGGACCGGGAGCTGCTCGACCGCACGCTCGCGGAGCACGGGGTGAGCGGAGTCGTACATCTCGCGGCGAAGAAGCAGGTCGGGGAGTCCGTCGAGCAGCCGCTGCGCTACTACCGGGAGAATGTGCACGGCTTGACCGTGCTGCTGGAGGCGGTCGTCGCGGCCGGTGTGCGGCGCTTCCTGTTCTCCTCGTCGGCGGCGGTGTACGGGGTGCCCGAGATGGAGCTGATCCCCGAGTCCGCTCCGTGCGAGCCGATCAATCCGTACGGCGAGACCAAGCTGGCGGGCGAGTGGCTGGTACGGGCCACGGGCCGGGCGCACAACCTGTCCACGGCCTGTCTGCGCTACTTCAATGTGGCGGGTGCCGGCGAGCCGGAGCTGGCCGACACCGGAGTGTTCAACATCATCCCGATGTTCTTCGACCGGATCAGCCGCGGTGAGGCCCCGCGGATCTTCGGCGCCGACTATCCGACCCCGGACGGCACATGCATCCGGGACTACATCCATATCGCGGATCTGGCCGATGCCCATCTCGCCGTGGCCCGCAGGCTCGCCGAGCAGGACGGCGGCGAGGATCTGACGGTCAACATCGGCCGCGGAGTCGGTGTCTCGGTGCGCGAGCTCGCCGATCTGGTGGCGGAGATCACCGGGTACGGCGAGGAGCCGGTGATCGAGTCGCGCCGTCCCGGCGATGCCGCGAAGGCCGTCGCCTCGGTCGATCTGATCGCCAAGGAGCTGGGCTGGACGGCCTCGCGCGGGGTACGCGAGATGGTCGAGTCGGCCTGGCAGGGCTGGTGTCTGCGGCATCCCCGAGCGGACGCGAACTGATCTTGTCAGCGTCCTGACCTGCGGGTCGTTTCCGCAGGTCAGGCGATATGACAACGGTGTTCAGTGCCGTGTTGCCCGATACCCCCCACCCGTAGTTGACTGAGGTCTCGGCAGTCACGTCCGACAACCAGGGAGGCGTCCCTCATGGGGGCTGGGCACGACCACGGGCATTCGCACGGCGGACCGCCGCCGACCGGCACCGCGGCCGCTGCCTACACGGGACGGCTGCGTATTGCGCTGTCCATCACGCTGGGCGTGATGGTCGTGGAGATCGTCGGCGGCGTCCTGTCCGACTCGCTCGCGCTGATCGCCGACGCCGCCCACATGGCCACGGACGGCGTGGGGCTGGCGATGGCGCTGCTGGCGATCCACTTCGCCGGCCGGCCCGCCGTCGGGAACCGCACCTTCGGCTATGCGCGCGCCGAGATCCTCGCCGCGCTCGCCAACTGTCTGCTCCTGCTCGGTGTCGGCGGCTATCTGCTGTACGAGGCGGTGCAGCGCTTCATCACTCCTGCCGAGACCCGGGGCTGGCTGACGATCGCGTTCGCCCTGGTCGGCCTGATCGCCAATATGGTCTCGCTCTCGCTGCTGGTGCGCGGTCAGCAGGACAGCATCAATGTGCGCGGGGCGTATCTGGAGGTCCTCGCGGACGCCCTCGGCTCGTTCACCGTGCTGGTCTCGGCCGGCATCATCCTCGCCACCGGCTGGCTGCCCGCCGACCCCATCGCGTCCCTGATCATCGGACTGATGATCGTGCCGCGCACCTGGAAGCTGCTGCGCGAGACGCTCAACGTCCTGCTGGAGGCGGCCCCGAAGGGCGTCGACATGGGCGAGGTGCGGGCGCACATAGTCGCGCTGCCGGGAGTGGAGGGCGTACACGATCTGCACGCCTGGACGATCACCTCCGGGATGCCGGTGCTCTCCGCGCATGTGGTGGTCAGCCAGGACGTCCTGGACGCGGTCGGGCACGAGAAGATGCTGCACGATCTGCAGGGGTGCCTCGGGGACCACTTCGATGTGGAGCACTGCACGTTCCAGCTGGAGCCGGTCGGCCATGCGGAGCACGAGGCCAAGCTCTGTCACTGAAGGCGGTTCGGTGACACACCGACAGGCACGATCACCAGTCGGCGGCCTTCGGCGTCCGAGGCGCGGCGGCGGACATGCCGGGGCGACTGCCGAAGTGCGGACAAGCCGCTTTTGTACGGCAGACTGGGCAGGCCCCGCAGGGCCGAGGACCGATGCGAAGGATGGTTATGCCGACCTCACCAGCCACCACAGGGAACAGTTCGTCGAGCGGCACCCCCCAAGCGCCCCCAGCGATCCTGCTCGAGCTGGTCGACGAGCACGGCAACACCATCGGCACGGCGGAGAAGCTGGCCGCGCATCAGGCGCCGGGTCAGCTGCACCGGGCGTTCTCCGTGTTCCTCTTCGACGAGCTCGGGCGGCTGCTGGTGCAGCGCCGGGCGCTCGGCAAGTACCACTCCCCCGGCGTCTGGTCGAACACCTGCTGCGGCCACCCCTACCCCGGTGAGGCCCCCTTCGCTGCGGCCGCGCGGCGTACGCAGGAGGAGCTCGGGATCTCGCCCTCGCTGCTCGCCGAGGCGGGCACGGTCCGCTACAACCACCCGGACCCGAGCTCTGGCCTGGTGGAGCAGGAGTACAACCACCTCTTCGTGGGTCTGGTGCAGGCTCCGCTGCGGCCGGACCCGGAGGAGGTCGGCGAGACGGCGTTCGTCACGCCGAAGGAGCTGGCGGACCGGCATGCGCAGGCGCCGTTCTCGGCGTGGTTCATGACCGTGCTGGACGCGGCGCGTCCGGCGATCAGGGAGCTCACGGGGCCGTCCGGCGGCTGGTGAAACGGCTCGGGAAACGGCCGGGGGGCGCTGGGAGGAGCTGCCCGGCGCGGCGCTCTACAGGGTCGCGGTGCCGTCGGTCGGCCGCAGCGGCAGCGCGGCCCAGATGATCTTTCCGCCGCTCGCGGTGTGCTCGACGTCGCAGGTCCCGCCGGCCTCGAAGGTCATCTCCCGTACGAGCAGCAGACCGCGGCCGCCGGTCTGCGCGTAGTCCGCCTCCAGCGCCTTGGGGCGGTAGGGGTGGTTGTCCTCCACGGACACCCGGACCCACTCCGCGCCGATGGCCACCTCCACGGCGATCTCGGGTGAGAGCAGGGCCGCATGCCGTACGGCATTGGTCACCAGCTCGGAGACGATCAGCAGCAGCCCCTGAACGGTGTCGTCATGGACGGGCACGCCCTGACGATTCAGCAGATCTCTTACGGCGTGTCGGGCCTGTGGGACGGACACGTCGATGGCGGGAGCGGTGAATCGCCACACACCCTCGTACGACAGTGGCCGGGCCGGGACGCTCCCGCGGCTCTCCATAGTCCGGCACCACCCTCGGCTCGACCGCCACTGACCATCGAGTAATAAGTGTTGGGAGCCGGTTGGTCCGTACCGGGCCGCTGACCAGAAATCTGCGCATATCGACGCCTTCTGACCGCCGGTGTATGCCCGCGTCAGTTGTGGACCCCTTCTTGATCGCAGGTTCGACCACGGCAGATAGCATCCGGCTCATGGAGCCGCAGCTGGACCATTCGGTCGCAGACGGGATCGCCACCGTCGTCATCAGCAACCCCGCCAAGCGCAACGCGATGACGGCGGACATGTGGCGAGCGCTGCCAGGGCTGCTCGGGGAGCTGGCCGCGGACCGCGAGGTGCGGGCGCTGGTGCTGACCGGCGCGGGCGGGACGTTCTGCGCCGGGGCCGACATCTCCACGCTGCGTGAGCCGGGCGACGAGCAGCAGTCGCTCGCGGTACATGCCGAGGAGGCCTTGGCGGCCTTTCCCAAGCCGACGCTCGCGGCCGTGCGCGGCTACTGCGTGGGAGGCGGCAGCCAGCTGGCCGCGGCCTGCGATCTGCGGTTCGCCGCCGAGGGCGCGCTCTTCGGCGTCACTCCGGCGAAGCTCGGGATCGTGTATCCGGCGTCGTCGACCCGGCGGCTGGTCTCGCTGGTGGGACCCGCGGCCGCCAAGTACCTTCTGTTCTCGGGCGAACTGATCGACACGGAGCGGGCGCTGCGCACGGGCCTGGTGGACGAGGTGCTGCCCGTGGGTGAACTCGACAAGCGGGTGGCCGAGTTCACCCGGGTGCTGGTGTCGCGCTCACTGCTCACTCAGGCGGCCGCCAAGGAGTTCGCGACGGGCCGGAGAGACCGCGACGCGCACTGGGCGGAGCAGGCGCGCGGCAGCGGCGACACCGCGGAGGGAGTCGCCGCCTTCCTGGAGCGGCGCGCGCCGCGCTTCACCTGGTCCGTGTGACCGTCGTCATTGCGACAGTCGTCCGAGTGACTGTCCTTGCGCCCCTCAGTCCTGCGCGGCCATGATCTGCTCCGCCTCCCCGCGCCAGTACGCCACGATCTGCGCCGGGGCCTTCTCCGGCGAGCCCGCGTCGTACGGCGGCTGCGGGTCGTACTCGGTCAGCAGCTGAACGGTCTGGGCCACCTCGTCACCGCCGATCCGGCCGAGCAGATGCAGGGCCATGTCGATGCCGGACGAGACACCGGCAGCCGTGACGTACTTGCCGTCGAAGACGACGCGCTCCCCGGTCGGCTCGGCGCCGAAGGGCACCAGACCGTCGAGAAACAGCCAGTGCGAGGTGGCCCGGCGGCCCTTGAGGAGGCCTGCCGCGGCGAGCACGAGGGAGCCGCTGCACACGGAGGTCGTCCAGGTGCTGGTGGCGTCGGCGGTGCGGACCCAGTCGAGGACGGCTTCGTCCACCATGGCCCGGCGCGTGCCGGGGCCGCCCGGGATCAGGAGAATGTCCGGAGCGGGCACCTCCGTCATGGCGCGTTCGGCGACCAGGGAGAGGCTGCCCTGGTCGCCGAGGACGGGACCGGCCTCCTTGGCGACGAACACCGTCTCGGCGCCGGGCAGCCGGCCGAGCAGTTCGTACGGTCCCACGGCGTCGAGGGTGGTGAAGCGGTCGTAGAGCAGGATCGCGATCTGCATCGGGCAGGCCCTTTCAGAGGGTGGGTTGCAGGGGGGCGTGGAAGCGGCGGCGGTACTCCGCCGGTGCGGTGCCCAGCGCCTTGACGAAGGCGCGGCGCATCGCCTCGGGTGTGCCGTAGCCGGCGGCCCGCGAGACCTCCTCCACGCCGTCGGCGGTGTCCTCGAGCAGGCGTCTGGCGTGTTCGAGCCGTACGCGCTCGACATAGCGCCCGGGCGTCATCCCCGTCTCGGCCTGGAAGGCGCGGGCGAAGTGCCGCGGTGAGAGCCGGGCGCGGTCGGCCAGCGACTCGACCGACAGGTCGTGGTCGGGGTGCTCGGTGACCCACTGCTGGACCTCGCGCAGTGGCTCCCGTCGCGCCGTCTGGGCGGCGAGCTGGGCACTGAACTGTGCCTGGCTGCCCGGGCGTCTGAGGAATACGACCAGATGGCGGGCGACGGTGAGCGCGACATCCCGGCCGTGGTCCTCCTCGACCAGGGCGAGCGCGAGGTCGATGCCCGCGGTGACGCCGGCGGAGGTGGCGACTCTTCCGTCGCGTACGAAGATCGGGTCCGGGTCGACGTCGACGGCCGGGTATGTGCGGGCGAGATGGTCGCAGGTGGCCCAGTGCGTGGTGGCCCGGTGGCCGTCGAGCAGTCCGGCTTCGGCCAGCAGCAGGGCTCCGGTGCAGACAGAGACAAGGCGCTCGGCGCGCGGGCCGTTGGCTCGGAGCCAGTCGATCAGCCCAGGGTCGGGCCTGCGCGTGCCCTCGCCGCCGGGAACGAGGAGCGTGTACGGCCCGGGGGCGTCGGCGAGGGTGCCGTCCGGGACGAGGGTCAGCCCGCTGGACGTGCGTACCACGGCTCCGTCGAGTGAGGCGGTGCGAATCGGGTACGCCGCCGGGTCGCCGACGACCTTGGCGGCACCGGCGAAGACCTCCACCGGGCCCGTCACATCAAGGCTCTGCACGCCGTCGAAGAGGACGACGAGTACGGATCGCTCTGTCATGGCGTCCATCCTTCGCGGGGCGAGATCTGTCCGCAATGACGAGTACCCCTCCTTTCCTGCCACTGGTGACCCGGGGGTTTCACTCCGTACCGACCAGTCGGTAACGTGCCTCGCATGAGCTCTCTGCCCGCGCGCTCCGGCCGCCGCTGTCACAACGCCCTCAACCCGTTTCACTCGACGGTCTACTTCTCGCCCGACTTCGCGAAGGAGCTCGCGCAGATCGGCATCGAGGACGCGGACGCCGCCTACTTCGCCGGGCGCGGTGCCGCGATGGGCGCGGTGGGACCGGGGACCGTCGCCGCGGCCTTCTACAACTTCAACCACGAGCTGATCGCCCGGCATCTGCCCGCCGTCTGGGACATCGCATCGCCCGAGGCCGTGCTCGAAGCCCGGCTGCGTGCCGTCGACAGCACCCTGCGGCGGCTGCTGGGCGAAGAGGTGATCGCCTCCAAGGAGCTGGCGGAGGCTGCACAGCTCGCGCTGCGCGCCGCCGAGGCGTGCACGCGGCACGCCCGGCCGCTGTACGCCGCGCACGCCGATCTGCCGGTCCCGGACGAGCCGCATCTGGCGTACTGGCATGCCGCGACCCTGCTGCGCGAGCACCGCGGCGACGGCCATCTCGCCGCGCTGCTCCTGGCCGGGCTCGACCCACTGGAGGCGCTGGTGAGCCACACCGCGACGGGCAAGGGCATGGCCGTGCGCTGGATTCTGGCCACGCGCGGCTGGCGGCGCGCCGACTGGGAGGCCGCCCAGGGACGGCTGCGCGAGCGTGGAGTGCTGGGCGCCGAGGGCGAGTTGACCGAGGACGGCGTACGGCTGCGGGAGGAGGTCGAGGAGCACACGGACCGCATCGACCTCGCTCCGTACGCGCATCTGGGGGCCGAGGGCGTCGAGCGGCTGACCGAGCTCGGGCGCGGGTTCCTGCTGGCCGCGGTGGCCGCCGGCGCGTTCCCCGCGGACCTCAGCGGCAAGGGCTGACGTTCACCCGGGTCGGCCGCGGCAACCCGGAAGGCGACAGGCACCGACTCCGGAGGCATCCATGTTCGCAGCCGTCGCCGACGTACTGCGGTCGATCGGCTCCGCGATCGCCACCGTGGTGACGCTGCCCTTCCGGGCCCCGGCCCGGCTCTTCGGCGGAGCCTCACGCGGGGGCGGCCGCACCCGCCGCGTCTGAAGCGCCACGCGACACAGCCCCCGGCCACCCGGCACAATGCACTCTCAAGCACAGCCAGCACGAGAAGGCGAGTCGGGAAACCGTGACCACGTCCATCGAAGGCAGGATCGCCGAGGAGCTCGGCGTACGCGAGCGGCAGGTGAAGGCGGCCGTCGAGCTGCTCGACGGCGGGTCGACCGTGCCGTTCATCGCGCGCTACCGCAAGGAAGCGACCGAGATGCTCGACGACGCGCAGCTGCGCACGCTCGAGGAGCGGCTGCGCTACCTGCGCGAGCTGGAGGAGCGGCGGACCGCGATCCTTGAGTCCGTACGCGAACAGGGCAAGCTGGACGCGGCCCTGGAGGCGCAGATCCGGGGCGCCGACACCAAGGCGCGCCTGGAGGACATCTATCTGCCGTTCAAGCCCAAGCGGCGTACCAAGGCGCAGATCGCGCGCGAGGCCGGCCTTGAGCCGCTCGCCGAGGGGCTGCTCGGCGATCCGTCGGTCGAGCCGCTCGCGGCTGCCGCGGCCTTCGTCGACGCCGACAAGGGCGTCGCGGACGCCGCCGCCGCTCTGGACGGCGCGCGAGCCATCCTGACGGAGCGTTTCTCCGAGGACGCCGATCTGATCGGCGAGCTGCGCGAGCGGATGTGGACGCGCGGGCGGCTGGCGGCGAAGGTGCGCGAGGGCAAGGAGGAGGCGGGCGCCAAGTTCGCCGACTACTTCGACTTCGCGGAGCCGTTCAAGGAGTTGCCCTCGCACCGGGTGCTGGCCATGTTCCGGGGCGAGAAGGAGGAAGTTCTCGACCTGGTGCTCGAGCCGGAGGAGGCCACGGACGGCCCTTCGTCGTACGAGGGTCTGGTCGCCGCGCGCTTCGGCATCGCGAACCGCGGGCGGGCCGGCGACAAGTGGCTCGCCGACACCGTGCGTTGGGCCTGGCGGACCCGGATCCTGGTGCATCTGGGCATCGACCTGCGGCTGCGGCTGCGCACGGGGGCCGAGGACGAGGCGGTGCGGGTCTTCGCCGCGAATCTGCGGGATCTGTTGCTGGCCGCCCCGGCAGGCACCCGGGCGACGCTGGGGCTCGACCCCGGTTTCCGTACGGGTGTGAAGGTCGCCGTCGTCGATGCGACCGGCAAGGTCGTCGCGACCGATGTCATTCATCCGCACGTCCCGGCGAACAGGTGGGACGAGTCGCTGGCCAAGCTGGCGCGGCTCGCCAAGGAGCACTCCGTCGATCTGATCGCGATCGGCAACGGCACGGCGTCCCGCGAGACGGACAAGCTCGCCGGTGAACTGTGCGCCAAGCACCCGGAGCTGAGCCTCACCAAGGTGATGGTCTCGGAGGCGGGCGCCTCGGTGTACTCCGCGTCCGCATTCGCCTCGCAGGAGCTGCCCGACATGGATGTGTCGCTGCGCGGCGCCGTCTCCATCGCGCGCCGCCTCCAGGACCCGCTGGCCGAGCTGGTCAAGATCGACCCCAAGTCGATCGGTGTCGGCCAGTACCAGCACGACCTGTCCGAGGTGAAGCTCTCGCGCTCGCTGGATGCGGTCGTCGAGGACTGTGTGAACGGCGTCGGCGTCGACGTCAACACCGCGTCCGCGCCGCTGCTTTCTCGTGTTTCGGGCATCGGCACCGGGCTGGCCGAGAACATCGTGGCGCACCGCGACTCGAACGGCCCCTTCCGCTCCCGCAAGTCGCTGAAGGATGTCGCGCGGCTCGGCCCGAAGGCGTACGAGCAGTGCGCCGGCTTCCTGCGGATCAGGGGTGGTGACGACCCGCTGGACGCCTCCAGCGTGCACCCGGAGGCGTATCCCGTGGTGCGGCGCATGGTGAAGACGGCGGGCGGCGAGGTCGCCTCGCTGATCGGGAACGTATCGACGCTGCGCTCGCTCCGGCCCGCGGACTATGTGGACGAGAGCTTCGGTCTGCCGACCGTGACGGACATCCTGCGGGAGCTGGAGAAGCCGGGACG
The DNA here is from genome assembly GCF_044903445.1 of Streptomyces sp. NPDC019890. Classification (NCBI taxonomy): domain Bacteria; kingdom Bacillati; phylum Actinomycetota; class Actinomycetes; order Kitasatosporales; family Streptomycetaceae; genus Streptomyces; species Streptomyces sp. NPDC019890. Next base: position 49,460 of record NZ_JBJDQK010000017.1, on the reverse strand, counting down.
CGACCCGCGGCCGGCGTTCAAGACGGCCACCTTCAAGGAGGGCGTGGAGAAGATCGGCGACCTGGCGTCCGGGATGGTCCTCGAAGGTGTGGTGACCAATGTGGCGGCGTTCGGCGCGTTCGTGGACGTCGGCGTCCACCAGGACGGTCTGGTGCATGTCTCGGCGATGTCGAAGACCTTCGTCAAGGACCCGCGGGACGTGGTGAAGCCGGGCGACGTGGTGAAGGTGAAGGTCCTCGACGTCGACATCCCGCGCAAGCGGATCTCGCTGACGCTGCGGCTGGAGGACGAGGCGGCCCCGAAGTCGGGCGTCGGCCCCGGGCAGCGGGAGCGCGGGGAGCGCGGCGGGCGTCCGCCGCAGCAGCAGCGCCGCCAGCAGGGCGGCCGCGGGGACCGTGGCGGAGATCGCCAGGGACCGCCGCCGGCGAACAGCGCGATGGCGGACGCGCTGCGGCGGGCGGGGCTTGCGGATCCCGACCGGCGTCGCTGAGACGACCGAGAGCGCAGTTGGGGCCCTGTCGCCGTTCGGCGACGGGGCCCTTTGTGCGTGTGCTGCTGTTCAGCAGGCGATCACAGTTCGGTGACCTTGCCCGCGGCCACCTCGATACGGCGCGTGGTGCGGACCGCGTCGAGCATCCGGCGGTCGTGCGTGACCAGCAGCAGCGTGCCGGTGTACGAGTCGAGCGCCGACTCGAGCTGTTCGATCGCGGGCAGGTCGAGGTGGTTCGTCGGCTCGTCCAGTACGAGGAGATTGACGCCGCGCCCCTGGAGCAGCGCCAGTGCGGCGCGGGTGCGCTCGCCGGGCGAGAGCGTGGTGGCAGGGCGCAGCACGTGCTCCGCCTTCAGGCCGAACTTGGCGAGCAGGGTGCGCACTTCCGCGGGTTCGGTCTCGGGGACGGCCGCGCAGAAGGCGTCGAGCAGCGACTCGGTGCCGTAGAACAGGCCCCGGGCCTGGTCGACCTCGCCGACCACGACGCCCGAGCCGAGCGAGGCCTGGCCCGCGTCCAGCGGAAGGCGGCCCAGCAGGGCGGCGAGCAGGGTGGACTTGCCCGCTCCGTTGGCGCCGGTGATGGCGACCCGGTCGGCCCAGTCGATCTGGAGCGAGGCCGGTCCGAAGGAGAAGTCGCCGCGCCGGACCTCGGCGCCGCGAAGGGTCGCGACGACCGAGCCGGAGCGTGGCGCGGACGCGATCTCCATCCGCAGCTCCCACTCCTTGCGGGGCTCATCGACCACATCGAGGCGCTCGATCATGCGTTGTGTCTGGCGGGCCTTCGCCGCCTGCTTCTCGCTCGCCTCGCTGCGGAACTTGCGGCCCAGCTTGTCGCTGTCCGTCGCCTTGCGGCGGGCGTTCTTGACGCCCTTGTCCATCCAGGACCGCTGCATCTGGGCCCGGCCCTCGAGCGACGCCTTCTTGTCGGCGTACTCGTCGAAGTCCTCGCGGGCGTGCCGACGGGCGGTCTCCCGCTCCTCCAGATACGCCGCGTAACCGCCGCCGTACAGGGTGATCTGCTGCTGCGCAAGATCGAGTTCGAGGACCTTGGTGACGGTGCGGGTCAGGAACTCACGGTCGTGGCTGACGACGACCGTCCCGGCGCGCAGGCCCTGTACGAAGGTCTCCAGGCGGTCGAGGCCGTCCAGGTCGAGGTCATTGGTCGGCTCGTCCAGCAGGAAGACGTCGTAGCGGGACAGCAGCAGCGAGGCGAGCCCGGCGCGGGCCGCCTGACCGCCGGAGAGCGCGGTCATCGGCAGGTCGAGCCCGATGGTCAGGCCGAGCGAGTCGGCGACCTCGTCGGCGCGTTCGTCCAGGTCCGCGCCGCCGAGGGCGAGCCAGCGCTCCAGGCTGTCGGCGTAGGCGTCGTCGGCGCCGGGCGCACCGTCGACGAGCGCCTGGGTCGCCTCGTCCATGGCGCACTGGGCGGCGGCGACGCCGGTCCTGCGGGCGAGGAAGTCCCGTACGGTCTCGCCCGGGCGGCGCTCCGGCTCCTGCGGGAGGTGGCCGACGGTGGCGGTGGGCGGGGAGAGCCTGAGCTCGCCCTGCTCGGGCCGGTCGAGTCCGGCGAGCAGGCGCAGCAGGGTCGATTTGCCCGCGCCGTTGACACCGACGAGGCCGATCACATCGCCGGGCGCGACGACGAGGTCGAGCCCGGAGAAGAGCGAGCGGTCGCCGTGTCCGGCGGCGAGGTCCTTGGCGACGAGGGTGGCAGTCATCAGATGGCCGATCCTAACGGGGGCGCCCACTCGGCCCGCCGGGGCGCCCGCGGGGCGAGGAGCTGAGGCATATCCCGTCCCTCCCCCTTCAGAGCTGCACGAGCCGCACGAGCCGCACGGGCCGCCCGCAGGGCTCGCGAGGCGATGCTGCCGGCACCACATGACGTGATCAAGCCCTTTGCGGGTGCACCACCGGCGCCACCAGCACGCTCCCCGTTGTCCGCGCCACCAGGAACGACATCCCCTTCACCGCCCGCCGGTCCAGCGGAATCAGGTGTTCACCCGGCTCCAGCATCGCGTCGAACACCTCCCGCGTGTGCGTCCGGGACAGCCGGTCCAGGCGGTACGCGACCAGCTTCACCCGGCAGGCCGAGGCGACCTCCATACGCGCAGCACCGTCGGACGCCGTCATGCGGGTCAGCCTGCGAAGCTCCAACGGGGTCCAGTCCAGGGCGTGTTCTATCTGCGCGACCAGCAGCGGGATGATCGGGGCGAGCCCCTCCACGTACGCCACCTTCGCACCCGCCGCCTCGAAAGCCCCGCGCACGGCCGCGCGTTCCGCCTTCCCCACGGCATGTCCGAAGGCCACCGCGCCATACATACGCAGCTCGTCCGCGGGGACTTGGGACGCGTCGTGCGTGATGTCCGCGCCGATGCCGATCATGCGCAGGGCCGCGGCCAGCTTGGCCAGTACGGCGACGCGCGCACCGATCAGGAGGACCCGGCGGCGGACGAGCGCCGCGTCCTCGCCGTCTGCCAGCAAGCCTTCCAGCTCCGCCCGGTACGCGTCACCGCGGAAGCGGAACGGCCCTATCCCCTGGTAGCCGTTGAGCTCCAGATCCGCCGTCTCGGAGGTCTGCCAGGCGAAGTCACGCCAGACGACATCTTCCCCGTCCCGCTCGATGACGGCCGTCACCGCGCCGCATTCGATGCCTTCGCACTCGGGACAGCCGTAAATCACGCAGCGCCCGTCCGCCAGCGGGGCGGGGGCGTCGAGCAGCAGAGTGCGCACCTGGGCGGTGAAGATCGCCGGAGGTATGTCGGAGGCAAGAGGCGAGACGGCGTCCAGGTCACAGAGCTGGAAGAGCAGCGGCCGCCCATCGACGACGAAGTCCATGAAGTCCCGGTGCACTTGATGGACACCATCCGCGAGGACTGCCCCGGCCCGCATCGCCGGCGCCAGCCCGAAGGTCGCGTATGAAGCAGACATGTCCTGAGTATTCCCACCTGTGACCTGTTCCGAGCGCGGCACACGCCGATGAGCTACGGTCCCGCCATGAGCGGCGATGTGATCGTGGTGGGCGGCGGAGTCATCGGACTGACGACCGCGATCGTCCTGGCGGAGAGCGGCCGTGGCGTTCAGCTGTGGACGCGGGACGCGGCGGACAGCACGACGTCCGCGGTGGCCGGCGCCCTGTGGTGGCCGTACCGCATCGAGCCCAAGGAGCGGGTCGGCGACTGGTCACTCGCCTCACTGCGGGTGTACGAGAAGCTCGCCGCGAACCCCGCCGAGAGTGGTGTACGCCTGGTCCCGGGCATCCAGGCCGGCGAGCGGCTGTCCGCTCTCGGCCCCTGGGCCGCCCAGGTCCAGGGACTGCGCGCGGCCCGCGCGGATGAGCTGCCCGAGGGATACACGGCAGGGCTCTGGGCCCGGATCCCGCTGATCGACATGCCGGTACATCTGGGCTGGCTGCGGCGGCGCCTCGAATCCGCGGGCGGCACGCTGCACACCCGGGCGATCGGTTCCTTCGCCGAGGCCGCGGACCGGGCGCGGGTCGTGGTCAACTGCACCGGTCTTGGCGCGCGCGAGCTGGCCGCGGACGACCAGCTGCTGCCGGTACGCGGGCAGTTGGTGCTGGTGGAGAACCCGGGGATCGAGGAGTGGTTCACCGCGGTCGACCATGCGTCGGCCGAGACGACGTACTTCTTCCCGCAGCCCGGGCGGCTGATTCTGGGCGGCACGGCGGAGGAAGGCGACTGGCGGCTCGCGCCGGATCCGGCGACGGCCGAGGAGATCATGGCGCGCTGTGCGCGGATCCGTCCGGAAATCGCGGGGGCGCGGATCCTCGGACATCGAGCCGGGCTGCGTCCGGCCAGGGCGGCCGGGGTGCGGATCGAGGCGGAGCCGCTGCCGGGCGGCGGGCTGCTGATCCACAACTACGGCCACGGCGGCGCGGGGGTGACGGTCGCCTGGGGCTGCGCCGAGGCGGCGGCCGCGCTGGCCGGACAGGCCCTTGGTTCCCCGGCCTCCGGTCGCCGGACGGGCTCCATGTGAGCCCGTCCGGCGGCTGAGGACGGGTCCGGCCTCAACAGGCGGTGACCTCTTGCGCCGATGTGAGGTGGTACGTGGCGCGCGCATCGAGCAGCAGCGGGATCAGTTCGCGCTGGGACTGACGCAGGGGTACGAACGCCCCGTCCCCGTCCGGCCTCGATCGGACTCCGTGCAGGGCCAGTTCATCCTTGACGTCCGCGTACTGCGCCGCGTCGAGGCGGTAGCCGCAGGGCGGATCCTCCAAGGTCTGCTCCGGCGTCGCCGGTTCGTTGTCGGCGCCGCCCAGATAGACCGGGCCGCGGTCTTTGAACCCGGCCAGCCGGGCGGCGGTCGTCGCGGCCCCGATCCGGCCGCGACGCTCGTCGGTGAAGGCCAAAAGGCCGTCCAGTGCGGCCAGTTGACTGTCCACCCGGCGCCGGTTGTTCAGCGCAGGGTCGGCCTTCTCCTCGTCCGTCAGGGGGTCGACCCGGCTTTCGATGAGCAGACCGAGCGCGTTCTTGACACCCGAGGCATTGCGCAGGATGCGCTCCTGGCCGTCGCCCGCGGTCTGTTTGATGGGGTCGCCGGTGACCGGGTCGGTCCAGATTCCATAGGTGCCGGTGGTGTAGCCGCCGTCGTGCGCGGCCGGGCGGACATAGCCCGCGGACAGGGTCTGCGACTCCTGGTGGACCGCGGCGTCGGTGTTGAGATTGCGCGGCCAGAGGTCGAACAGGTCCTTGTCGTAGTAGGGCGGCGTTGCACCGTACTCGTGCAAGTCGTAGATGACGTCCGGTCGTTGGTCGCGGATGACGGCGGCGAGCGCCCGTGCCTCGGCCGTCTTCAGCGCGATGTGGTCGCGGTTGATGTCCACGTCGTCGGAATTGGTACGGGTGTCGGCAGCCCGGCCGTCCGGGTTGGCGGTGGGGACGACAAGGATCCTGGTCCGGGACAGCAGCCTGCGCGTGTCGCGGTCTTTCGCGTACGCGAGATCCCGGATCGTGGTCAGACAGGCATCACGGCCCGAGGGCTCGTCGCCGTGCTGGGTGCAGACCAGCAGCACCGTGTTGGCGGCGTGCTCGGCACCGATGCGTACGAGCTGGAGCGGCCGCCCCTGCTTGGTCGTTCCGATCCGGCCGACCGAGACCCGGTCGCTGCCGCGGTCGACGGCGGCGAGGAACGACTGCTCCTCGGGCTGACTGGTCCAGCGGGCGCCGTTGCTGGTCTCGAAGCCGGTGCGCGGCAGGCCGTGCGCCGCCTCGGCCGGCACCGTGACGAGCGGCACGGCGAGCGCCGCGGCCGTGGCAGTGAGGACGAGAGCGCGGATACGGAGCATCATCGGCTGCCGCCTGAGGGGATCGGTCGGATCGGACGGGGTTCGGCCACACCGCTGAGCCGGGAGCCGCTCGGTGCGATGGACGCGGCGGACCCGGCGGTGGCACGTACGAAGGCGGGGGCGCCACCGACGATCGGCAGCTTCGCCGAGGTCCGGGCCAGATCGAGGGTGAGCGTCGGGGTGCTTGCGGGCGGGTCGATCAGATCCCGGTCCGTACCGGCGACGATCAGGGCGAGCCGGTGCCCGGCCGGGACGATGTGATCGCTCGCGTGCAGATCGAGGGTGATGGTGTACGACGTACCGGGCGTCAGCGGGCGGCCCTTGGCATCGGAGGCGTAGTTGCCGAGATCGGCCCAGCCGCGGCTGAAGACCGTGTAGCCGACGGCGGCCGTGCGCGCCTTGGTCTCCTTGAAGCAGGGACTGTCGCCCTGGGTGGCGGCTCCCCAGCAGCTGCGCTCGGTGAGCGTGGTGATGCCTTCGCCGGCGGCCGCGTAGTCGCGGATGGTGTCGGGCCCGAGGTCGACGAGGACGGCGGAGAGATGGGCGCTCGTCGTGGAGGGCGTGGCGGTGACCGTCACCTTGGAGGAGCCGGACAGGCGCAGCTCGCGGCCCAGCGGCTTGGTGACGAAGCCCGCCTTCGCGGGTGTTGAACTGTCGATCCGGGCGGCCCAGTCGGTCTCGTCCTGCGTACGGTCGTCGGTGAAGGTCTCGGTCGCGCCGGGGTCGGCCGGCTTCAGCCCGAGGATGCCGACCCCCGCCGCGGCGCCCTTGTCCGGGCGGAGGCTGGTGGTCGTGGTGGCCCGGGGCGGCCAGAGGCGGTCGGTGGACCACTGGTCGGGGGCGCGCTCGATGTCGGCCATCGGCTCACGCTCGATGCCGTTGTCGTAGCCGAGAAGGTAGTGGTCGAACCAGCGGTGCAGGGTCGGCACCCATGCGGTCCGGCGGAAGTCGAACGGGTCGACATGTCCGGTCTGGGAGAGCCAGACCTTGCGCTCCACGCCGCCCGCGGCGAGGGCGTCCCACCACTGACCGAAGTGCTTGGTGCGGACGTTGAGGTCCTGCATGCCGTGCACGGCGAAGACGCTGGCCCGGACCCGGTCCGCGGTGCGCACATAGTCGCGCTCGCTCCACAGCCCGGTCAGATCGCCGGTGCGCGGAGCCTCGTCCACCAGCCGCTTCTGGACGGCCTGGCAGCGGGCGCGGGCCTCGGGGCTCTCGACATAGTCGGAGAGCCATTCGGGTCCCGAGTCGTACAGCGGGGCGCCCTTCGCGAAGTAGTAGTCGTACCAGGAGGAGATGGCCGCGATCGGGACGATCGTCCTGAGCCCCTCGACTCCGGTGGCGGCGACGCCGTTGGCGATCGTGCCGTCGTAGCTCTTGCCGATCATCCCGGTGTCACCGTTGGTCCAGCCAGCCCGGGCGGGCACGCCGCCGGTGCGGGTGGTGTAGCCACGGGCGCGGCCGTTCAGCCAGTCGACGACGGCTTTGGCGGACTGGACGTCGGAGCGGCCGCCCACGTCGACACACCCGTCGGAACGATTGGTTCCGGCCAGGTCGACCGCGACGAAGGCATAGCCGCGCGGGACGAAGAAGTTGTCGTAGAAGAGCGGGAACTGGACAACGTTGCCGTTTGCGTCGTACGTCTTCTTCTGGCTCTCGTTGCCGCGCCCGCAGCAGGAGTAGTACGGACTGGCGTCCATGATCACGGGGATCTTGCGGCCCTGCTGGGCGGGCTCGCGCGGCCGGACGATGTCGACGGCTACGCGGTCGGTCCTGCCGTCACCGTCGCCGTCGAGACGGATGTCCACCCAGACGGACTCGCGTACCGCGTTCTCGTACGAGTAGACGGGCTTGCTCTCCCGTACGGGCTTGCTCTCCTGCACGGGCACGCTCTGTGCGCTCGTCGGGGACAGGGTCATGGCCATCAGGGCGGCCGAGGCCGCCACCACCAGCAATCTGCACGTCCAGCGGGAGCTCCCCGCGCGTTTCGGCATGGGCGGAAAGTACTCCGGTCAACTCCCCTGCGACAGAGGGCAATCAGCGCATCAGAGTGACGAGAGGGATACCCGGGTTCATGTCGGCCGAATGGCGATCACATGAAAGGCCGAACGGCGCTCCTGACTGCGGGCGGCGGGCCTGAATAGGGTTCAAGAGATCATCGACCCCCACGACTTGGAGCATCCGTGCACCGCAGACTCATCGTCCCGAGCGCGCTCGCGGCCTCACTGCTGCTGGCGATCCCGGCATCGGCCGCCGACGCCTCGCCGGGCGCCCCGGGCATTGGCGACACCTACTACCCGGCCAGCGGAAACGGCGGATACGACGTATCCCACTACGACCTGAGGCTGAAGTACCAGCCCGCCACCGATCTGCTCGAAGGCACGGCGACGATCCTCGCCACCGCCACGCAGAACCTGAGCCGTTTCAACCTCGACTTCGGTCTTGACGTCAGTGAGGTGCGGGTCAACAACAGGAAGGCGCAGTTCAAGAAGGAAGGTGACCAGGAGCTGGTCATCACTCCCGCCGCGCCGCTGGACAAGGGCAGGCCCGTCTCGGTGGTCGTCCGCTATGCGGGCAAGCCCTCCGAGCTGAACATCGGCGGGTACACCGCCTGGCACCGCACTCCGGACGGCGGAGTCGCCGCCCAGGAGCCGGACTCGGCCGTGTGGTGGTTCCCGAGCAACGACCACCCGCTGGACAAGGCGACGTACGACATCTCGGTCCTGGTGCCCGACGGGACCCAGGCGATCAGCAACGGCGTCCTGCAGTCGCAGAGTTCGAGGCTGGGCTGGACGCGCTACAACTGGCGCTCCAACAAGCCGCAGGCGTCGTATCTCGCCACGCTCGCCGTCGGGAAGTTCGACATCACCACCGACAAGACGGCCGACGGGCTGCCGATCCTCAACGCGTACAGCAAGGACCTCGGCGACAACGCGGGGGCGGCGCGGGCGAGCGTCGAGCGGACCGGCGAGGTCGCCGAGTGGCTGACCGAGGTCTTCGGCCCGTACCCCTTCAACGCTCTGGGTGGCTATGTCCCCAATGTGACGAGCGGCTACGCACTGGAGACGCAGACCCGTCCGTTCTACAGCCCGCGGCAGTTCGCGAACGGCGCGAATGTCTCGGTGGTCGTCCATGAGCTGGCCCACCAGTGGTACGGCGACAGCGTCTCCGTCGACGGCTGGAAGGACATCTGGGTCAACGAGGGCTTTGCCCGCTACAGCCAGTGGCTCTGGTCCGAGAAGGAGGGCGAGGGCACCGCGCAGGAGCTCGCGGACTGGGTCTACGCCCAGCACCCGGCCGATGACGCCTTCTGGACGGTCAGGCCCGGCGACCCGGGCCCGGACAAGCAGTTCGACATCGCCATCTACGACCGGGGCGCGCTGGCACTCCAGGCGCTGCGGGGCGAGGTCGGCGACGAGGACTTCTTCGCGATCCTCAAGCGCTGGCCGGCCGAGCACGCCTACGGCAACGCCAAGGTCGGCGACTTCGTGAAGTACGCCGAGAAGGTCTCCGGCAAGCCGCTCGCCGGGCTCTTCGACACCTGGCTCTACCAGCCGTCCAAGCCGGGCGCTCCGGCCGCGGCGGGCGCCAGGATCGCGAAGGCCGGGGGCAAGCACGCCCAGCCGAAGTCGTGGAAGAAGATCGCCGCCACGAACACGATTCACGAGCACGACCACGACCACCACTGAGCCGCGGAACTGAGCTGCGGCACTGAGCCGCAGTCGCGAGGCGTGGTCGCGAGGCGCCGCCGTCCCCGGCCGGGGACGGCGGCGTTCCAGGTCCCGGGCAGGTCCGGGGCAGGCCCCGGGACGAACCCCTGGCCGGGCCCGGGTGGGAGCGCTCTCAGTAGCTCGCCAGGACCGGATATCCTGTACGCCCCGACGCGGCTGAATGAACCAGACGAGGAGCACCCGCCTTGCCCGAGCAGACCACCGGGTCCCGCCCCACGCTGGAAGCCGTCGCGGCCCGCGCCGGCGTCTCCCGAGCCACGGCCTCCCGGGTCGTCAACGGCGGCGCCGGGGTCCGCGCCCCACTCGTCGACAAGGTGCGCCGGGCGGTCGAGGAGCTCGGATACGTACCCAACCAAGCGGCCCGCACCCTGGTCACCCGGCGCAACGGCGCGGTCGCAGTGATCATCGCCGAGCCGGAGTTCAGGATCTTCTCGGACCCGTTCTTCGAGCAGCAGGTGCGCGGCATCAGCCGCGAGCTGACGGCGTACGACTCCCAGCTGGTGCTCCTGTGGGTGGAGGGGCCCGGCGACCACGACCGGATCGCCCGCTATCTCGGCGGCGGCCATGTCGACGGCGCGCTGGCCTTCTCGCTGCACAACGACGACGAACTGCCCGCCATCATCCGCCGGGTCAAGGTCCCGACCGTGTTCGGCGGCCGCCCCGGGTGGCCCGGCGCCGCCTCCGAGCCGGCCGTCCCCTATGTGGACTGCGACAACCGTGGCGGCGCCCGGGAAGCCGTACGGCATCTGGTCTCGCTCGGCCGCGAGCGCATTGCGCACATCGCGGGGCCGCGCGACCAGACCTCCGCGACGGATCGGATCGACGGCTACCGCGACGTCCTGCTGGACGCCGACCCCGAGCTGATACGCCAGGGCGACTTCACGGCGGAGAGCGGCGCCCGCGCGATGGCCGAGCTGCTCGACCGCCGCCCCGATCTGGACGCCGTCTTCGCGGCCAACGACCTGATGGCGTCGGGGGCACTGCGGACGCTGCGCGAGCGCGGGCGGCGCGTGCCCCACGACGTGGCGGTGGTCGGCTTCGACGACATGGCGTCGGTCGTCGAGTCGACCGATCCACCGCTGACGACGATCCGTCAGGACATAGAGGGAATGGGCCGGTTGATGGTCCGGCTGCTGATGCGCGTGCTGAACGATGACGAACCGGACACGGGCGCCCCCGCCTCGGTGATCACCCCGACCACACTGGTACGGCGGGCTTCGGCCTGACTTCCGGCGCCCATCGCCCATGTCGGGGGGTGTCGGCCGGGCCGCTTCGTTCGGTTCATCCGATCATTGGTCCGCCGGTTCCAGGCGGACGCAGCACCGGCCGGGGGCGGGCGCCAGGCACGCCCGGAGCTTGCTCTCGTGCAGTCCCTCGAGAAGGCCGCCCAGCAGGTGGAGGTTCATGCCGCACACCGTCTCGGTGTGCGCACGAGCCAGCACGTGGAAGGGACAGTTCCCGAGGACGACGGCATCCCCCTCGAGGCGCGGTTCGAACCCGTACCGCTCCAGGAGGTCGAGGGCGTCGGCGCCGTCCTGCGTACCCAACTCCTCGCCCATCTCATGGGCCTTGCGGTGGAGTACCGCCCTTGACGGCTCACCGGTGGCCTCGGACTCTTCCAAAGCCTGCGCGAGCAGCCGCCCGGCGAGGTCGTATCGGCGTCCCGGCAGGCTGACGGTGACCTGCTTCGAAGAACGCCGGTAGAGCTTCGCGGGCCGTCCCGCGCCGGGACCGCTCCGTCCGCTGCGCCGTTCGTAGACGACATCGAGCAGGCCCTCGTCCGCGAGACGGTCCAGATGGAACGCGGCGGTCTGCCGCGCGAGGCCCAGAGCCTCGGCTGCCTCGTCACGACCGACCGGTGCCTCCTGCCGTATGACGTGGTCGTACAGCCGTCTGCGGGTGGGCTCGTCAAGAGCGGCGACGGCGGAGAAGTCTGAGTCACGGAGCTGGTCCACGGCACAAGTGTAAAACCCACAGCCATTGACTTAAGAGAGACGACCCTTCTATCGTTAATGAAAGTTGTAGATAGAAGACTGGAGAGAAGGAAGGCCCATGTCCACATCCATGTCCGCACCGTCCGTCACCCCCCGGCGGGCCGCGCTGTCCGACCCCGGCTATCAGGCGTTCCTCTGCCTGCGCATCGTGTTCACGGTGGCCCCGATCCTGTTCGGCCTGGACAAGTTCGCCAATCTCCTTGTGGACTGGCCCGGGTACCTCGCGCCGTGGATCGACGACATCGTTCCGGGCAGCGCCCAGGCGGCGATGTATGCCGTGGGAGTGATCGAGATCGTGGCAGGCGTCGTCGTGGCGGTCGCGCCACGATTCGGAGGCTGGCTGGTCGCCGGATGGCTCGCCGGCATCATCGTCAACCTGCTGAGCATTCCCGGCCACTACGACATCGCGCTGCGCGACTTCGGACTGCTGGTCGCCGCGGTGGCGCTGACCCGGCTCGCCACGAAGTACGCCGACGGCAGGCAGGGGCCGAGCTGACCCCCCGCGCCGCGTTTGTTCCCGGGAGGCATGACAGAGCCATGCCTCCCGAGAAAGCTGCTAACCGAAGGGAATCACCAGCACGGACTTGTCCGTGCCTGTCTGGAGCCGGGACGTACCGTTGCCGATGGCGCTCCACACCTCAAGCCGTACGGTGCCGCCCTTGAGGTCGCCGAGACTTCCGGTCGCCGCCTTCAGGCCGCGTGACTGCGCGTACTCCTCCCAGCCCGCGACCGGATCGGTCGCGAAGTACTGATAGGTCTCGGTCCGGTCGAAGGTGCCGTCACCCGTGAAGTCGTAGCTGATACGGGCCTGCTGCCCGAGCCCGACCGTGCTGCCCGCATCCAGCTGGAGGCGGAAGGCGGTGGCCGCGCCCGGCGTGAACGTGCCGTTGACCTGCTTGATCTCGTAGACGAGCGGCTGGTGCGGAGTGCCGTCGTAGTTGGCGCCGCCCGCCGATGCGATGGTGTCGCTGCCCGCTACACCGCCCGTCGCCGTGGTGAGCGCCCCTCCCGTACGGAGCTGGAAGGTGTTGCCCGTCGGCGGCTCGGGATCGGGATCCGGGTCCGGGTCGCCTCCCCCGGTGCCGGTTCCGGTCGCCGTCGAGCGCGCGGGGACAGTGAGCGTCCTGCCGTCGGAGAAGGTGACCGTGCGGGCGGTGGCGCCGTAGTTGTGCGCTGCGTACGTCCGTACCGTGCCCTTGGTGAACACCGCGGAGGTGGGGATGTCACCGGTCACGGTCGCGTCCGGAGCGCCGAGCGCGTCGAGAGTGCCGATCCAGTGGTACGTATGCGCCTTGGACTCGCCCTGCTCGGGGGTGTAGCCCGCGTTGCCCGCATCCCACTTGGCCTTCGCGCCCGCCGGGTCGGTGAGCGACTGGAACTCCCAGAGGATGTCGCGCCATTCGACGGCCGGACCGCCGTTCTCCCGTTCCATCTCGGCGATGTTGCGGGCGATCGCGGCCTTCTGACCGCCCAGGTGGAGTGAACCACCCGTCACGGGAAGGACGTTGATGCCGTGGATCTCCTCGGGGTTGGCGGTCCACCAGGTCGCGTACGCGGCGCCGCTGCCCCACACCATGCCGGCGGTGTCATGACCGAATGAGGACGGGAAGACCTGCTGGTCTGCGTCGAACCAGTACTGGGCGATCGCCTCGGACTCGGTGGTGAGCAGATACGTCCCGAGGTCGCGCAGCGCGGTGTCGCCGGTGGCCGAGCCCCACAGCACAAGTCCCGCGCTGAGGTTGATGGACTCCGAGGAGGACTCCTGGTTGTTGCCCGCGGCGAAGCCCTGGTGTCCGGAGGCCCAGCTGTGGCCGGCGTAGACGTCGAAGCCGCGCAGGAAGGGGAAGGCGGTGTCGGTGCGGCTGGGGTTGGCCGTGTCCCGCACCAGGGTCTTGACCATCCCGCCCCAGGCCGAGTCGGCGGCCCAGGTCGGGTCGTACTGGGCGACGATCGCGGCCGCGTAGACGTAGTAGCTGTAGTGGAAGTGGTGGTCGTTGAGCTCGGTGTCGCTGCCGTACGAAGCCGGGTAGCCGGTGAGGGTCTTCCAGTCCTTGTCGTACGAGAACTCGTTCGCGCCGCCTGCCGTGAACCAGTCCTGGAGCTTGCCCTTGATCAGGCCGAGCAGTTTGTCGCGGGTCGCAGTCTCACCGATCTGGTCGGCGACCGGCACCAGCTGGGCGAGCCGGCCGAGCGCCTTTCCGGTCCAGTAGGTGTCCGTGTAGCCGGAGAAGGGGTCGGGGTCGTTCGCGACCTGGTCGAGGTAGCCCTTCAGCCGGGCCTGGTCGACGGCCTCCGTCCGCGGCAGCCCGGGCAGCACCGCGGACGCCTTCTGACTGGTGGCGAAGGAGACCGCCTCGCGCACCTTCATCGTGCCGCGCGGCGAGACATAGGTGTAGGAGGTGAGCGGGTCGGCAGTGTGCAGCCACTGGTGGCGGTAGAGCGCCTGGAGCGTGCCGCGCTCGGTGCCTTCCTCGGCCTCGGTGGCCAGGGTGTAGGTCGCCTTGACGGCTCCGCCGCTGTAGCTCCAGGTCGCCTTGGAGCCGGTGACGAAGCTGTACGCGTACTTCTTGTACGTCGCGAGCGCGTCGGTGGAGGGCAGCACGGCGAGTGAGAAGTAGTCCTTGGCACCGAGCCCGGCGGTGATGGTGGAGCCGGAGACCGTCCAGTCGCTGCCGCTGGGTGCGAAGAGCGCGTAGTGGTGGCCCGCGACGGTGATGCCGAGGACATTGCCCTGGTCGGCGAAGACGGCGGGCGCGGTGGCGGTGGTGATCTGGGCGGCGGCGCCGGAGCCCTTGGCGTATACGAACGGCAGGCCGTGGCCGATGGTGGTGCGCAGCGTGCGGGTGCCGTCCGACCAGTAGGGGGTGACGGTCCAGTCGGACCAGTCGTCGGCCTTGGTGTCCGGGGAGTTGAGCCCGGTCAGGCCGAGGGTGAGGTCGCGCTTGTGGGCGTACTCGTACTGGCGGCCGTCGCCGACGATCGCGGGGGTCGTCGGGTAGCCGACCTCGAGGCCGCCGGCCGTTGCCTGGTAGGTGAGGGGGTGGCCGTACATGGGGGTGGAGTACGGATTGTCGCCGTACCGCTGGAAGGCGAGGGACGACCACCAGTCGTTGGTGGGGACAGGCCGGTCCTTCGCGGCGGCGGTGGTCTTGGGGGTGACCGGTGCGCCGGTGTTGGTCGTGGGGCCCGACGTCCCGGCGGGGCGGGTGTCGGAGTAACTGCCGGACCCTACGGGGACGGTGGCGGCCGCCGCCTCGGTGGCGGCCGGGCCGAGGCCGACGGCGGCCAGGGCGGTGACCAGTATCAGCGCGGCAGCTGGTCTGGTGCGGTGGGCTGGCATGGCACCTCGAAGTGGTTACGGGAAAGGCGGGAAGGGGGGCTGAGAGCGCTCTCAGATGCCGTTGAACGTAAAACTCCTGAAACACAGGTGTCAATACGTGGGACAGCGCAGGTAGTTGCCCCCGAGTCCAAGCCGTTATGTGTTCGAGTCTTGACGGGGCGAGCTCCTCCGGGGCACGCTCCAGACGCATATCTGAGAGCGCTCTCAACCGCTCTCGCTCCACCGAAGCCAAGGGAGGCTTCCCATGCCCATCGCCCGAGCCGCCAAGAGGGCCGCTGTCCGCCTGGGTGCGGTCGCGCTCGCCGGGGCACTGCTCGCCGCCTGTGGATCCGGTTCGTCGGACGGCACGTCCGACAGCGCGGGCGGCAAGGTCACGCTCACCGTGGACCTCTTCGGATCCTTCGGCTACAAGGAGGCCGGGCTCTACGCGGAGTACGAGAAGCTCCACTCGAACATCAAGATCAAGCAGAGCGACACCGAGGACGAGCAGGACTACTGGAAGTCGCTGCAGACCCGGCTCGCGGGCGGCGGCGGCCTCGCCGATGTGCAGGGCATCGAGGTGGGCCGGATCGCCGCCGTCACCCAGCAGCAGGCCGACAAGTTCGAGGACCTGAAGCAGTACGGCGCTGACAAGCTCAAGGACCAGTTCGCCGAGGCCAAGTGGGCTGCGGCCACCGGCAAGGACGGCCAGATCCTGGGCCTGGGCACGGACGTCGGCCCGGAGGCCATGTGCTACCGCACCGACCTCTTCAAGCAGGCCGGCCTGCCCACCGACCGCACCCAACTGGCCGCCAAGTGGTCCACCTGGGACGGCTATCTCGCGCTCGGCGAGGAGTACAAGAAGAAGGCGCCCGCCAAGAGTGCCTGGGTGGACAGCGTCGGCAGCCTCTACGCGATCATGGTCGGCCAGCAGAAGGAGCGGTACTACGACGCCTCCGGGAAGCTGATCTACGAGGACAATCCGGCGATCAAGGCGGCCTGGGACGCCTCCACGAAGGCCGCCGGGGCGGGTCTGAGCGCCAAGCTCGACCAGTGGTCCCCGCAGTGGAACCAGGCGTTCTCGGCCGGTTCCTTCGCCACCATGCCCTGCCCCGCCTGGATGCTCGGCTACATCAAGGGCCAGGCCGGTGACGCGGGCAAGGGCAAGTGGGACGTCGCCAAGCTGCCCGCGGGAGCGGGGAACTGGGGCGGCTCGTATCTCTCGATCCCGCGTGCGGCCAAGCACAAGAAGGAGGCGTACGAGCTGATCCAGTGGCTCACCGCCCCCGAGCAGCAGGCCAAGCTCTTCACCAAGCAGGGCAACTTCCCCTCGTCGACCGGCGCCATCGCCAAGGTCGCGGCCGCCAAGGACCCGTACTTCTCGAACGCCCCGATCGGCCAGATCTTCGGTGACGCGGCCAAGGCGGCTCCGGTTCAGGTGCTCGGCGTGCACGACAAGAGCGTCGCGGACCAGATCACCAACGCGCTGAGCGAGGTGGAGCGCAAGGGCACCTCACCCGACAAGGCCTGGTCGACCGCGAAGAAGAACGTGGCGAACGCGACCGGCTGACGCGCCGGGAGGTGCGGCGCCCGGCGGCTGCTTCTCGCCGCCGCGCCAAGCCGTCCGCACCTCCCGGGCCGCACGGCTCCGGAGGCTGGTCCTCGACACCCGGCCGGACCGGCCTCCGGCTTCCGCTCAGGCCCCACCCGCCCGCCTTGTCGTGGGAGGTGCGGGCAACCCCCACGCTCCCGGCGGGGCGGCAGCTTCGCGCCGCCGGGAACGTAGCCCCTGCAACGACTCCTGAAGGGCCGCACCGTGACCCTCACCGCCACCGCGAAGCCGGTCGCCCCGCAGCCGGCGGCCCGGCCATCGGCCGCGCGCCGGACCTGGCGCACGCTCTCGCCCTACGCCTATATCGCCCCGTTCTTCACGCTCTTCGCCGCCTTCGGGCTCTTCCCGCTGATCTACACGGCGTTCGTCTCGCTCTACCAGGTCGAGCTGCAGACGCCCGGCGAGATGGAGTGGCGGGGCCTTGGCAACTACACCGCGCTCTTCGGCGACGAGATCTTCTGGACCGCGCTGCGCAACACCTTCACCATCGGGGTACTGTCCACCGTCCCCCAGCTGGTGATGGCGCTGGGCCTGGCCCATCTGCTCAACTACCGGCTGCGCGGCCGGACTTTTCTGCGTACGGCGATGCTGCTGCCGTACGCGACCTCCGTCGCCGCCGCGACACTGGTCTTCGCTCAGCTCTTCGGCCGCGACTTCGGTCTCATCAACTACGTCCTGGGGCTGGTCGGCTTCGATCCGGTGGACTGGCAGGCGGGCACGGTCAGTTCGCAGATCGCCGTCTCGACCATCGTCATCTGGCGCTGGACCGGCTACAACGCACTGATCTATCTGGCGGGCATGCAGTCCATCCCGAGCGAGCTGTACGAGGCCGCCGAGATGGACGGGGCCTCGCGCTGGCGGCAGTTCATCCATGTGACCCTGCCGGGGCTGCGTCCGACGATCCTGTTCACGGTCGTCGTCTCGACGATCGGCGCCACCCAGCTCTTCGGTGAACCGCTGCTGTTCGAGGGGTCCATCTCCGGCGGCATCTCGCACCAGTACCAGACGCTCGGTCTCTATATGTACGAGCAGGGCTGGGGCTTCTTCCATCTGGGCCGGGCCGCCGCCATCGCCTGGGTGATGTTCCTGCTGATTCTGGTGCTGGTCGGGGTCAACGCCCTGATCGCGCGCCACCGTTCCCGCAAGGAGGCCGGCCGATGACCGCGCTCGCCGCTCCGCCGACCGAGCCGCCCGTCGCGGGCGCACCGCCCACGCCGTCGGGCCCCAGGAGAAGCCGGGCCGGGCGCACGATGCACGGCGGCAGACTCGCGTACGCGCTGCTGATCCTCGCCGTGCTGATCTCGGCGTTCCCGTTCTACTGGACGATCGTCGCCGCCAGCCGTTCCAACGCCGATCTGGCGAAGGTGCCGCCGACGCTGCTGCCCGGGTCGAATCTGATCCACAACTTCGGGGCGGTGATGGAGGAGGCCGACATCGGCAAGGCCCTCCTCAACTCCTTCATCGTCTCCGGATCGATCACCGTCGGCACGGTGCTGTGCTGCACGCTCGCCGGTTTCGCCTTCGCCAAGCTGCGCTTCCGCGGCCGCGGGGCACTGCTGGCTGTCACCGTGGGCACGATGATGATCCCGCCACAGCTCGGCGTGATCCCGCTGTTCATGCTGATCGCCAAACTGCAGTGGGTGAACCAGCTGCAGGCCGTGATCCTGCCGGGTCTCGTGTCGGCCTTCGGTGTGTTCTTCATGCGGCAGTACCTGGTCCAGTCGCTGCCCGACGAGCTGATCGAGGCGGCCAGGGTCGACGGCGCGTCCACCGCGCGGATCTTCTGGTCGATCGTGGTGCCCATCGCCCGGCCCGGTATGGCGGTGCTCGGCATGCTGACCTTCATGGCCGCGTGGAACGACTTCTTCTGGCCGATCGTCGCGCTCTCGTCGCAGGAACCGACCGTGCAGGTCGCCCTGCGCCAGCTGGGCGGCGGCTATGTCCACGACCAGTCCGTGATCATGGCCGGCACGCTGCTCGGCACTCTCCCCGTACTGATCGTCTTCGGACTGCTCGGCCGGCAGATCGTCGGCGGCATCATGCAGGGCGCCGTCAAGGGCTGATCTCTCCCCCACAGGTCCATCTCACTTTCTGGGAGTTCTTTTCTCATGACCGCTGTCGACGCAGGCCCCGAGACGACGACGGAGCTTCGGTTCCCGGCCGGTTTCCGCTGGGGCACCGCCACCGCCGCGTACCAGATCGAAGGCGCGGCCAAGGAGGACGGCCGCACGCCGTCCATCTGGGACACCTTCAGCCGCACGCCCGGCAAGGTACGCAACGGTGACACCGGCGACATCGCCGCGGACCACTACCACCGGATGCGCGAGGACGTCGCGCTGATGAAGCGGCTCGGCGTCACCGACTACCGGTTCTCCATCGCCTGGCCGCGGGTCCAGCCGACCGGGCGCGGTCCCGCCGTGCAAAAGGGCCTCGACTTCTACCGCCGGCTCACCGACGAGCTCCTTGCGGCGGACATCCGGCCGGTCGCCACGCTCTACCACTGGGACCTTCCGCAGGAGCTGGAGGACGCGGGCGGCTGGCCGCAGCGCGAGACGGCGCTGCGGTTCGGCGACTACGCCGGGATCATGGCGGAAGCCCTCGGGGACCGGGTGGCGACCTGGACCACCCTGAACGAGCCGTGGTGCGCGGCGTTTCTCGGCTACGGCTCCGGAGTGCACGCCCCCGGCCGTACCAACGCGAGCGCAGCGCTGCACGCGGCCCATCACTTCAATCTGGCGCACGGCTTGGCCGCGCAGCTGCTGCACGCTGCCCTGCCCCGGGCCTCGGAGATCTCGCTCACGCTCAATCTGCACGCGGTGCGTCCACTCACCGGCTCCGCGGCGGACGTGGACGCGGCGCGCCGGATCGACGCCGTCGGGAACCGGATCTTCCTGGAGCCGGTCTTTCACGGCCGGCTGCCGGAGGATCTTGTCCGCGACACGGCCGCGGTGACCGACTGGTCCTTCGTCCAGGACGGAGATCTGGAGGTCATCTCCACGCCGATCGACTCGCTGGGCATCAACTACTACTCCCCCACCGTCGTGGGCGCGGGCTCGTCGGCTGCGCCGTCGCCGTGGGCCGGGGCGGAGGAGCATGTGCGCTTCCTGCCCGCGCCGGGCCCGCGCACCGCGATGGACTGGCCGGTCGACGCCGAGGGGCTGTACGAGCTGCTGACCCGGCTGCGCGACGAGCTGCCGGGCGTGCCATTGGTGATCACCGAGAACGGTGCCGCGTACGACGACTACGCCGACCCGTCCGGCGAGGTCCACGACCCCGAGCGGGTGGACTATCTGCGGGCGCATCTCACCGCGGTGCACCGGGCGATCGCCGACGGCGCGGATGTCCGCGGCTACTTCCTCTGGTCGCTGCTGGACAACTTCGAGTGGGCGTACGGCTACAGCAAGCGGTTCGGCATCGTCCATGTCGACTTCGCGACGCAGCGCCGTACGGTCAAGGACAGCGCCCGCTGGTACGCGGACGTCATCGCACGGGGCGGTCTGGACGGCTGAGCCGGGAGGCCGCTACCGGTTGAGGTGGGAGGCCACTACCGATTGAGCCGGGCGGCCCGCCTCGCCTCGCGCGCCATGGGGAGGTAGCGCAGTCGCTCGGGAAGTACGGGAACCACGGCCCGTACGACCCGGGCGAATCTGCGCAGCGCGCGCTCCTGCGCGTCCGTCCACTCCAGGCCGATCGCCTCGCGCGCATCGGGCGGCAGCAGCCCGACGGTGATGAACCGGCGGAAGCGGGCGAAGGGCGGCAGCAGCACCGGCCATACCGCCTTGAGCAGGAGTGAGACGGGCGGCGGCCCGAAGTCCGGCGGCGGCAACGGCCGGTCGGCAGCGGTCAGTTCGCGTACGACGACGGTCTCCTCCACCTCGTCGGCGAGCATCTTTCGGTAGTACGGCCAGAACTCCTCGACACTCTGGGGCATGTCCCGGTCCTGGATACCGAGGACCCTGCCGACCTGAAGCCACTCCGCGTACAGCTGGCGCTCCTGCGCGTCGGTGAGCGGGCGCACCAGATAGCGCAGGGCATGCTGGTAGACGGGGAAGCCGGTGGCGTGGACCCAGGCGTAGCAGTCGGGGTCGAGCGCGCGGTACCGGCGGCCATGGGCGTCGATGCCGTGGATGCTCTGGTGGAGTTCGCGCAGCCGGCGCCCTTCGCCGACCGCCGCGTCGCCGCCGTACACCCAGAGCTGGAGCGAGCGCAGGGAGCGTTCTCCGCGGCCCCAGGGGTCGGTGCGGAAGACGGAGTGCTCGTCGACGCCCGCGCCGACCGCGGGGTGGGCGACCTGCAGGGTGAGGGCGGCGGGGAGCATCAGCAGCCCTCGGATGTCACCGACGAGCGTCCACAGCACACCACCGGGCGGTGGCGGCGCCGGGTCTGCCGCGGTCCTGTTCACAGCGATCAGTGTACGTCCACTTTGTCCCACCCCGGGGCGCGCGGCGGACCCTCGGCGGCGCCCCAGGGCCTCAGTCGGAGCTGTGGGCGCCGTCCGGCCGGGCGCCGAGCGGCTCACCGAGGATCCGGCCGGCCAGCGCCTGGGCCCAGGCGTCCGCGTCGGCCCGCAACTCCTCCTCCGCCGCGGTCCGTTCGGCCTCGATGGCCGCGGCTGCGGCGGCCACGATCCGCTGGCGCTCGCGCAGCCCCTCCGCGCGGGCGGCCACGATCAGCGCCATGCCCTCCTCATGCGCCCGCTGGCGGGTGCGCGCGGCGTCGTGGCGGGCGGCGGCGAGCGCGGCCTCATAGTCGGCCCGGACCTCCGTCGCCCGTACACGCAGCTGCTCGGCATACTCGGCGACTCCGTGAATCTTCTCGTCGCGCTCCCGAAGGATGCGCTCCGCGCGCGGCAGCACCCGCCGCGACAGCACGGCGAAGGCAAGGGCGAACGCCAGGAACCCGACCAGGAGTCCGTATCCGCTGGGATTGAGCGGGCCGATGTCCATGGGTATCAGGTGATCGTTCATGGTGGGGGCCTACCCTGTCGTCCGAATGAGGAACCGGCCCGCGACGCTCAGGAGTTGGTGTGATCGTGCGGCTGCGGAAAGAAAGTGGACTCCTGGTCATTACCAGGTGGTAACTGCTGCTGCTTTGATGTGCGTCGCAGGTCGTACCCCCCACCTCACTCGGGAGACTTTGTGCCGCACTCCGCGCTCCGCCGCATCCCCGGCGCAGCCCTGTCCACCGCGCTCGCCGCAGCCGTCCTCACCGGGACCGCTCCGGCGGCCTCCGCCACCCCGGAGGCCGCGACGCCGTCGCTGAAGGTGCTGACATACAACACCTTCCTCTTCAGCAAGACGCTGTACCCCAACTGGGGCCAGGACCACCGGGCCGCGGCGATCCCCGCGACCTCGTTCTTCCAGGGCAACGACGTCGTCGTGGTTCAGGAGGCCTTCGACAACTCCTCGTCGGACGCGCTGAAGCAGAAGGCCGCCGCCCAGTACCCGTACCAGACCCCGGTGATGGGGCGGAGCAAGGACGGCTGGGACGCCACGGGCGGTTCGTACTCGGCCACCACCCCCGAGGACGGCGGGGTCGCGCTGCTCAGCAAATGGCCGATCCTGCGCAAGGAGCAGTACGTCTACAAGGACGCCTGCGGCGCGGACTGGTGGTCCAACAAGGGCTTTGTCTATGCCGTGTTGAACGTGAACGGCGCGAAGGTGCATGTGGTCGGCACGCACGCGCAGTCGACCGACCCCGGCTGCGGCGCGGGCGAGGCGGCGCAGATGCGCAGCCGCCAGTTCAGGGCGATCGACGCCTTCCTCGACGCCAAGAACATCCCGGCGTCCGAACAGGTCCTGGTCGCGGGCGACTTCAATGTCGACTCGCGGACGCCCGAGTACGCGACGATGCTCGCCGACGCCGGCCTCGTGGGGGCCGACACCCGCACCGGACACCCGTACTCCTTCGACACGAAGGAGAACTCGATCGCGTCCTATCGCTATCCGAACGACCCGCGCGAGGACCTCGACTACGTCCTGCACCGCTCCGGGCACGCGAGGCCGGCCGACTGGACGAATGAGGTGATCAAGGAGCAGAGCGCGCCCTGGACGGTCTCCAGCTGGGGCACGAAGTACACGTACACCAACCTCTCCGACCACTATCCGGTGATCGCGTCCGGGCAGTAGTCGCAAGCCCTTCGCAGCTGGTCAGAAGCTGTTTTCGGTAGTGGCTGCAAGGGATTCGGTGTGCCACGGTGGTGGCCATGACGGGTCACGGGCACGTCCATGGTCACCACCAGCACCACACCCACGTCCGTATCGACGCCGCGCTCGAAGGGTCGGCGCAGGGGCTGCGGACGCTGTGGTTCTCCTTCGGCGTGCTCGCCGCCAGGCGCTGCGGAGGCTGTTCGAGCCACAGGACGTCAGCCATCTGACGACGGTGGCTGCAGCCGCTCTGGTGGGTTTCACCGGCAACGAGTGGGTGGCAAGGGCCCGGATCGGTACCGGCCGCAGAATCGGATCTGCCGCTGGTGGCCGACGGAATGCACGCCCGGAGCGACGGCTTCACCTCACTGGCCGTACTGGTGGGCGCGGGCGGAGCTGCACTCGGATGGCGGTGGGCCGATCCGCTGATCGGGCTCGCGATCACGGCGGCGATCTCGCTGGTGCTGCGCGGCGCGACGCGCGAGATCTGGCACCGGCTGACGGACGCGGTGGACCCGGCGCTGGTCGACGAGGCCGAGCACGCGCTCTCCCATGTCGAGGGCGTACGGGCCGTGGGGAACGTACGAATGCGCACCCCGAACGGGTGGGTCGTTCGGCGCTCCCCCGCTCTGGTGCACATGGCGGCGATTCGGCATATTCGAGGCCGCATTTCGTACTTGTCCGTTTGAGACTGCTTCTCGGAAGCCCACTGCGGATTCGTACGAAGGAGAAGCCCCCATGAGACGCACGCTCCGCGCGCGCATCTTCCTTTCCGTCATCCTTGCCCTGCCCGCCGTCGGCCTGGGCTCCGGCACCGCCGGGGCCGTCCCGGACCCGGTGCCGGGTGTCACGGCGTCGCCGACGCAGTACAGCCTCGACAGGACCATCGAACACAGCCTCGGCGACCGGAGCGCCGGTTCGTATCTCGACGCCACGACGGGCGAACTGGTCGTCACCGTCACCGACGCCGCCGCGGCCGAAGAGGTACGGGCCGAGGGCGCACGCGCCCAGCTCGTCGAACACAGCACGGCACAGCTCGAATCCGCCATGAGCACGCTCGAAGCCCAGGCGAAGATCACCGGCACCTCGTGGGGCATCGACCCCC
Source organism: Streptomyces sp. NPDC019890 (assembly GCF_044903445.1). NCBI lineage: Bacteria > Bacillati > Actinomycetota > Actinomycetes > Kitasatosporales > Streptomycetaceae > Streptomyces > Streptomyces sp. NPDC019890. Next base: position 25,761 of record NZ_JBJDQK010000017.1, on the reverse strand, counting down.
GGGTCAACCAGGTCGTGATCGAGGCCGACCAGTCGGTCTCGGCGTCCTCCCTGACGCAGCTGGAGAACGTGGCCGCCGGTCTCGGCGACGCAGTAACGATCAGGCGCGTGCCCGGTGTCTTCGCCAGGGAAGTGGTCGGCGGCGACGCGATCTACGGCGGCGGCTACCGCTGCTCCGCGGCCTTCAATGTCTCCAAGGGCATCAACCGTTACTTCCTGACGGCCGGTCACTGCACCAACCTGGCCGCCACCTGGTACGCGACACCCGGCGGCCCGCCCATCGGGGGCCGGGTGGGCACCAGCTTCCCGACCAACGACTACGGCATCGTCCGGTACAGGGTCGGCCCCCAGCCCGCCGGGGTCGTCAACCTGTACAACGGCACCTACCAGGACATCACCTCTGCGGCCGACCCGATCGTCGGCCAGGCCATCAAGAAGAGCGGCTCCACCACCAAGGTGACCAGCGGCACCGTCACCGCGGTGAACGTCACCGTGAACTACGGCGACGGCCCGGTCTACGGCATGGTCCGCACCACGGTCTGCTCGGCAGGCGGCGACAGCGGCGGCGCGCACTTCGCCGGTTCCACCGCCCTGGGCATTCACTCGGGCAGCTCCGGCTGCCGGGGCACCCGTGGCACGGCGATCTTCCAGCCGGTGCGGGAAGCGCTCAGCGCGTACGGCGTGTCCGTGTACTGATCCGGGCTGCGCATGAAGCGGCGACGAGGGCGTGCCCACGGAGGTGGGGACGCCCTCGCCGGCTGTTCAGGCCGTGCGGCGCCACCTTGTGGGCCGCCCCGAAGGTCGCACCGAAAGCCGTCACGAAGGTCGCCACGGACGCTTTCACAACAGTGGTGAGACAGCAATACTGTTGCACTGCACGACGATCAGTAACGGGGCACGGGAAGCGAGGCGCACAGATGGCGACCGAGACCGAGGAGCCGACGCTCACCGTCGACGAACTGGCCGCGCGTGCCGGGGTCACTGTGCGCACCATCCGCTTCTACAGCACGCGCGGGCTGCTGCCGCCCCCGGCCATCGGACCGCGCCGCGTCGGTCACTACGGCCAGAGTCATCTCTCCCGCCTCGCCCTCATCGAGGAGCTCCAGTTCCAGGGCATGACGCTCGCCGCGATCGAGCGCTATCTGGAGCAGTTGCCCCAGGATCTGAGCGCGCACGACCTCGCGATCCACCGTGCGCTGGTGGCCTCCTGGGCGCCGGACTCGGCCGAAGAGGCGACCCGCCCCGAACTGGAACGCCGCGCCGGCCGGGCGCTCACCGAAGGGGACATCGACCGGCTCGCGGCGATGGGCGTCCTGGAGCGCGCTGACTCGGGAGACGGACACCAGGGCGGGTACCGGCTCGACCCCGGGCTGCTGCGGCTCGGTGTGCAGCTCCTCGATGTGCCGATCGCCCACGAGACGATCCTCGCGGCCCGCACCGTCCTGCTGGAGCACACCCGCTCGGCGGCCCACGAGCTCACCCGGCTGTTCCGGGACGAGGTCTGGAATCCGTACCGCGAGCGGGAGTCGGACCCGGAGCAGGTGGCGGCGATGAAGTCGCTGTCCGCCCATATGCAGCCGATGGTGGTGCAGGCGCTGGTGACGGCCTTCCAGCGCTCACTCAAGGAAGAGCTGCGGGCCGCGTTCGGCCAGGAGAGCCAGAGCCTGAAGGGCTGAGGCCTCGAAGCCGAGCGCGGCCCGCGGTCGCACCGTCACGCGTCCGCGAAGACCTCGCCGCGCTCCGCCTTCTCCACCAGCAGCGCCGGCGGCTCAAAGCGCTCGCCGTACCGCTCGGCGAGCTCCCGCGCGCGTGCCACGAAGCCGGAAAGACCGCCCTCGTAGCCGTTGATGTACTGGAGCACGCCGCCCGTCCAGGCCGGGAAGCCGATGCCCATGATGGAGCCGATGTTGGCGTCGGCGACCGACGTCAGCACGTTCTCCTCCAGGCAGCGGACCGAGTCCAGCGCCTCGGAGAAGAGCATCCGCTCCACCATGTCGGTGAACGGGACATCCACGTCCTGCTTGGCGAAATGCTCGCGCAGCCCCGGCCACAGCCCGGTCCGCCTGCCGTCGTCGCCGTACTCGTAGAAGCCCGCCCCGCCGCTGCGTCCGGTGCGTCCGAACTCGTCGACCATCCGGTCGATCACCGCGTCAGCCGGGTGCCCGGCCCAGCTGCCGCCCGCCTCCTCGACCGCGCGCCTCGACTCATTGCGGATCTTCCGCGGCAGGGTGAGCGTCAGCTCGTCCATCAGCGAGAGCACCTTGGCCGGGTAGCCGGCCTGCGCGGCGGCCTGCTCGACCGACACGGGGTCGACGCCCTCGCCGACCATCGCCACGCCCTCGTTGATGAACTGGCCGATGACACGCGAGGTGAAGAAGCCACGCGAGTCATTGACGACGATCGGGGTCTTGTTGATCCGGCGGACCAGGTCGAAGGCGCGGGCCAGCGCCTCGTCGCCGGTGCGCTCGCCCTTGATGATCTCGACCAGCGGCATCTTGTCGACGGGCGAGAAGAAGTGCAGCCCGATGAAGTCGTCCGGCCGCGACACGCCTTCGGCAAGCACCGTGATGGGCAGCGTCGAGGTGTTGGAGCAGAGCAGCGCGTCCGGCTCGACGATGTCCTGGATCTCCTCGAACACCTTGTGCTTGAGCGCGGTGTCCTCGAAGACCGCCTCGATCACCGCGTCGCAGCCGGCGAGATCGGCGGGGTCGGCGGTCGGCGTGATGCGCGCCAGCAGTGCGTCGCGCTTTGCCTCGGTGGTACGCCCCCGGCTCAGCGCCTTGTCGAGCAGCTTCTCGGAGTACGCCTTGCCCTTGTCGGCGGCCTCCTGGGACACGTCCTTGAGCACGACCTCGATGCCGGCCCGGGCACAGGAGTACGCGATGCCCGCGCCCATCATCCCGGCGCCCAGGACGGCGACCTTGCGGACCTCGCGCTGCTCGATGCCCCCCGGCCGGTTGGCGCCGGAGTTGACGGCCTGCAGATCGAAGAAGAACGCCTGGATCATGTTCTTGGCGATCTGGCCGGTGACCAGCTCGGTGAAGTACCGGGCCTCGATGGTCTGCGCCGTCTCGAAGTCCACCTGGGAGCCCTCGACGGCCGCCGCGAGGATATTGCGCGGGGCGGGATAGGGGGCGCCCGCGGTCTGCTTCTTCAGATTCGCCGGGAAGGCGGGGAGGTTGGCGGCGAAGCGCGGGTTGGACGGCGTGCCGCCAGGGATCTTGTAGCCCTTGACGTCCCAGGGCTGCTGGGACTCGGGGTGGGCGTCGATGAAGGCGCGCGCCTTGGCGAGCATCTCGTCGGTGGTGGCGGCCACTTCATGGACCAGACCGTTCTCCAGGGCGCGCTGCGGCGCGTACTGCGTACCCTGCAGAAGCACCTTCAGCAGCGCGTCCGCGATGCCCATCAGCCGTACGGTGCGGGTGACGCCGCCGCCCGCCGGCAGCAGTCCGAGGGTGACCTCGGGCAGGCCGATCCTGGAGCCCGGCGCGTCGAGGGCGATGCGGTGGTGACAGGCGAGGGCGATCTCGTAACCGCCGCCCAGTGCCGCGCCGTTGATCGCCGCGACGACGGGCTTGCCCAGGGTCTCGATGGTGCGCAGCGCGCGCTTGATGTCCATGCCGGTGTCGAAGACCTGCTGGGCGTTCTCGGGACCGACCTTGATCATGTCCTTGAGGTCGCCGCCCGCGAAGAAGGTCTTCTTGGCGGAGATGAAGATGATGCCGCGGATGGAGTCCTGCTCGGCCTCCGCGCGCTCGGCGATCGCCGCGATGGAGTCCTTGAAGGCCTGGTTCATCGTGTTGGCGGACTGGTTGGGGTCGTCGAGTACGAGGGTGACGACGCCGGTGTCGTCCTGTTCCCAGCGGATGGTGGTGCTCTCGGTCATGTGCGAAGTCTCCTGGAGTGTGGTCAGCGCGCGGACGGACCTGTCGGGCGCCGACGGTCGTGCACGCGCGTCCGCGCGGCTGCGCCGCTTCGGCCGACGGGCTCGCGCACCTCGGATGTGCGTGCCCCGGGGGTGTGCGCGCGGCGCTACACGCGCTCGACGATCGTGGCGATGCCCATGCCTCCGCCGACGCAGAGCGTGACGAGGCCGTACCGCTTGTCCTGGCGCTCCAGTTCGTCGACGACGGTGCCGAGGATCATCGCGCCCGTCGCGCCGAGCGGGTGGCCCAGGGCGATCGCGCCGCCGTTGACGTTGATCTTCTCCAGCGGGAGGTCGAGGTCGCGGGCGAAGCGCAGCACGACTCCGGCGAACGCCTCGTTGATCTCCACCAGGTCGATGTCGTCGATCGTCAGACCGGCCTTGGCGAGCGCCTTGCGCGTGGCGGGCGCGGGGCCGGTGAGCATGATGGTCGGCTCGGAGCCGGAGACCGCGGCCGAGACGATCCGGGCGCGCGGGGTGAGGCCGTACCGCTCGCCGACCTCCTTCGTACCGATCGCGACGAGCGCCGCTCCGTCGACGATGCCCGAGGAGTTGCCCGCGTGGTGGACGTGGTCGATCTTCTCCACCCAGTGGTACTTCTGGAGCGCCACGGCGTCGAAGCCGCCCATGTCGCCGATGCCCGCGAAGGAGGGCTTGAGCGCGGCGAGGGAGTCCGCGGTGGTGCCGGGGCGCAGGTGCTCGTCGTGGTCGAGGACGACCAGGCCGTTGCGGTCGCGCACCGGGACGACGGACCGCTCGAAACGGCCGTCCTTCCAGGCCGCGGCCGCCCGCTCCTGGGAGAGCGCGGCGTACTCGTCGACGTCACGACGGGAGAAGCCCTCGATGGTGGCGATGAGGTCGGCGCCGATGCCCTGCGGGACGAATCCGGTCGCGAAGTTGGTCATCGGGTCGGCGAACCAGGCGCCGCCGTCGGAGGCCATCGGCACGCGTGACATGGACTCGACGCCGCCGGCGAGCACCAGGTCCTCCCAGCCCGAACGGACCTTCATCGCGGCCATGTTGACCGCCTCGAGCCCGGAGGCACAGAAGCGGTTCTCCTGTACGCCTGCGACGGTGTCCGGGAGCCCGGCGGCGATGGCGGAGATCCGGGCGATGTCGGAGCCCTGGTCGCCGACCGGGCCGACGACGCCGAGCACGATGTCGTCGATCGCCGCCGGGTCGAGACCGGGGAAGCGGCTGCGGAGTTCGTGGATCAGACCGACGACGAGGTCGATCGGCTTGGTGCCGTGCAGGGCGCCGTTCGCCTTGCCGCGACCGCGCGGGGTGCGGATCGCCTCGTACACATACGCTTCGGTGCTCACTGGTCACGAGCCTTTCGATGAGGGTTAGCCGAGCAGAGAACGACCGATGATCTCCTTCATGATCTCGGTCGTACCGCCGTAGATGGTCTGGATCCGGCCGTCGGTGAAAGCCCTGGCGACGCGGTATTCGGTCATATAGCCATAGCCGCCGTGCAATTGCAGACAGCGGTCGGCGACCCGCTTTTGCAGTTCGGTGGCCCACCATTTGGCCATCGACGCGTGTACGGCATCGAGTTCGCCGTTCGAGTGATCCACGATGCAGCGGTCGAGGAACGCACGGGTGACGGCGCATTCGGTGGCCATTTCGGCGATCTCGAAGCGAATGTGCTGAAGCCTCGCGAGCGGCCGTCCGAATGCCTCGCGCTCCTTGACGTACGACGTGGTGATCTCCAGCAGATACTCGGCGGCGGCGATACCGGCGACCGCGATGCCCATGCGCTCCTGCGCGAGATTGGTCATCAGGTGGATGAAGCCGCCGCCCAGTTCGCCGAGCAGATTCTCCTTCGGGACGCGTACGTCGTTGAAGAACAGTTCGGCCGTGTCCTGGGACTTCTGGCCGATCTTGTCGAGATTGCGGCCGCGCTCGAAGCCCTCCATGCCGCGCTCGACGACCAGCAGGGAAAGTCCCTTCGCCCCGCCCTCGGGGGTGGTCTTGGCGACGACGATCACGAGGTCGGCGAGGATTCCGTTGGAGATGAAGGTCTTGGAGCCGTTCAGCAGCCAGTGATCGCCCCGGTCCTCGGCGCTCGTCCTTATGCCCTGGAGGTCGGAGCCCGCGCCCGGCTCGGTCATCGCGATGGCGGTGATGATCTCGCCGCTGCAGAATCCCGGCAGCCAGCGCCGCTTCTGCTCGTCGGTGGCCAGCGAGGTCAGATACGGACCGATGATGTCGTTGTGCAGCCCGAGCGCGAGTCCGGCCACGCCCGCCCGGGTGAACTCCTCGGCCAGGACGGCGCTGTAGCGGAAGTCGGCGTTCCCGCCGCCTCCGTACTCCTCGGGCACGGCGAGTCCGAGCAGCCCCTGCTTGCCCGCGGCCAGCCAGGCGTCCCGCGAGACGATGCCGTCCTTCTCCCACTGTTCGTAGTGCGGAAGGACCTCCTTGGCGAGGAAGGTGCGGACGGTCTCCCGGAACGCGTCGTGCTCCGCATCGAAGATCTGGCGCTTCAACGGTCCTCCTTGGTGAGCCCGGGCACGTCCCAGTCGCGCGCCACGTCGTCGGTGTCGGCACCCGGCTGGGCGGGGCTTCGGTACACGGACCCGGGCGTGGCGGAGAAGCGGGGCGCGGGCGCGGGCTGGGTGAGTCCGCCGTGGTCGACGAAGGTTCCGCGGGCCGCGAGATGCGGGTGCTTGGGGGCTTCCCGCAGCGAGAGCACCGGCGCGACACAGGCGTCCGAGCCCTCGAAGACGGCTGTCCACTCCTCGCGCGTCCTGGTCCTGAAGCGGGCGGCGACGGCGGCCCGCAGCTCACCCCAGCGCGCGAAGTCCTTACGGGCCGGGGCCTCGTCGTTGATGCCGAGCAGCTCGATGAACTCGTTGTAGAACTGCTGCTCAAGCGCCCCGACCGCCATGTACCGGCCGTCCGCGGTCTCGTAGTTGCCGTAGAACGGGCAGCCGCCGTCGAGCAGGTTCGCCCCGCGCCGGTCCTGCCAGCCGCCGGCCGCCATCATCCCGTGGATCATGGTGGCGAGATGGGCGGCACCGTCGACGATGGCCGCGTCCACGACCTGACCGGAGCCGCCCTCGGTACGGGCGTGCTGCAAGGCCGCGAGCACTCCGATGACGAGATAGAGCGAGCCGCCCGCGTAGTCGCCGACGAGATTGGCCGGGACAGCGGGCGGCTCGTCGGGCTTGCCGATCATGCCGAGCGTGCCGGTGACGGCGATGTACGCGATGTCGTGCCCGGCGCACTGGGCGAGCGGCCCGTCCTGTCCCCAGCCGGTCATCCGTCCGTACACCAGACGCGGATTGCGCGCATGGCACTCCTGCGGTCCGACACCGAGCCGTTCGGCGACGCCGGGCCGGTAGCCCTCGATCAGTACGTCGGCCCGCTCGGCCAGGTCGAGCACCTGGCCGGGGCCGTCGTCCGCCTTGAGGTCGATGAGCACGGAGCGTTTGTTGCGGTTGGTGAGGTCGTACGCCGGGTCGATCGCCAGACCCGCGCCGCCGGGCCGGTCGACCCGTACGACATCGGCGCCGAGGTCGGCCAGGAGCATCGCGGCGAACGGACCGGGCCCGATGCCCGCCAGTTCGACCACGCGCACCCCGGCCAGCGGGCCATTACCCATCGCTGCCATCAAGCCCCCAGCGCCGCACTGTGACACAACTGATGTAACACCAGTGATGGTAAGAACACGTTCCACCCGGCACAAGGGTCCCGGCCGAGCAAGCGCTTAGAACTGGGCGCAGCTTAGCGCCTGATTCCCGGTGAAATGGCCTCTTTCCGGCCACCACCTCAGGCGTGGCGGGCTCAGATCGCCCTCGCGCGCCCCGCCCGCGCCGGGCACGCTAGCCTCAGCCACCGACATGACCTCGGGGCAACGGCGGAGGAGCCATTGAACAGGCAGAACGGGACGGATCGCGCACAGCGCCCGTACGACATCGTGCTCTTCGGAGCGACCGGATTCGTCGGCGCGCTCACCGCGGAGTACCTCGCGGCGCACGCCCCCGAGGGATGCCGCTGGGCCGTCGCGGGGCGCAGCCGCCAGAAGCTGGAACGACTGCGCGAGCACCTTGCCGCCGGGCATCCCGACTGCGCAGAGCTCCCGCTGATCGAGGCGGACGCGGACGACCCCGAGTCGCTGCGCCGACTCGCCGAGTCCGCCCGTGTGGTGGCCACCACGGTCGGGCCCTACGTCTGGTACGGCGAGCCGCTGGTCGCCGCGTGCGCGGAAGCCGGCACCGACTATCTGGACCTGACCGGTGAGCCCGAGTTCGTGGATCTGATGTACGTACGGCATGACGCGCGGGCGCGGGAGACCCGGGCTCGGCTCGTCCACGCCTGCGGCTTCGACTCCGTCCCGCACGACCTGGGTGCGTACTTCACCGTCCAGCAGCTGCCCAAGGACGTGCCGCTGCGGGTCGACGGGTTCGTACGCTCCAACGCGACCTTCTCCGGCGGGACGTTCGCCTCTGCGCTCACCGCGATGGGCCGCGGCCGGCAGATGCTGAAAGCGGCGCACGAGCGGCGGCTGCACGAGCCGCGGCTGGTGGGACGGCGGGCGCGGGCTCCGCTCGGCGGGCCGCGGTTCAGCCGCGAGACCGGGACCTGGGCGCTGCCGCTGCCGACGGTCGACCCGCAGATCGTGGCGCGCTCGGCGCGTGCGCTGCCCCGGTACGGTCCGGACTTCCGCTACCGGCACTATGCGGCCGTGGAGACGCTGCCGATGGCGGCGGGCGGTGTGGCGGCGATGGGTGCGCTCTTCGGTCTGGCCCAACTGCCTGCCGCCCGGCGCTGGTTGTCGGACCGGATCAAGCCGGGCGAGGGTCCGGACGAGCGGCGCCGGGCGAAGAGCTGGTTCTCGGTCCGTTTTGTGGGCGAGGGCGGTGGCCGCACGGTGTTCACGGAGGTGTCGGGCGGCGATCCGGGCTACGACGAGACGGCGAAGATGCTCGCGGAGTCGGCGCTGTCCCTGGCCTTCGACCAACTGCCCGACACCTCGGGCCAGGTCACTACGGCGGTGGCGATGGGGGATGCGCTGCTGGCGCGGCTTCAGGCGGCCGGGATCCGTTTCCGGGTGGCGGCCGCGCGCTGAAGGTGCCGAGGGGAATCAGCCCCGCAGCGCGGAGAAGACCATGGAACCCACCCAGGCGAAGCCCGCCAGTGCGGACAGAATGAGCACGATCGTCACGGTGCGCTCAACGGGGCGGGTGGTGGATTCGGCGGCGCTGTTCGTCGTGTGAGTCGTCATGCGCAGGAGCATGCCGATCACGGCCGGTTCCTGACATCCGCTCAGATACTCAGTTCCCCCGGCTCGGGTACCTAGGTACGGGCCGCCACGAGTGCGCGTCGGCACAGCCGGTCGGCGAGGCGGGTGCTCTCGGGGAGCCGGTAGCGGGAGGCGAGATGGAGCGTGTGCGCGCAGGCGTTGTCGAGGGTGGTGCGATGGCCGACCGAGACGAAGACCGGTTTGACGCCGTCCTGGGTGCGCACCGCCCGGCCCAGCTCCTCGCCGTCGTCGGCACGCAGCGCGGCGAAGTCCCCGCGGCGCGGGCCGAGTTCGCCGTAACTGAAGACGAAGGGGTTCTTGGCGACGCCGATCACCGGCAATCCCGTCAGCACGCCGAGATGGCCGGCGAGCCCGAAGCGTCGCGGGTGCGCCCGGCCGTAGCCGTCGCAGACCACGAGACCGGGGTCCGTGGCGAGGGATTCCAGGGCGGCGAGCACGGTCGGGATCTCCCGGAAGGCCAGCAGCCCCGGTACATAGGGAAACGCGACCCGGCCGACCGCGGTGGCCTCCTCGACGACGGTGAGCGTCGCGGCGTCCAGCACGACGGCCGCCGCGGCGACGATGTCGTGCTCGTCGTCGTACGCCACATCGACGCCGGTCACCAGACCGGTGGCGGGCGGCGGCCCCGGCTCGTCGAGGATGACGCGGGTGCGCAGTTCGTCCTGGACAGCAAGGGCCGCGGCCTCGTCGGCGGGCCAGTCCGCGGGCGTATCGATGATCTTCATGGTGCCGCCCAGCCTAGGTCCTGTCCGGTCGATCAGGCCGGATCAGTGAGCGGGGTCTGGTGCGTGCAGATGCAAGGCGGAGGAAGGAGCCCACGCGGAGCGTCGGCGACTGACGACAACGCAGCAGATGTGCGTGCCAGGGCACGCGAGCCCGGCAAGATCGGCCGGACAGGGCCTACGACCCTTGCTGGCGTAGCCTGGCGATCATGTTCGTACTGGAATTGACCTACACCGCGCCCGTCGAGCGCGTCGACGAGCTGCTCGATGCGCATGTGGCCTGGCTGGACGCCCTGTACCAGGAGGGTGTGTTCATCGCCTCGGGGCGCAAGAACCCGCGCGACGGCGGAGTGATCCTGGCCGTCGGGGACGACCGCGCGACGATCGAGAAGATCGCGGCGGCCGACCCCTTCACGGTCGGCGGCGTGTGCGAGTACCGGATCACCGAGTTCATCGCGACCAAGACCGCGCCCGAACTGGCTCGGTACCGCCAGCAGTTGCCCTCGTAGAACGATCGCGAGAAGCGGCTCAGAACTCCAGCCGCGCGACGCGGCCCTTCTCGCCCGAGGCCCAGCACCCGAAGTCGGGCGTGCAGTCGACCGTGTCGAACGAACCGGTGTCGACGGTGCGCCAGCTGCGGCCGCCGTCCAGCGTCAGATCGGTTCCGGTCGGGCCCACGGCCAGCGCGCCGGACCTGCTGTGCGGCAGCCAGGCCACGCCGGAACGGTAGGCGGGCGGCGGCGTCTTCGACTGCTGCCAGCTGCGACCGCCGTCCGAGCTGACCGCTCCGGCCAGCGGGGACACCTGGTCGCCGCGGTAGTCGCCGCCGACGGCGATGCCGTGGGCACGGTCACGGAAGGCGAGCGCGAAGACCCCGCGTGCCGGATCCCCTGCCGGAATGGTCGAATCGGCGACGGTCCAGTTCAGACCCCGGTCGGCGGAGTGCAGCACCCGTGCCGTGGCGCCTCCGCCGGTGGCCAGCCAGACGTCCTTCGGCCCGGAGCTGACCAGGCACTGGCCGCCGGCGGCGAAGGCCGCCTCGCCCGGCAGCGCCGCGGGCATCCCGGCGCTCGGCAGCACCTTCCACGACGTGCCACCGTCGCCGGTCGACAGGATGCGGTACGCGCCGTCCACCGGGTCGCTCATCGCGAGGCCGTGGCGGCTGTCGAAGAAGGTGATGCAGTCGTAGAAGGCTTTCGGGTCGGTGTTGCGGAAGGACTCGGTCCAGCTCGCTCCGCCGTCGTCGGTGCGGAAGACCCGGGACGCCTCGCCCTCCCCGATGGCCAGCACCACCGCGCGCCGGCTGTCGAACGCCTCGACGTCACGGAACTCCAGGTCTCCCGCTCCGGACGGGGAGACATTCCGCCAGCTGCGGCCGCCGTCCGCCGTGCGCAGCACCGTGCCCTTGGAGCCCGCGACCCAGGCGATCTTGCGGCTGACGGCCGCGAGGCCCCGGAACCGTACGTCTGCGCCCGTGTTCTTGAGGCTCCAGCTCGGCCCCTTCGAGCCGGCCACGTCCCCACCGGCCGCGTCCCCCGCCGCGTCCCTGCCTGCCGCGTTGCCGCTCGTCTTGTGCTGGGCTGCCTGCGCCGGTGCGGCCAGCACCGCGGCCACCGCCGCCGCGCACAGTCCCACCGACACCGTTCGTCTCGTCTTCCCCTTGGACGTCATGGCGCTGGAAGCTAGCCCACGGGCCATATCCCGTCCAGGGTGCGCCGGGCGGTGACGCAGGTCACTCGCTCACCCGATGCACGGATTGAGTAAAACCGACGTCTCTCCCGGTGTAAGGGAGGCGTTAGCGAGCCGCGCACGAAGGAGCAGGCCTTGTCCACCGTCATCGAGCACGCCGTGCAGGCCCGGCTGGTCGCCGCGGCGCCCCAGATGGAGTCCGTCGCGGCGACACTGCGGTACGACCGCGAGGATCCCTTCGCCGTACGCATGGCCTTCCCGCCCCCGGCGACGCTGGAGGGCAACGAGGTGTCGTGGGCGTTCTCGCGTGAGCTGCTCGCGGCGGGCATCGACGCTCCGGCCGGCGTCGGCGACGTGCGCGTCAGGCCGTTCGGCTTCGACCGTACGGTGGTGGAGTTCCATGCCCCGGAGGGCGTCGCGATGGTGCATGTCCGCACCAGCGAGCTGCGCCGCTTCCTCAAGCGGGTCCAGGGCATGGTCCCCAGCGGCCGTGAGCACCTCTACCTGGATCTCGACCACAATCTGGCCGAGCTGCTGCGCGACGCCTGCTGACCCACCCCCCGGCCGGCGGCCGGACCTACGCCGGACCGCCGCCACCGGCAGGATCCGGCATCTCCGTGCCGTCGGGCGCGGCGTCAACTGCCGCCCATGGCCCCGGTGGCGGGCGCCGACGTCACCGCGACGGCCATCACGGCCCGCACCTCCTGGACGATCTTCTTCAGAGCGGGCGCGGCCATGCCGCTGCGTTCCGTCAGTGCCTCGATGCGGGCCTTGTGGCGCCCCCGCTCCCTGCTGTCGGCGAGCGTGCGCAGTTCCGCCGCGGCCGCGAGCGCGACAAGGGCCGCGTCCTGGTCCGAGATCTCGGCCACCGCCGCCGGACCGACGAGCACCGTCCGTACGTCCTCGCGCATCGACTTCACGACATCGACGCGGTCGAGTTCGTAGTGCGCGGACGGGAAGAGGCCGAGTACCCGCCTGCGCCGCTTGCGCAGATAGCCCGCCGCGGTGAGCTGAGTGCGGACGGCGTCGAGGGTGTACGCGGAGTGGAACGTCAGCCAGCGCCGCCACCCGCGGGGCCTGGACTCCTCGATCAGCTCAAGGAGTTTGTCGAGCGGCAGGTCACCGGTGCGGTTGTCACCGATGGGCCGCACCACCCCGCCGTCGTCCGTGAGCATGCCGCGCTGCGCGAGCTCGGCGAGCGCCCCGGCCCGTACGAGAAGGGCGAGGTGAGGGGCGCCGACGAGCGTCATGCGCTCGGTGTCCCAGGACAGGAGATAGAGCCGCGCGGCGAGCGAGAGCGATCCATTGGGCACAGCGCTCACGATAATTCGTTGACGGTGACGGGGCCCGCTCGTACGGTGTACAGCAGTCCTGTTGTCGTCGATTGGAGTAGGACGTTGCTCGTCTGAGGTCATGAGACACCGTGCGTCACAGCTTCTTTGAGCATGCTGTGCGCGCCGCGTGCGACCTCGGCGTTTCGAGCCGTCCTCCCCGACCGGGACCTTCTTGGCCTCCCGGCGGCCGTCGTACGCATCAGCGGTGTCTCCACCTGTTGCCCTTGCCCCTTCACGCAACCGGGAGACCCTTATGTCTACTGCCCCTTCTCACATCACCTGCTCCTCACTCTCCTTCGCCTGGCCGGACGGCACCGGCGTCTTCGACGACTTCCAGCTGGCGGTCGGCCCGGGCCGCACCGGCCTGATCGGCCTCAACGGCTGTGGAAAGTCAACTCTGTTGAAGCTGATCGCCGGCGAGCTGACGCCGACGGGCGGAGCGGTCCGCATCGCGGGCGAGGTCGGCGCTCTGCCGCAGAACCTGGTGCTCGACACCGCTCTGCGCGTGGACGAGGTCCTCGGCATCGCGGCCACCCGCGCCGCGCTGCACGCCATCGAGGCGGGCGACCCCGGCGAACAGCACTTCACGGCGGTCGGCGACGACTGGGACGTCGAGGAACGCGCTCACGCCGCCCTCGATCAGCTCGGGCTCGGCCACATCGGGCTCGACCGCACCATCGGCGAGGTGTCGGGCGGTGAGGGCGTGCTGCTGCGGCTCGCAGCTCTGCTGCTGGCCCGGCCCGATGTGCTGCTGCTGGACGAGCCGACGAACAATCTGGATCTGTACGCGCGCCGGCGGCTGTACGACGCGGTCGCCGCCTGGTCCGGAGTGCTGGTCGTGGTCAGCCACGACCGTGAACTGCTCGAACTGGTCGACCAGATCGCCGATCTGCGGGACGGCGAGGTCACGTGGTACGGCGGCAACTTCTCCGGGTACGAGGAGGCGCTCGCCGTCGAGCAGGAGGCCGCCGAGCGGCTGGTGCGCGTCGCCGAGGCCGACGTACAGCGGCAGAAACGCGAACTGGCCGATGCCCACCTGAAGTTGGCCAAGCGTGTGCGCTACGGCCAGAAGATGTACGACACCAAGCGGGAGCCGCGCGCCGTCATGAAGATGCGCAAACGCACCGCCCAGGTCTCGGCCGGCAAGCACCGCATCATGCATACGGAAAAGCTCGCGGAGGCGAAGGAGCGCCTCGACGAGGCCGTGGACGCGGTCCGCGACGACGACGAGATCCGTGTCGAGCTGCCGTTCACCAAGGTCCATCCGGGCCGGGGCGTACTGCGGCTGAGCGAGCTGCGACTGCGCTACGGAGCCGAGGTGAAGGGAGAGTTCGAGGTGCGCGGTCCCGAGCGGATCGCGCTGGTCGGACGCAATGGCGCGGGCAAGACGACACTGCTGCGGACGATCACCGGCGAGCTGGAAGCGGTCGCGGGCGAGGCGGTCGCCGAGGTGCCGCTGCGCTTTCTGCCGCAGCGGCTCGATGTGCTCGACGACGGGCTGAGCATCGTCGAGAACGTGACGCGGTTCGCGCCCGACGCCACCAACAACCGGATCCGGGCGCGGCTCGCCCGCTTCCTCTTCCGGGGCGCGCGGGCCGATCAGCCGGCCGGGACCCTGTCGGGCGGTGAGCGGTTCCGGGCGGCGCTCGCGGCGCTGCTGCTCGCCGAACCGGCGCCGCAGCTGCTGTTGCTCGACGAGCCGACCAACAATCTGGACATGGCCAGCGTGCGGAAGCTGACCGAGGCCCTGGAGTCGTACGAGGGAGCGCTGATCGTGGCGAGTCACGATGTGCCGTTCCTGGAGTCGATCGGCATCACGCGCTGGCTGCTGCTGGACGGGGAGCTGCGTGACATCACGGCGGACGAGGTGCGGGAGGGCGAGCTGCCGATGGCGTGAGGATCACCGCGGGTACTGCGGAGTAAGTACGCAGCGCCCGAGGGCTGGACTGGGACCCGGGGCGGCGGGTCATGATGGGCCGACCAGACCCGTGACACCCGTGGAGAACCCCTCGTGCCGAGCAAGAAAGCCCTGATCCGCCGACCCAGCCCGCGCCTTGCCGAGGGGCTTGTCACCCATATCGAGCGCTCCCCCGTCGACGCCGAGCTGGCCCTGGAGCAGTGGGAGACATACGCGACGACGCTGCGCGAGCACGGCTGGGAGACCGTCGAGGCGGAGCCGGCCGACGACTGCCCGGACGGTGTGTTCATCGAGGACACGGTGGTGGTGTTCCGCAATGTCGCGCTGATCGCCCGGCCGGGGGCCGAGTCCCGCAGGCCGGAGACGGCGGCCGTGGAGGAGACCCTGGCCCGGCTCGGCTGCTCGGTGAACTGGGTGTGGGAGCCGGGCACCCTCGACGGCGGCGACGTCCTCAAGATCGGCGACACGATCTATGTGGGCCGCGGCGGCCGTACGAACGCCGCGGGCGTCCAGCAGCTGCGCGCCGCCTTCGAGCCGCTGGGCGCCCGGGTCGTGGCCGTGCCGGTGACGAAGGTGCTGCATCTGAAGTCGGCCGTCACCGCGCTGCCGGACTCCACCGTCATCGGCTACCCGCCGCTGGTCGACATCCCGTCCGTCTTCCCCCGCCATCTCCCGGTGCCGGAGGAGTCCGGCTCCCATGTGGTGCTGCTCGGCGGCGGAAAACTGCTGATGGCGGCGAGTGCGCCGAAGACGGCCGAACTGTTCACGGACCTCGGCTACGAACCGGTCCCGGTGGACATCAGCGAGTTCGAGAAGCTCGAAGGCTGCGTGACCTGCCTCTCGGTCCGCCTCCGCGACCTGTACGCATAACGGAACGTAACCGGACATCAGCCATCCGGGCTTGGCCCATGGCTTACTGCGGCTTTAACCTACGGTCTCGTAACCTACGAATACGTAGGTAACTCTCCCGTCCCCCTGGAGCACCCGTGACGATCACCTCTCCCCACCTCGGCAGTTCGGAAGCGTGGACTGACGCCCGACTGCTGTTCGCGCTGGAGGAGGTGGTGGAGAAGGAACTCAACCGCCATCTCAAGGTCGCCAAGGACTGGATGCCGCACGAGTACGTCCCGTTCACCGACGGCCGCAACTTCCCCGGCCTCTTCGAGGACGGCCTGGCCTGGGAGCCCGAGCAGTCCAAGGTCACCGACATCGGCAAGATCGCGCTGGTGGTGAACCTGCTGACCGAGGACAACCTCCCCAGCTACCACCACGAGATCGCCTCGCTCTTCGGCCGCGACGGCGCCTGGGGCACCTGGGTGCACCGCTGGACCGCGGAGGAGGGCCGGCACGGCATCGTGATGCGCGACTATCTGCTCACCTCGCGCGCGGTCGACCCGGACAAGCTGGAGGAGTTCCGGATGGCGCACATGGCGGAGGGCTTCGAGTCCGACAACCGCCACTCGATGCTGCACTCGGTGGCGTACGTCGCCTTCCAGGAGCTCGCCACCCGCGTCTCGCACCGCAACACCGGCCATCAGTCGGGCGACCCCGTCTGCGACCGGATGCTGGCGCGGATCGCGACCGACGAGAACCTGCACATGGTCTTCTACCGGAACCTGCTGGGCGCGGCCTTCGAGATCGCCCCGGATCTGACGATGCAGGCCGTGCGGGACGTCGTCGTCAACTTCCGGATGCCGGGACACGGCATGCCGGGCTTCGAGCGCGCGGCCGCGCAGATGGCGATCGGCGAGATCTACAACATGCGGATCCACCACGACGATGTGCTGCAGCCCGTGCTGCGCTTCCTGAAGGTGCTGGACATAGACGGGCTCGGCCCGGAGGGCCTGAAGGCGCAGGAGGAGCTCGGGCTGTACATGGGCGGGCTGAACTCCGAGGCGACCAAGTTCGACGAGAAGCTCGCGGCCCGCAAGGCGCGGATGGCGGCGCGGGCGGCGGGCTGATCCGTCCGGCAGGCCTGGGGGCGGCGGGCTGCACCGTCCGGCGCCCCCCCCGGCCAGCGGCTCGTACCCCCCGCCGCATGCCCGGGCGGCGTCCACCGCCCATAGCGCCCCGCCGCTCTCCCGCGCCGTCCGGCGACACACCGCGGCATGCCGAGCCTCGGGGCACCCCCGTCAGGCGACTCACTGAGCCCTCCAGCACGCCCGGGGGCGACTGCCGAGCCGTCCCGCCCGGCACCGGCTATTCGTACGCTGTCACCCTGCCCAGGGCCGCATCGCGCACGTCCGCGTCCGCATGGCGGCGCAGTGTCCGCAGCTGGGCCCGCCACGGCCCCGTCCAGGACGTGCGTCCGCCACCGGCCGAGGTGAGCGTCACCGCGAGGAGCCCTTCCGTGCGGCCGCCGGCCTCGGTGAGCCGCCGGGCGGCGGCGAGCAGCGTCCCGGGATCGCCCGGCCGGTCGGTGCCGCCGAGCCTCTTGTCCAGCACGTCCGTGGTGCGTACGACGAGGGCGGGGCGGCTCTCATGCAGCCGGACGAGCCGGGCGATGGCGGCATACAGCGCCGCCGGTGCCGCGTCCAGGTCGAGGGATTCCACCAGCAGTGTCGCGGCCTGCGGCACAAAGGCGTCGTGGCCCGCGAGCAGCTCGGCCGCAGCCGTCAGCACCGGTCGTACCGTGCGGGGCCGCGACACGGTCTGCCGCGAGAGCCGCGTCACGAGGTATTCGATCCGGCGGCGCGCGGGCCGGTCCCGGTCGACGCCCGCGTCGGCCGTCCCCTGCTCTTCGGCAGTGACCAGCTGCTCTTCTGCCGTGACCAGCGCCTGGAGCGCCCGCTCCACGGCACGGCCCGCCTCCGGCCCGGAGGCCGCGGCGGAGGCCAGTCCGTCGGCCGCGGCGGACCAGGACTGCCGGTCGGCCAGGTCGGTGATCGCGGCCGCCAGGACCGCGGAGGCGTCCGGCGACCAGGGCACCCAGCGCGCGAGCGCCGCGTACGCGAGGGTGACGAGCTCCCTGTCCCCGGTGTCGCACACGTCCCGCACCAGACGGGCGTAGCGGGGCCTGTCCGACTCCGGGAGGTCCATCGGCAGCACCCTGAGCACGGCGGTGCGCGCCGCCGTGTCGCCTGACGCCGCATCGTTCAGCAGCTGCCAGGTCCGTTCGTCGCGGAGCAGCGGCGCGGCGAAGGCCACGCACGCGGCCCGCACATCGGGGTGCTGGTCCTTCATGGCGTGCGCGTCGGCCAGCAGCCCGGCCGCCTCGGGCAGCGGCAGCCGGGTGGCAGCCAGTCGTACGGCCTCCTTGCGGCTGGTCACCTTTGCGGCGCCCGGTGCCATTACGCCGCCCAGCAGTGCGCCGAGCACTGACGGCTTCGCATACCGGGAGGCGCGGGTGGCCGCGTGGACGGCGACGCGTGCCCGGTCGCCGCCCGCGTGGCCGAGGAGTTCGGGCAGTGCATCGGCGGGCCGGTCGGTCCATGCCAGTGCGGCGAGCGCCGCCTCCGAGAGCACCACCTCGGACGACCCCGTCCAGCGCCGCACGGTCTCCCCGCCCAGGGCGGGGATACGCGCCGCGGCCGCGAGGGCGGACGCCCGCGCGTGCAAGGGGAGCGAGTCATCGCGCACCGCACGCTCCAACTGGCGTGCGGCGGACAGCTGTTGACAGGCGGTCCAGCGATGGACGTCGGCACCCACCGGCACGGTCCAGTGGGTGCCCTTGGTGAGGAAACGCCCGTACGGTGGGGACTCGCTCAGGAGCAGGTCGAGCAGATCGGTGCGGCGCGAGGTCAACACCTGTACGACAGCGGGGAGTACCGCAACAGACGCCTCGTGGTTGAGCAGGAGCTCAACGCGCCGGTCGCGTTCGGCGGACGGTTCGAGCCAGAGCCCGACGGCTGTCTGCGCGGTGCTGTTGCTGCCGAACCGAACGGCCTGCCAGAGCAGGTCCTGCAGCCCCGGCAGGTCGGCCGCACGCCGGCCGACCGCGCGGGTGAGCGCGAAGGCGAGAGAGAAGTCGGCCTTCTCCGCGCCCGCCTCGATCCAGGGGTGCAGCGCCTCGAAGACCGTGTGCTCCTGGCCATGGCGCAGGGTGCGGTCCAGTCGGCCGAGATCCGCGCCGCCGGTGCTGCCCGATATGCGTACGAGAGTGCGCAGCGCCCAGTTCACCAACTGCCGTCGGCCGGCGGCGGCATGTTCGCGCAGTACGGAGAGTGCGAGGCGGCTGAGCGCCTGACGCGTGTCCGGGGACGAGTCGCGGGCCGCCACGGCGTCGGTGGCCACGCGGTCGAGATGCGGCTCCGCCTCGTCGGTGAAGAGCACCGGCCGGGTGTCGGCAAGTGCGCGCATCGCGGCCGAGCGCACCGGATCCTGTTCGTTGCGAAGCCGCGCCATCTCGCCCAGTACGGCGGTGACGGCGTCGGGTTCGCCGGAGCGGCCGGCGTTGCGGATCAGCAGCGGCCAGGCCTCCGCGCGGTCCTCCGCCGACGCGCGGTGCGTGGCCGCGATCAACTGCTCGCGCGCCTGCGCTACAGGCAGATAGGACTCGGCGAGCAGCACCGAACTCCAGCCCGCTCCACACTCCTTGGCCCGGTACGCCATCCGGCGCGCCTCGCCGGCGACGTAGTTGCGCGGCAGTACGTCGAGCAGCTCGGCGTTCACGGGCTGGGCCTCGCGCCCGCGACCGGCGAGCACGGCCTCGTAGAAGGCGCCGCGGCGGCCCGGCGGGTGGGCGGCGATCAGCCGGGCGAACTCGTCGTGGTTCGCGGCCATGGCCGTGCCGAGATCGACGAGCAGGCTCTCGGGGGTGTTCCGGGCGAGGTGTCGCAGGACAGCGGGGCGCAGTGTGGTGCTGCGGCGGATCGCGTGCCCCTCGGGGGCGAGCAGCATCCGTACGAGACGGGCCGGGTCCGCCTTCGCCAGTACCCCGGTCTTCGCGCGCAGCGGAAAGGACAGTGACCCGGGGCCGTAGCGCTCGAACAGGTCGAGGACACGCAGGGGTTCGGCGTCCGTGACCGCGGCGACGGCACTGGCGTACCGCTGCCACCAGCCGTCGCGCAGCGCCTCCGGCAGCGCGGAGAGCTCACGCTCCGCCACGTCGAGGAGGGTGCCGGGATGGCGGGCGGCGAGCCCGGTCCAACCGCGTACGGCGTGGAACAGGGCGGGCAGCAGCCGTTCGACGGTCGCAGCCCCGCAGCCGGGCAGCAGGCGGGCCGCCTCCACATCGCCCCAGGTCTCCCGGATGCCGTCGACGACCCGGTCGGCGAGCACGGAGCGGCGTTCGCGGACCATCGCGCGCAGCAGCTGCTTGCGTACGGCGGTGGGGGCGTCGTCGAGGGCGGCGACAAAGGCGTCGTCCGGCACACCGAGACTCGCGGCGACCCTCAGGGCCTGGCCCCGGACGAAGGAGTACGGGTCCGCGAGCCGCGCGCCGATCCACTCGGCATCCCCGCCCACGGCGGCCGCGACGACGGCGAGCCCGCGCTCATAGGGGCCCCGCCCGTCGAGCTCGGCGAGCAGCGGGCGCAGCTCCGCGCGCTCCATCTCCCGTGTCCGCGCGGCGAGTTCGCGCATGCGCAGGGGGTACGGGAGGGGCTCGAGCACATCCAGGAGGAGGTCCGCCCGGTAGCGGGGAGTGTGGGCCATGCGGGGAATTGTGCCTGCTGACGAGCTGCGAACCGCAGTGATTGCCCCACCCGGCATGATCGACCGGCACAGAACGCACGGGCCGCCCGGCAGATGGCGCGGCCCGGGCCCCAGCGGCCCGGGCCGGTCCGGTACGACGGCTCAGGACACGTCGGTCGTCCTGGGCGCATCCCCCCGGGTCGTGTTGAGGTCAATGACGGAAAACGCCGCACCCTGCGGGTCGCTCAGCGCGGCGAACCGTCCGAACGGGGTGTCCATCGGCCCGAAGCGCAGCACTCCACCGCGTTCGGTCGCCTTCGCCACCGCCGCGTCGCAGTCCTCGACTCCGAAGTAGACGTTGAGGTACGGCGGTACCTCGGGCGGGAACTCCTCCCCCATCTTCATCCGCCCCAGGACCGTCTCGCCGCCGAGGGCGAAGAGCTTGTAGTCGATCGCGTCGTCGTCCATCCGCTGCACGCCGTAGGGGAAGACAGCGGGCCAGAAGGCGTCCGACTTCTCCGGCTCCCGGGTGAAGATCTCGGCCCAGCTGAAAGCGCCGGGCTCGTTCTTCTTCTCGAAGCCTTCGTGGGTGCCGGCCTGCCAGACGCCGAAGATGACACCGCCGGGGTCGCGGGCGAGCAGCATCGAACCGAAGTCGCCGACCTGCATCGGCTCCATCAGAACCTCGCCCCCGTTGTCACGGATCTTCCCGGCAGCGGCGGCGGCATCCTCGGACGCAAGGTACAGACACCAGGCGGACGGGCCTTCCTGCCCGGGCATCGGCGGCACGACGGCGGCCACGGCCTTGCCGTCCGAGTACGCCTGTGTGTAGTTGCCGTACTCCGACGACGCCTCGCCGAAGGTCCACCCCAGCACGTCACCGTAGAAGCTCTTGGCACCCTCGACATCGCTGAACATCGCGTCGGCCCAGCACGGTGTGCCCTCAGGTTGTGCGGCCATGACCACGACTCTCTCTCCTGCTCGACGAATGGTCCGTCTTCACGCTAGCCAGCCGACCACCAACCCGCGCGCCGAGCAGGAGGGCGGGGCGGTGGCTTCCGCCTCGCCGGGCTCACCCGTGTGAGGGACACGGTTTATCCAGGTATGGCGATGATCTGCAAGTGTGGTCCGTCATGGATCGTGATCTTCAGGTGGACACCGACCAGTTGGGCCGTTTCTCGCGTGCGCTGGGCCGTTCGCTGACGTCGCTCGCGGAGGCGAGACAGGCGCTGGAGCACGTACGGGCCGACCAGGTGGGCACGCGGGAGCTGGACGAGGCGTGCGACGGCTTCCAGCGGCGCTGGACGCAGGGCGCGGAGCAGCTGGGCGCGCGGATCCAGGCGGTGCACGACGGCGTGAAGCTGAGCCACGAGGGCTACGCGCAGGTCAGCAAGGCGATCGAATCGGCCTTCAAGGCGGTGGACGGGCGTGCCTGAGTACCCGCATCTGGGCTGGGACCCGGCGCCGGGGAGCCCGTCGGCGATCGCCGCGCTCCAGAAGAAGCTCAGCACATCGGCGACGGCACTGGGCACGGCGCACCGTCTGGTGGACGAGTTGCTGGGCGAGAGCACGTACTGGCGCGGCGAGGCGGCGGAGGCGTTTCGCGGGGCGCTGGACGGGGATCTGCCGCGGCACCTGAAGAACGCGCACAGGTCGGTGTCGAAGGCGGCGTCGAGACTGCGGGTGTGGCACGACGACCTGGTGGGCTACCAGGCGACGGCGAGACGGTACGACACCAGGGCGAAGCTGGACGCGGCGGCGCTGACGAGGGCGGAGTCCCACGAGGAGAACGTCCGCGCGGCGCAGGACCTGCCGGAGGCGGAGCTGAGGGCGGCGGGCGAGGCGGTGACGAAGGCACGGGAGGCGCTGGAGTCGGTGCGGAGGCTGGCGCGGGAGCTGGAGGAGACGCACAGGGTGGGGGCGGGGCGGGTGGCGAGGGCGCTGAATGAGGCGACGGAGCGGTTGGCTCCGCCGGAACCGAGTGCTCTGGGTAAGGCGATCGATTGGATCGACGACAACTTGGGCGACTCCCTGAGCCTGTTGTCCGCCACGCTCGGACTCGTCGCGATCTTTGTCTCGGCCCCTGTCGCCGTGCCGCTACTGTTCGCCGCCGCCGGACTCAGCCTCGCGGCACTTGTGTCGCACGCAGCTGATCCGAAGCACGGCGCCGCCCTGAAAGCGGGTCTCACGACGGGCAGGCTCGACAGTCAGTTCTGGTCCAGTGCCGTCACACTTTCGGGGGATGCCCTGGGAGCGCTGCCGGGCGTGGGTGCTGTCGCGCAGGGCGCCAAGGGCTTGGCTACGGCGACCCGGACAGGTATCGCCGCCGAGCATGGCGCCTCGGCGACACTCAGCAGCGGAGCCCGCGCCTTCGGGACCGATTCCGTGGCAGCCATGCGCGAGGCGAACGAGGCACCGACGCCAGTTCTGGACTGGGCAGTCCGACGGGCGGGGGCACGGAGTGAAACTCCCATTCAGGCCGGTGTAGCAGGTTCGGCCGTGGTCACGTCGGCTGTGGGATTCACTCCGGCCAACGAGAACGACACCGTCAAGAACACCGCGACGACGGTGGACGGTTCGCGTCTCGCCGTGTCAGACGCCCCGGGAGCCGGGGTCTCTGCGGCCCGCACGTGGGCTCAACTTGCCCGATAGGAGCACTGACATGGCACACGCCCCCATCATGGAGCCGCAGTCGACCTGCTGGTTTCGTCTACCGCCGGGATTCATCGACCTGGAACCAGGTGCATGGGAGGCACTGGAGGCACGAATGAGCGATGACCTCGCATTCCTGCACCAGGACGCCAGATTGCGGGGAGAACTGTCACCGCGGGCACGCGTGCTCCTGGAACTGCTGGCCGACCTGTACGACCAGGGCATGATGCACTTGGCCTTCGGCATCCATACCGGTGTCGGCCAAGGCGTCTGCACCTCCGTGCTCTCGCTGTCAGACGTGCCCACCGACGCCGCCACACATGCGTTGGCCGCAGCTCAATGCGGCCTTCAGCTCGTCGCCCACCCGTTCGGGACTGTCCTGCGCCGTGATCTCGTGGATCTTCCGTGCGACATGCCTGCTGCGCTCGTGACCTGCCTCCTGCCTGAGCCGCCCGATCACGTTCGCGAGAAGAGTGCGGAGATTCCCTCCAGCGGTTCGTGCGTGTTCCAGGCACGTTTGGGCATTGTCCGTCCCTCGGGTTCGCGGATCGTCCTCATCGACCTCACTACGACGGAGGTCGAGCTGGCGGACGAGTACACGGAAATCCTGCTCGGCATCGGGCGGACCATCAGCTTCACCGACCCAACTCCTCAGTCTTCGGCTCCGATGCGTCACAGCCGCGTTCTGGAGGTTCTCCAGTGACACCGCCCCCATCTTCGCCGATGGCCAGGACCGCTTTCGACCATCCCCAGACTGTGGCGGCCTACCGCAGGCTGGTGCGCAGGCGTCAACTGTGGCTCGCCGGTTTTGTGGTCGCGTCGATCGCGCTCCTCTTGGGCGGCGAGGAACTGTCCGTCACGGACCGGGCCATCCCCCTCTTCGCCACCATGCTGTTGACGGCACCGGTTCTCGTGCTGATGGCTGCCCTGGCACTGATCTACACGCCACGAACCGCGCGCATCCTCCGCACCTACCCGTGGCGCGCGTATCCGTGCCGCTATCCACGACGCGGGCAGCGCCGGGACTTCGCCATGGCCGTAACCGTCGCCCCAGGCCGGGAAGTCCTGCTGCACACCACCCCGTACCGCTGCAATCTGGAGCACAAACTCAATGCGCAGCCGGACACCATCTGGTTCGCCGGCGACCCGGAGGGCGGTGGGGTCGCGTCCCCGGTCGGGGGCCACTACCCGGTCCGGGCCGTGCGCACGCCGATGCGAGACGGGCAACGCCCGCCACTGCCGCCGGCCGACGCACTGGCCGAGAGCGCAGGACTGGCAAGGGACGGGCGGTACCTGCGGTACTGGTTCTGACGCCGGGCTTCAGCCCTGCGCCCGCTTCAGCCGGTACCGCTCCTTCTCCGACAGCCCGCCCCACACCCCAAATTTCTCGTCGTTGTCCAGCGCATACTCCAGGCATGCCACCCGCCCCTCGCACGCCCCGCACAGCTGCTTTGCCTCCCGCGTCGACGAACCCGGCGCCGGGAAGAAGAATTCCGGGCCCGCCTGGGCGCACAGCGCGGTCTCCTGCCAGGAGAGTTCTTGGTCGGTGATGGTGTTGATCGGCATGCGGCACACATTTCCCCGTGCCGATAAACGCCGGGTCAATGAAGCATCAACGTCCCCACGCCCACCACCTCGACCGGCACCCCCGACCGCACCCCCGAACCGCATCAGCCCTCCGCCTGCACCCCCTGCATCAACGCGAAGCGCCCGCCCGCCGGGTCCGCCAGTTTGGCGAAGCGGCCCACGCCCTCCATGTCGACGGGGGGCATCCTGACCTTGCCGCCCAGTTCCCCGGCCTTCGCCACCGACGCGTCGCAGCCCTCGACCTCGAAGTACGGCAGCCAGTACGGCCCTTCCGTCTCCACCGGGTCCGAGGCCAGCGGGACGATGCCGCCGAACATCGCCTCCGCGCCCGCGCCCGCCGGGTTCACCATCGTGTACGAGCCCGTCCCGTCCGGGAACGGCATCGTCGATGTCTCCCAGCCGAAGACACCGCTGTAGAAGCGAAGACCCGCGCCTGGATCGGAGGTGTACAGCTCGGCCCAGCACAGCGAGCGGGGGTCGTTCACCACGTCCAGGCCCTTGACCTGGCCCGGCTGCCACGTCGCGAAGGCCGCGCCCGCCGGGTCGGTGAAGACCGCCATGCGGCCCAGTTCGAAGACGTCCATCGGTTCGAAGACGACCGAGCCGCCGCCCTGCACGACCGCCTTGGCCGTGGCGTCGGCGTCGGGCGACTGGAAGTAGAGGGTCCAGCCCGGCCCGCCCTGTTCGGGAGCAACCGTCATGCCGCCTGCGACCGTCTTGCCGTCCAGCTGGAACATGCCGTAGCCGCCGGCTTCGGGGCCCGCGGACTGAAAGGTCCAGCCGAACAGGCCGCCGTAAAAGGCGCTCGCTGCCTCGATGTCGGGCGTGCCGAGGTCGATCCAGTTCGGGGTGCCCGTGACAAAACGGGTGGTGAGCATGGTGCGCTCCTTCTGGGAATCCCGTTGTCCTGTCGTGATGAGTCTGCGCCCGATCCCGGCCCACCGCACCGGTACGCCCCGGTACGGGCGGCCCCCTCGCCGGTCAGATCACCCGGCGTCCTGTGTGAAGCGACCGAGCAGTGCGTCCAGACCTGCGGCCAGTCCCTGTGGCCCGCCGTGTTCGGCGAGAGCGGGGGCGGCCTCCCGGAGTCTG
>NZ_JBJDQK010000016.1:0-83384 GCF_044903445.1 Streptomyces sp. NPDC019890 | reverse complement strand
CCGTTGCGTGGAGACACGCACGGCGGGTTCGGCGAGCGGCACGGAGAAACGGACCGGTGGCAACACCGGCACCGCGCTCCGTGCCGACTCAACCCACAGGCTTGCGGCCTCGTTCGCGCTTTGTCGGTGTCATCGGGTTGCATGGGGTCATGACCAACGCAGACCTAGCAGATCCCGCAGAGCTCAGGGCCTCGGCCGACTCCGTCCTCGCGCGCCTCGTCTCGGACACCACCGGCACCGCCCGGCTGCGCGAGGACCAGTGGCGGGCGATCGAGGCACTCGTCGCCGACAAGCGCCGGGCGCTGGTCGTGCAGCGGACCGGCTGGGGCAAGTCCGCGGTGTATTTCGTCGCGACGTCGCTGCTGCGCGAGCGCGGCAGCGGTCCGACCGTGATCGTCTCTCCCCTGCTTGCGCTCATGCGCAACCAGGTGGAGGCGGCGGCGCGAGCCGGCATCCGGGCCCGGACCATCAACTCCTCCAACACGGAGGAGTGGGACACGGTCCAGGCCGAAGTGGCCGCGGGCGAGGTGGATGTGCTGCTGGTCAGCCCCGAGCGGCTCAACAACCCCGACTTCCGCGACCAGGTGCTGCCCAAGCTGGCCGCCGCCACCGGGCTTCTGGTGGTGGACGAGGCGCACTGCATCTCCGACTGGGGCCATGACTTCCGGCCCGACTACCGACGGCTGCGCACGATGCTGGCGGAGCTGCCGGCCGGAGTGCCGGTACTCGCCACCACCGCGACCGCCAATGCCCGCGTCACCGCGGACGTCGCCGAGCAGCTGGGCACAGGGGCGGGCACGGACGCGCTCGTGCTGCGCGGCGCGCTGGACCGGGAGAGCCTCAGCCTGAGCGTGCTCCAGCTTCCCGATGCCGCGACCCGGCTGGCCTGGCTGGCCGATCACCTCGGCGAGCTGCCCGGCTCCGGGATCATCTACACCCTCACGGTCGCGGCTGCCGAGGAGGTCACCGCGTATCTGCGGCACTGCGGGCACACGGTGGCCTCGTACACCGGCCGCACGGAAAACGCCGACCGGCAGCAGGCCGAGGAGGATCTGCTGGCCAACCGCGTCAAGGCATTGGTCGCCACGTCCGCGCTCGGTATGGGCTTCGACAAGCCCGATCTCGGATTCGTCGTGCACCTGGGCTCGCCTTCGTCCCCCATCGCGTACTACCAGCAGGTGGGCCGTGCGGGGCGCGGCGTGAAGCACGCGGAGGTACTGCTGCTGCCGGGCCGGGAGGACGAGGCGATCTGGCAGTACTTCGCCTCGGTGGCCTTCCCGCCCGAGGAGCTGGTGCGGCGCACGCTCGACGTGCTGGGGCAGGCGGGCAGGCCGCTCTCGCTGCCGGCACTCGAGCCGCTTGTCGAGCTGCGCCGCACCCGGCTGGAGACCATGCTCAAGGTGCTCGACGTGGACGGCGCAGTGCGCCGGGTGAAGGGCGGTTGGACGACCACAGGTGAGCCCTGGTCGTACGACTCCGAACGCTATGCGTGGGTCGCGCGGCAGCGGGAGACCGAGCAGCAGGCGATGCGTGACTACGCGCGCTCGACAAGCTGCCGGATGGAGTTCCTGAGGCGGCAGTTGGACGACGAGGAAGCGGCTCCGTGCGGGCGCTGTGACAACTGCTCGGGTGTCCGATTCAGCGACAAGGTCTCCGCCACGGCACTGGACGCAGCGCGCGGGGAGCTGAGCAGGCCTGGGGTGGAAGTGGAGCCCCGCAAGATGTGGCCGACCGGGCTGGCGGCGGTGGGCGTCAGCCTCAAGGGCCGAATCCCGGAAGCGGAGCAGCCCTTCGTGGGCCGGGCACTGGGCAGGCTCTCCGATATCGGCTGGGGCAACAGGCTCCGCCCGATGCTCGCGGCACAGGCTTCGGACGGTCCGGTTCCGGACGATGTGGTGAAGGCTGTGGTGACGGTTCTTGCCGACTGGGCGAAGGGTCCTGGCGGATGGGCATCCGGTGCCCCGGACGCGCCGCCGCGGCCGGCCGGTGTGGTCACCGTCGCCTCGCACGGCAGGCCGCAGCTGGTCGGATCCCTCGGTGCCCGGATCGCCGAGGTGGGCCGGATGCCCTTGCTGGGGACCGTCGAGTACGCGCCCGAGGCGCTGGACGCACGGATCTCGCGCACCAACAGCGCCCAGCGAGTACGGGGGTTGCACGAGGCATTCGCCGTGCCGCCCCGGCTGGCCGAGGCGCTGGTCGCGGCCGACGGACCCGTACTGCTCGTGGATGACCTTTCGGACAGCGGTTGGACTTTGGCCGTGGCGGCGCGATTGCTGCGCAGGTCCGGCGCCAAGGGGGTGTTTCCGCTGGTCCTTGCGGTTCAGACGTGACTTGAGGGGGCATCGGAGGTGCAACTGGGCAGAGATAGGGCAGGGATATGAGCGTCATACCCGCCGATTCCTGCCGGTGCCGCCAAATTGCTCGTTGCCGCACGCCGACGGGGCAGCAAGAATTGGAACGCTCCCCGCGCGGCCCGTTCGCGGTCCGAAAGGGCCATGCCGCGGTGCGCCCTCACCCGACCCTGCCCGCACTGTGGGCGCGTATGCGAAGGGAGGACCGTGACCTTCGGATTCGCCCCGTCCGCAGCCACATCGCTCAGCACGGCAGCCAACTCGGCCAGCCGCCTCGCCAGAATGCTCGAGCCCGCCGAGTGGGCAGCGGCGGGGATCCCGCTGCTGCGCAACCCCCGCGAGGTGGTCAGCGGTCTGCACACCCGGCACCGGCCGACGCCGGCGTCCGCCGTCGTCGCTGTTCTCGACCACGAGGAACGGCTCACGGCCAGTGCTTCGTTCGCCCGGCGCTCCGCGCCCGTGGACGGCTGGGAGTTCCGCAACGTGCTGCTGGCCCATCTTCGCCGGGTCATTCCGCACGATCTGCGTCGCCGCACTCCCGTGCGCACCGCCGTGCTGCTCTACTGCCGCGAGGGCGACGAGCGTTGGACGGAGGAGGACGGGGCGTGGATGTGGGGGCTGCGGGACGCGTGCACCCTGCACGGGCTGCGCTGTGGTGCGTACATCACGCTGACCCGGGGTGGCTGGCAGGTGCTGGGCGAGGGCAGGGGCGGCCGTCGGCCCAACTCCCTGTCGTCGCCCGGCGATCTCAGCGACATCGTGACCGACAGTGAACCGCTGCCGCTGCGTACCGCGAGCGGCGCGACCGAGGCGCTTCGGCGCACGGCGGCTCGCTGACGGTGCCACCTTCCGGCTGCCCAGGGCCTGGGCAGCCGGATCACGACCGGACAGCGGGTCGAGGGCCGAGTGATCCGCAAGGACCCTGTGGTCCGCAGGCCCTACGGTCCGCGGGGACCGAAGGGTCCACGAAGACGGAGCGGTTCCCAAGGACCGAACGGTCCGCGAATGCCGGACGGGCGGTATTTCCCGTACGGCTCAGATGCCCGTGCCGAGCACGGTGTTGATCCGCTTGGGTTCGCCGCACACGATCAGCAGCGCGGTCGCCTTCGCCAGGGCCGCCGGCAGTGCGCGGGCGGCCTCGTCGTCGGCGCCACCGTTGATCGCGACAACCACCACGGGACGGGCCGAGGCCCGGTCGGCCGCAGCGGCGTCCGCGTAGAAGACGTCGTCCCGGGCGTCGTGCTGGGCCCAGTAGGCGGCTTCGCCGAAGGACAGCTCGTGCGCCGCCCAGGGGTGCTGTTCACCGGTCGTGAGCACCAGGACCTCGCCCGGGGCACGGCCTGAGTCGAGCAGCAGGTCGACCGCCTCGCCGGCGGCGTCGAGCGCGCCGTCCGCGGGGGCGGGGATCAGCTGGATCTGCGGTCCTGCGGGCTTCTCCGGCCGGGAAGGCTGGGACTGCCCGGCGGAGGTATGCGTACGCGGCGGCGCGGGCCGGGCGGAACCGGGGCCCGGATGTCCGGGACGCGGTGAGGCCGCGGTACGCGGACCGGGTACGGGACGGGGGGTCGGCGCGGTGCGGCCTGCGGCCGGAGTGGCGCGGGGACCCTGGGCACTCTCGTGAATCTGAGGCTCCTCGGGGATGAGAGGCATGAGTGGATGTCTATCAAATGCCGGTGCGACGAGCATCGGCGGGTGGGCACATAGGTGCGAGGCCCTGATGGGGGGCGGGTTCAGAATTCGAAGCCGAGCTGGCCCCCGCTTTCGAGTTCGGCCGCCTCTGCGGAGATGCGGACCTTCTTGAGATGCCGCCACTGGGGCAGCGCGTCGAGATAGGCCCACGAGAGCCGGTGGTGGGGCGTCGGCCCCAGCAGTGCCAGCGCCGCCTTGTGCACGGGAGAGGGATAGCCGACGTTGGCGTCGAAGCCGTAGTCGGCGAACTCCCCCTGCAACCCGGCCATCATCGCGTCCCTGCGCACCTTGGCGATCACCGAGGCGGCCGCGACCGCCACGCACGACTGGTCCCCCTTGATGACCGTACGGACCTGCCAAGGGGATCCCAGATAGTTGTGCTTGCCGTCGAGGATGACCGCGTCCGGACGGACCGGAAGCGCATCCAGCGCGCGGACGGCGGCCAGCCGCAGCGCCGCTGTCATGCCCAGCTCGTCGATCTCCTCCGGCGAGGCATGCCCCAGGGCATGCGCCGTGACCCACGACTCCAGCAGCCCGGCCAGCTCCGCACGCCGCTTCGGGGCGATCAGCTTGGAATCCGTGAGACCGGCGGGCGGCCTGCGCAGTCCGGTGATCGCCGCGCACACCGTGACCGGACCGGCCCACGCCCCGCGTCCGACCTCGTCGACACCTGCGACGATCTTGGCGCCGGTGGTGGCTCTGATCGAGCGCTCGACTGTGTGGGTGGGTGGTTCGTAGGGCATGGCGCCAGCAAGGTTACGCCGCCCCACCCCGCCGGCGACACCCGGATTCGGATCAGTGACCGTACCCGGCAGTCAGCCGCTGCTCGGGCGGAGCAGCGGCACCATCACCTGGTCGATCATCTCGGCGATGTCCTCGTCGGGCCATTCGCTCCCGCACACCTTCGAGCGGTACATCATCAGGCCCGGAATCACATCGAGGACCAGCTCGGATGTGATGTCGGCGCGTACGTCGCCACGGGTGACACCACGGCACACCACCTCACGGAAGAGCCGGTTCGACGGCTCGATGACGCCGCGCACGATCACACCATGGAACCGCTCGGCGGTGGTGGTGTCGCATTCGTGAAGTACCGAACGCATGGCAAAGCCGGCCCTCGAGTACATCGCATCCCGCACGCGCCGGCAGAGCTCGAAGAGGTCCTGTCGGATGCTTCCGTGGTCGGCGGCTTCGTCCAGCGTCGGCAGTCCGGACTGCAGAGCGTCGGCGACGAGGTCTTCCTTCGACGGCCAGCGCCGGTACACGGCGGCCTTGCCCGTCTGAGCCCCGGAGGCGACACCTTCCATGGTGAGCCCGCTCCAGCCGACCGTACTCAACTGCTCCAGCGCGGCCTCAAGGATCGCGCGTTCCAGCACGGGTCCTCGACGGCGCAGCGAGACCGGGGGCGTCTCTGCGGCGGCAGTCCAGCGCGAATTGGCCATGTTCATCTCTCCGTTGGGGACTGGAGGTTCAGTGAACGCTTGCGTTCACTGACGGGGATTCTCTACGGTGGACAAGACAGTGAACGGATGCGTTCACTAACGCACTTGTGGGGGACCCATAGTGACAACCTCTCAGTTAACAGCTCCAAGCAAGCCAGGGGCGGCCCGCAGACAGGGACGCCCCGGGGTTGCCCTCGCCGTCATCGCCGCTCTGCAGCTCATGGTGGTCCTCGACACGACCATTGTGAATATCGCCCTCCCGCACATCCAAGGGGCACTTGAGTTCACCACGACCCAGCTGTCCTGGGTGGTCAACGCCTACACCCTCACCTTCGGCGGGCTGTTGCTGCTCGGCGGCCGGGCGGGCGACATCCTCGGCCGCCGCAGGGTGTTCATCTTCGGTGTGCTGCTCTTCACCTTCGCCTCGCTGCTGTGCGGCGTCGCGCAGGAACCCTGGCAGATGCTCGCCGCCCGTGCGCTCCAGGGCGTCGGCGGCGCCATAGCCTCACCCACGGCGCTCGCGCTCATCACCACGACCTTCCGCGAAGGCCCCGAGCGCAACCGCGCGTTCGGCATCTTCGCGGCGGTCTCGGCCAGTGGCGCGGCCATCGGCCTGCTCGCCGGTGGCATGCTCACCGAGTGGCTGAACTGGCGCTGGGTGTTCTACGTCAATCTGCCGATCGGCATTCTGATCGCTGTCCTCGCGCCGGTGTTCATCAATGAGTCCGAGCGGCACACCGGCCGGTTCGACATCGCGGGCGCGCTCACCTCGACCGTGGGCATGGCGTCCCTGGTCTATGGCTTCATCCGGGCGTCCGAGGACGGCTGGACCGACAAGCTCACCCTTGGCGCCTTCGCGGCGGCGGTCGTACTTCTCACGGCGTTCGTACTGACCGAGCGGCGGGCGCGGGAACCGATCACTCCGCTGCGGATGTTCGCCGACCGCAACCGTTCAGGCACATATCTGATCATGATGAGCCTCGCCGCGGCGATGTTCGGCATGTTCTTCTTCATCGTGCTGTTCGTGCAGAACGTGCTGGACTACAGCCCCATCGCCTCCGGTCTCGCATTCCTCCCGGTCACCGTGATGATCGTGACCGCCGCCGGTATTTCCTCGAAGTTGCTGCCGAAGCTCGGGCCCAAGCCGTTCCTTACCGCGGGTGCGGTGCTCACCGGGAGCGGCATGGCGTGGCTGACCGCACTGGACCCGGGCAGCTCGTATCCGGGCGGGGTACTGGGGCCGATGCTGCTCTTCGGATTCGGCATGGGTCTGGTGTTCGTGACGGCGACGCTCACAGCAGTCTCGGGCGTTGCGCAGCACGAGTCGGGTGCGGCCTCCAGTCTGCTCAACGCCACACAGATGGTGGGTGGTTCCCTGGGGCTGTCGATTCTTATGACGGTCTTCAGCACTGCCGGCCGCGATGAGGCGAAGCGTCAACTTCCGTCGTTCCTGGCAGATTCGACGCCGGCCCAGAAGGCAGCCTTCGCGAAGACGCACGAGCTGCCGCCGCCGTGGGGGCACGAAGTGCTCGCCGAAGGCATCGCGACGGCGTTCTGGGCGGGGGTGGGTCTGGTCGGACTCGCCGTGTTGACCGCCCTGTTCGTCATCAAGGTGCGCAAGAGCGACCTGGAGGCGCTCAGCGGGTCGGCGGGCGCGGGCACAACCGCCGCCTGAGCCTGAGCCGGCCGCCCGCGAGCAGCCGCACGGAGCTGGTCGCCGTACAAGGTCAAGGTGCGGGCCGTACACCGGGGATACGGCCCGCACCTCATCTCTGTTCTCAGTCGTCAGTTGTCGTTCGCCCTAGTTGTTGTAGTCGTACGGCCCGATCTCGCCGTCCTGATCGAATTCGGCGTCTTCGTCGTACTGCCGGCGGTCTTTCTCGGCGCACGCGTACCTATAGGTGTCGATTTTCCGTTCCGCCAGGATCTTCCGTGCCCGCCACTCGCCCCAACTGGTTGCGTACCAGGGCTTGTCGATGTCCTCGAGGTTCCTCGCGATACCGTCGAGCGCGCAGGAGCGCATCGGCTCCGGCAGCTTGTCGAGGGCCGGAACAGCGTCGGCGGACAGCCCCTCGAAGTAACTGACGTCGATTTTCCCGGTGTTCTGGTAGCGCTGTACGTTCCGCTCGGCGATCATCCCGTCCGGGGACAGCAGGCCGAATACGAGGACGGCGGCCGCAGCGCTCGCGGCGACGGCGCGCGGCAGCCACTTCGCGCCGAAGAACCCGGCCGCGATGATCAGGACGATCACCAGACCGAGCCACCACTCCATCGCCGCCACCGAAACCCGCAGCCTCGTAAGCCCGTACGCGTCGACGTACAGATCCATCCGGCGCAGCGCCGACGCCACCACGACGAGCGTGAGCAGGCACAGGGTTCCGAGGACGGCTCGGACCAGGGTGCGGTCGCGGGCACCGTCGCGCGGCGCCCAGCGCAGCGCGAGCGCGATCACGAGCAGCGTGAGCAGGGTCGCCAGGAGCAGCTGCCAGAAGCCCTGGCGTGCGTACTGCGAGTACGTCAGTCCGGTCTCCCGCAGCACCGTCTCGTATCCGCCGAAGAGCACTGCGAGCTGGACGGCGATGAAGACTGCGAAGAGGAGGTCGAGCACGATGAGCGGCAACGCCCACTCCCAGCGGGCGCGGGGTCGGCCGGGGCGCACAGAGATGCGGTCCCAGCGCATCGGTGCCGCCGCGGTGTGCGCGGCAGCCAGCGCTCCCACCAGACCGAGAGCGAAGAGGAAGAAGCGCCAGGGGCCGTCGGCCACCGAGACGTCGGGGATCAGCCCGTCGAGCAAATCGGCGAAGGCGGCGTCGGCGCCCGCGAAGAGCGCGCCGAAGACGATGAGCAGCACAGCGGCCACCGCCACCGTACGCACCACGGGGCCCCACCGGCCCTGCGAGCTGCCCGCCCGCTCGCGCATTCCCGACCATCCCCAGGCCATGCCCGGCACGAGCGAGTCCAGCAGGCCGAGCGAACCGAGAAGTACGCCCGGCCAGGTACGGCCGCCGTGCAGCGCGAGAGATCCCGCAGCAAGCGCGCTGACGACCGCGAGAAAGGTCGGCCAGCCCGCGTCCCTCAGTACCGGCACGACGAGCAGCGCGAGCCCGGCAACCGCCCATACAAGGGTCCAGGGGCGGAGCCGGCGGCCTGCCGCGCGGGCCGCGAAGTGCGCAGCGAGGGCGGCAGGCACCGCCACGACCAGCAGGTTCAGTCCCAGCCCTTCGCCCAGCAGAAGTGCGCTGAACAGAGCGGTGGCCACGGCAGACCAGAGCGTCGCGGCAGGCACGGGGGCCGGTGAGCCGGGGCGTATCCGTGCACGCTTCGGCGGAAGATCTTCCGGCTCCTTGCTCTGACCGGGCTCGGAAACCGGCGGCTCTGTGGACCGTACGTCTGACACGGGACCCCCTCCCGACCGGATCGCCGCGCATGCCTGGAGGGCGGACGTACGACCGGTGTCTCGTCTGCGTACTCTCCTGATGATCAGCTCGCAGTACGTGACGGACAGGCTAGCGGCGGGGTGCCGGGCCGACTCCCCGGGGGCGCCGCCGAGGCCGGACCGCCACCCGGCCACCCCTACGACGTCAACGGCTCACTGCGCCCGGTCGGGCAGCCACTCCGGCAGGGCTTCGGTCTGCTCCAGCCAGTCGACCGGGGGCTGCCCCGACTTGCCCGCGGCGACGACTCCGCAGGCGATGGCGCAGGTGGTGTCCACGTCACCGCCCGCCTGGGCGGTCGTCCAGAAGACGCTCTCGAAGTCGCCGAGCGAACGGGCCGCCGACCACAGCGCGAACGGCACGGTGTCATGTGCACTGGATCGCCGACCGCTGCCGAGTACGGCGGCGACGGTCACGGCGTCGCCGTAGTCGAGCATGTCGCGTGCCCGGCGCAGGCCTGCCCCCACCGCGCTGCGCGGCACCAGTGCGACGACGCCGTCGAGCAGGTCCGCGGGCTCCGGCGGCCCGGCCGGATCCGCGACGAGCGCGGCAGCCGCCGCCACCGCCATGGCGCCGACCACGGCCTCACGGTGCTGATGCGTGGTGTACGAGGAGATCTCGGCCTGGTGCGTGGCCTGCTCCGGATCGCCCGCGTACCAGGCGCCGAGCGGTGCGACACGCATCGCGGAGCCGTTGCCCCACGAGCCCTGCCCCTTGAACAGCGTGGCTGCCAGCTCGCGCCAGTCGCCGCCCTCCCCGATCAGCCGGAGCAGCCGGCTGACGGCGCGGCCGTAGCCGCGATCGAAGTCGTAGTGCTCGGCGAAGGACCGGGCGAGCGCGTCCTGGTCCACCCGGTCGTGGGCCGCGAGGACGGCCAGCACCGAGCAGGCCATCTCGGTGTCGTCGGACCACTGCCAGGCTCCTGGGGGCAGCTCGCGCCGCTTCACCAGCGGATAGTTCGAGGGAACGAAGAACCGGGAGCCCAGGGCGTCCCCCACGGACAGTCCGCGCAGGCTGTCCAGGGCGCGTTCGAAGCGCCGTTCGCGAGAGGAGTCGTCGGTCATCTTCCTGCCACTCTATCCGGTGACGCCGTACGGCTCAGGGGTGCGCCAGCGTTTGAACGGCTGGTCAAGCGTGTAGCGACCGTCCTCGCCGAGCTGCAGAATCCGCATCTCGGCGTTGTCCGGGTTCGACAGCGACTCGAATTCCGCGACCGACCAGTGGAACCAGCGCATGCAGAACAGGCGCATGGTCAGTCCGTGCGTGACCAGCAGGACGTTCGGCGGATGGTCCGGCGCCTCGAAGCTCCGGTGCAGACTCTCCAGAAAGGACCCGACCCGGTCGTACACATCCGCGCCCGACTCACCCTGCGCAAAGCGGTAGAAGAAGTGTCCGTAGGCGTCCCGGTACGCCTTCTGCAGCCGTACGTCGTCCCTGTCCTGCCAGTTCCCCCAGTCCTGCTCACGCAGCCGGGGCTCCTCCCGGATCCGTACCAGCTCCGGGTCGAGGGCGAAGGCACGGAAGGTCTCATGGGTCCGGCGGTAGGGCGAGACATAGACGCTGACACGCTCGCGCCCGAACAGCTCACGCAGTCGTGCGCCCGTCTTCTCGGCCTGGGCCCAGCCGGTCGGGGTCAGCGGCAGCGCATGGTCGGGCTCGCGTTCGTACACGGTGTCATCGGCATTTCCCTCCGACTCGCCGTGCCGGACGAGGACGATGCGTCGCGGTCGTGCCATGTCTTGACAGTAGATCGGTCCGGACGACGCCGAGCAGTCGGGTCCGAGTCCATCCTGCCTATCGGCAGCTGAGGCGGGGCAGCAGATGGGCGGTCGCGGGACGCGGGGGCCCGCCGCCCCAGCGACGGACCTCAGGTGAGGCGGGCGGAGTCCGCGGTCCGCTGCGGCCGCCGGTGAGGCGGGTGGTGGCCGGTCCTCGGAGCGGGCGGCCACCACCCGGCCTCAGACCGTCCACGAGGGCTCGAGCTCCACCACATCACCGGCCAGCGCCACGACATCCGCCTCCGTCTGCGCGCGCAGCAGCAGCCGCTCCACCCGCTCCCTGCGGTACTTCCCGTGCTCGGCCGCCGACTGCCACATCGACATCACCAGGAACTCGCTCCCCGGCGCCTCCCCGAACAACCCGCGCACCATCCCGGGCGACCCCGCCATGGCCGGGTTCCACACCTTCTCCTGCATCAGCGCGTAGTGCTCGACCCGGTCCTCGCGAACCCGGCAGTGCGCGACCCGCACCACGTCCGCGTCGGTGAACCGCGGCTCGAACCCCGTCTTCACGTCAAAGCGGTAGTCGAACAGCTTCACCTGTATGTCCTTGTACGTCCCCGACTGCCCGGCCGCCAGCCGGTCATGGGAACGCGCCATGAACGAGTCGTAGAACGCCCGGCTCTCCCAGAAGCCGAAGACATGCGCGACATTCTGCCGCCCTCTGCTCCACCCACCGCCCTGTCCCCGGAATCCCGGCTCACCCAGCAGCCCCGCCCACTTCCGCTGTCCCCGCTCGAACCCACGACGGTCCACCACGGTGCAGCGAATCCACTTGACCAGCACCGCGCCATCGTACGGCGCGCAACGTGGCCCCGGTCACTCTCCTGCGGAGTGCACTCTTACCCGGTCGAGCGATTCCTCGACATTCAGTTCGATCCCGAAACACAGCAGCCAGGATCCGCACCAACTCCCCCGCCGGAACCTCAACGCGACTGCCCGCTCCGCTCGCTCCGCGCGTTCAGGACACTTCATTCAGCTCGCCCAGGGCACGCAGCCGCGCGGCATCCTCGGTATCCAGCCCGATGCCGAAGATCTCGTCCAGTACGGAGATCAGCTCACCCGGCGGCACTCTGCGCCTCTCATGCGTCCCGTTCGTGTGCGAGACACTCAATTCGCCGCGCAGCAAGGTATGACGCACCTGAGGGCCGGGCTTCTGCGCCACCACCTGACCGACGAACCGCGACTGCGGATGTGTCGAGCTGTAGTGGTTCATGACCGTGAAATCTTCGGGATAGAGCGTTTGGGGAGCGAACGCATACGCATCGGCCCACCCTTCGGGACCGAGAGTCCGCAATACGTGAATCCCTTCGTCCTCCATGGTGATCCCGTAGGTCCACCCTCCCTGCTGCACCACGACGCCATCCCGCAAGCGCACCGGCTCCAGGATTCCCCCAGCGCCGAACCCCGTATCGGCGAGCCAGGGTTCGCCGTCCACCGTGACCACCAGGACGGCGTGCGTCACAGGTCGCCTCCTGGCTGCGTTCGCGCGGACCCGGGCCCCGCGCCCGGACACCTGGAAGCCGATACGCTCCAGCACGGCGGCGAACAGGGAGTTCTGCTCGTAGCAGTAGCCACCGCGCCGCCGGCCGACCAGCTTCGCCTGCAGGCTCTTCAGATCCAGCGGCACATGGCGACCGAGCGCCACTTCCAGGTTCTCGAAGGGAATCGCCGCGACATGCGCCCGCTGAAGCTCCCGCAGCGTCTCCAGGTCCGCCGCGACCGGCCCTGCGTACCCGATACGTGCCAAGTACGCGTCCAGATCCAGCTCTTCGCTGCTCCAGATCATGATCTCCACCCCCGTGAACAATCCGGCGGCCCCGAGCGGTGCCGCCATCCCAATGATCGCCATGACGGCGCTGCACACCAATCCTTTGTCTGCCCGGGACGCGGCACGCCCTGATGCGGAGGCGTGGACGTGACAGCATGGTCAACCGATGCAGATCACCTGGCAGTTCGGTGAATCACGGGAAAGGGGAGTCCGGTGAGCAGTTTCAACAAGGGGGTCCGGAAGGCCGAGGTAACCCTGAGGTGGGATCCGAGCCCCCTCGGTCAGCCCGCGCATGATCTCGACATCGTCGCCGCGACGTACCGCGCGGACGCCCCGCACGGCGAGCCCGCGTACGTCGTGCATTTCGACAGCCGGTCGCCGGACGGCACCATCATTCTGGTCAGGGACAGCAAGACGGGTCAGGGCTTCGGCTCGGACGAGGTCATGACGCTGGAGTTCGACCGGCTGGCGGCCGCGTACGGGCGCGTCCTCGTGGGCGTGTGCATCCAGCAGCGGGACGGTCGGACAGTGTTCGCCGATGTCGCGAACGCCCTCGTGCGCGTTCTGGAGGGGCACATCGAGCTGGGCAGCAGTGACTTCGCCGCCGTCGCGGGATCCACGGCCGCCGTCGTCGGCGAGTTCACACGGAGTGAGGCGGGCGAATGGGAGTTCCACCGCACCGTCCGCGGATTCGACGCGGAGCCGCAGGAGTTCGTCGCCCTGATGGGCGGCTGACCGGCGGCTGACGGCATCAGTAGTTACTGAGCACGAGAGGGGCGCCGGCACCATGCCGACGCCCCTTCTCTCAGCTATTGCGTACCACCGCTCGCGATCAGCTGCAGCCGCTGGTCGAGCCGCAGCCCTCGCAGATGTAGCAGGAGCCCGCCCGCTGCATCTTCGTCCCGCAGGAGAAGCACAGCGGCGCGTCCGCGCTGATGCCCAGCTGCATCTCGACGAGCTCCGCCGAGGTGTGTGCCTGCTTCGGGGCCGGAACCTCCACCGGGGGAGCTGCGGCGACGGCCTTCAGGGGCTCCTGGTGACGCGGGGCGGACTGGGCCAGACCCTCCACGTCCATGTCCTCGTCGGACGGCTCGTACGAACCGGTCTCCAGGTGACGCTGACGCTCCTCGGCCGAGTGGATGCCGAGCGCCGAGCGCGTCTCGAAGGGCAGGAAGTCCAGCGCCAGGCGGCGGAAGATGTAGTCGACGATCGACTGCGCCATCCGCACGTCCGGGTCGTCCGTCATACCGGCCGGCTCGAAGCGCATGTTGGTGAACTTGGAGACGTACGTCTCCAGCGGAACGCCGTACTGCAGACCCACCGAGACGGCGATCGAGAAGGCGTCCATCATGCCCGCGAGGGTCGAGCCCTGCTTCGACATCTTCAGGAAGACCTCGCCGAGACCGTCGTCCGGGTAGGAGTTGGCGGTCATGTAGCCCTCGGCGCCGCCCACCGTGAAGGAGGTGGTGATGCCGGGACGGCCCTTGGGGAGGCGCTTGCGGACGGGGCGGTACTCGACGACCTTCTCGACCGCGGCCCGGATCGTCTCCTCGGCCTTCTCGGTGACCTCGGCCTTCTCCTTGTCCTTGGTCTTGGCGGAGAGGGGCTGGCCGACCTTGCAGTTGTCGCGGTAGATCGCGAGCGCCTTGACGCCCATCTTCCACGCCTCGAAGTAGATCTCCTCGACCTCTTCGACGGTCGCCGACTCGGGCATGTTGACCGTCTTGGAGAGGGCGCCGGAGATCCATGGCTGGATGGCCGCCATCATGCGGACGTGGCCCATCGCGGAGATGGAGCGCTCGCCCATGGCGCAGTCGAAGACCTCGTAGTGCTCGGTCCGCAGACCGGGAGCGTCGATCACATTGCCGTTCTCGGCGATGTGGGCGACGATCGCCTCGATCTGCTCCTGCTGGTAGCCGAGGCGGCGCAGCGCCTGCGGGACCGTGCCGTTGACGATCTGCATCGAGCCGCCGCCGACCAGCTTCTTGAACTTGACCAGGGCGAGGTCGGGCTCGAGGCCCGTGGTGTCGCAGGACATCGCGAGACCGATGGTGCCGGTCGGGGCGATGACGGATGCCTGGGAGTTACGGAAACCGTTCTTCTCGCCGAGGCGGATCACGTCCTGCCAGGCCTCGGTGGCGGCGGCCCAGATCGGCGTGTCCAGGTCGTCCATGCGGACGGCCTCGGCGTTGGCGTCGGCGTGCTGCTTCATGACGCGCTTGTGCGGCGCGGCGTTGCGGGCGTAGCCGTCGTACGGGCCGACGACCGCGGCGAGCTCGGCGGAGCGCCGGTACGAGGTACCCGTCATCAGTGAGGTGATGGCACCGGCGAGCGCGCGGCCGCCGTGGGAGTCGTACGCGTGGCCCGTGGCCATCAGCAGGGCGCCGAGGTTGGCGTAGCCGATGCCCAACTGGCGGAAGGCCCGGGTGTTCTCACCGATCTTCTGCGTCGGGAAGTCCGCGAAGCAGATCGAGATGTCCATCGCGGTGATGACCAGCTCGACGACCTTGGCGAAGCGCTCGACGTCGAAGGACTGGTGGCCCTCGCCGTCGTCCTTGAGGAACTTCATCAGGTTCAGCGAGGCGAGGTTGCACGAGGTGTTGTCCAGGTGCATGTACTCGCTGCACGGGTTCGAGCCGTTGATCCGGCCGGACTCGGGGCAGGTGTGCCAGTGGTTGATGGTGTCGTCGTACTGGATGCCGGGGTCGGCGCAGGCCCAGGCGGCCTCGGCCATCTTGCGGAAGAGCGTCTTGGCCTCGACCTCCTCGATGACGTCGCCGGTCATCCGGGCACGCAGGCCGAACCTGCCACCGGTTTCGACGGCCTTCATGAACTCGTCGTTCACACGGACCGAGTTGTTGGCGTTCTGGTACTGGACGGACGTGATGTCGTCGCCGCCCAGGTCCATGTCGAAGCCCGCGTCACGCAGAGCGCGGATCTTCTCCTCTTCCTTCACCTTGGTCTCGATGAAGCCCTCGATGTCGGGGTGGTCGACGTCGAGGATGACCATCTTGGCCGCGCGCCGGGTCGCACCGCCCGACTTGATCGTCCCCGCGGACGCGTCGGCGCCGCGCATGAAGGACACGGGGCCGGAGGCGTTGCCGCCGGAGGAGAGCAGTTCCTTGGAGGAACGGATCCGGGAGAGGTTCAGACCGGCGCCCGAGCCGCCCTTGAAGATCATCCCCTCTTCCTTGTACCAGTCGAGGATCGACTCCATGGAGTCGTCGACCGCCAGGATGAAGCAGGCCGAGACCTGCTGCGGCTGGGGCGTGCCGACGTTGAACCACACCGGCGAGTTGAAGCTGAAGATCTGGTGCAGGAGGGCGTACGCCAGCTCGTGCTCGAAGATCTCGGCGTCGGCGGGCGAGGCGAAGTAGTTGTAGTCCTCGCCGGCCTTCCGGTACGTCTTCACGATCCGGTCGATCAGCTGCTTGAGACCGGTCTCGCGCTGCGGGGTACCGACGGCCCCGCGGAAGTACTTGCTGGTGACGATGTTGACCGCGTTCACCGACCAGAAGTCGGGGAACTCGACGCCACGCTGCTCGAAGTTGACCGAGCCGTCGCGCCAGTTGGTCATGACGACGTCACGACGCTCCCAGACCACCTCGTCGTACGGATGCACGCCGGGGGTGGTGTGGATTCGCTCGATACGCAGACCCTTGCTCACCTTGGATCCCTTGGCTCGGGACCCTCGTGCCGGGCCGCTCGTCGTCTCTGTCATGCCGCCTCCCATATACGGGCAAAAACGCTCTGAAGTGCCCAGATCTTCCCGTGGCACAGTCTTGTCTGATGCCGCGGGCGCCGCGCACGGCGCCCGTGACAGGTCTTCTTGCCGCCCTGCTGCCGATCGGCGGGCCGATGAGGCGGGCCCTGGGGATCGGCGCGGTCGTGCTCAGTCGGCGGCGGTGGCGGGCACCGGGACCTCAAGGGTCTCGCCGGTCCCGCGCTCCTCTGCGGGAGGCCGCTCTTCGCGGAGTTCCGCGATGGCGGCCTCGAAGTCTTCGAGCGAGTCGAAAGCCCGGTACACGGACGCGAATCGCAGGTACGCGACGAGGTCGAGTTCCTGCAGGGGGCCGAGTATGGCCAGACCCACATCATGGGTGGTCAGCTCGGCGCTGCCGGTGGCGCGAACCGCCTCCTCGACCCGCTGGCCGAGCTTGGCGAGGGCGTCCTCGGTGACCGGTCGCCCCTGGCAAGCCTTGCGCACGCCGGAGATGACCTTGGTGCGGCTGAAGGGCTCGGTCACGCCGCTGCGCTTGA
This sequence comes from Streptomyces sp. NPDC019890, assembly GCF_044903445.1. Classification (NCBI taxonomy): domain Bacteria; kingdom Bacillati; phylum Actinomycetota; class Actinomycetes; order Kitasatosporales; family Streptomycetaceae; genus Streptomyces; species Streptomyces sp. NPDC019890. The sequence continues at coordinate 66,659 of NZ_JBJDQK010000016.1, read as the reverse complement.
TCACCATCAGCGAGGCGGTTTCCACCGTCGTGAAGCGGCGGGAGCAGTCGGGGCACTGCCGACGGCGTCGGATCGACGTTCCGTCGTCGGTGGTGCGACTGTCGACGACACGGCTGTCGGGGTGCCTGCAGAAGGGGCAGTGCATGGCTCTCCCAACCCTCCTTCACAGCACGACTGAATAGCCTCGACCGGCTTGTCGAAGCCCTTCGAAGCAGCCCCAAGCATAGGCGATGGCCGCGGTCTTGGCGGACCGGGGACCACAACTTCTGGGCGGCGGACACAATCCAACCACTAGATCTGGGGTTGGGTCGCGTTTTTCCGGCTCAGCGCGTGTCGCGCGGCGACGGTCGCCTACGGGAGGCGTACGAGTGGTGGCGCCGTGTCATCAAGGCGGCGCGGGACCGGCCTCGGACGGACCGAAGGCGGGCCGCGCAGGGGCCGCAGACAGGCCGACGAGCGACCAGGAACCGGCCAGGAGAGTACGGGAAAAGCACGGCTCCCTGGATTCCGGGCCGCCGGGTGCAAGACTGGAATCACCCCACCCCTCGGCACCCCGCCGGTGGAGGCTACCGCACTGGCCCGCATTGCCTTACGGTCTCATCGTTCGCACATACACCCAGGCAGGCGCCTGCGTCAGGCAATCTGCGATTTTTCACTCGAACGTGTGTTTGGCGCAACCTTTCGAAACCCACTACCGTTGTCCAGCTAGGGAGACCATTCGAGAGGGGCCGACGTGACCACCACCGCAGACAGTGCCGCCATCACTGCCCAGGACCGCTCCCAGAACCGATTCGAGCCGGTGCATGCCATGAATGACGCAGCCACGCCCTCCGAGGGGCAGAAGCCCACGCGTTCGCTGCCCGGCCGACCTCCAGGTATCCGGGCCGACAGCTCCGGACTCACGGATCGGCAGCGGCGCGTCATCGAGGTGATCCGCGACTCCGTGCAGCGTCGGGGATACCCGCCGTCGATGCGTGAGATCGGCCAGGCTGTCGGGCTGTCCAGCACCTCCTCCGTCGCACATCAGCTGATGGCGCTGGAGCGCAAGGGCTTCCTGCGCCGGGACCCGCACCGCCCCAGGGCGTATGAGGTACGCGGCTCCGACCAGCCCAGCACCCAGCCGACGGACACCAGCGGCAAGCCCGCCGCGTCGTACGTTCCGCTGGTCGGCAGGATCGCCGCCGGTGGCCCGATCCTCGCCGAGGAGTCGGTCGAGGATGTGTTCCCGCTCCCCCGCCAGCTTGTCGGCGACGGCGAGCTGTTCGTACTCAAGGTCGTGGGCGACTCGATGATCGAGGCCGCGATCTGCGACGGGGACTGGGTGACGGTCCGCCGCCAGCCCGTCGCGGAGAACGGGGACATCGTGGCCGCGATGCTGGAGGGTGAGGCCACGGTCAAGCGCTTCAAGCGGGAGAACGGCCATGTGTGGCTCCTCCCGCACAATGCGGCGTATCAGCCCATTCCGGGTGACGAGGCGACGATTCTCGGCAAGGTGGTGGCTGTGCTTCGGCGGGTGTGAGGCACCCGCCGGCTCTGACCGGGCCCCGGGACCCACTGCGCCGGTCCCGGGGCCCTGCTGTGCCCGCGAGCCCAGCCGTACGGCCTGCTGTCCTGCCGTACGGCTTGACCTGTCCTGCGCACGGCTTGACGCCCGGCCGTACTACTTGCCGTCGGCCTTGGCGGCGGCGTCGATCGCGGCCAGCGAGCGACGCACCTGGTTGCGGTCCGTGGTGTACCAGAAGTCCGGCAGCGAGGCGCGCAGATAGCTGCCGTAGCGGGCGTTGGCCAGCCGCGGGTCGAGTACGGCGACGACGCCGCGGTCGCCCGTGGCGCGTACGAGACGGCCCGCGCCCTGGGCCATCAACAGCGCGGCGTGCGTGGCGGCAACGGCCATGAAGCCATTGCCGCCGGCCTCCTCCACGGCCTTCTGCCGGGCGCTCATCAGCGGATCGTCGGGACGCGGGAACGGGATCCGGTCCATGACGACCAGCTGGCTGCTGGGCCCCGGGACATCGACGCCCTGCCACAGGGAGAGCGTGCCGAACAGGCAGGTCTCGGGGGAGGCGGCGAAGGACTTGATCAGCTCACCCAGAGTTTCCTCGCCCTGGAGCAGAATCGGCTTGTCGAGCCTGCCGCGCAGCTCCTCCGCCGCAGCCTGGGCGGCCCGCATGGAGGAAAAGAGGCCGAGCGTACGACCGCCGGCCGCCTCCACCAGGTCAGCAAGTTCGTCCATCATGTCGCCACGGGAACCTTCCCGCCCCGGCGTCGCCAGATGGCGGGCGACATAGAGAATGCCCTGCTTCGGATAGTCGAACGGCGAGCCGACGTCGAGCCCCTTCCACTGCGGACTCACGACATCAGCGGCTCCGCCGAGGGCATCGCCTGCGGTGCCCTCGGGAGCCAGGCCCAGCGAGGCCCCGACCCCGTTGAAGTCGCCGCCGAGTTTCAGCGTCGCAGAGGTCAGTACCACGGACCGTTCGGCGAAAAGCTTCTCGCGCAGCAGACCGGAGACCGAGAGCGGGGCCACCCTCAGGGACGCGCCGAAACGGTCGTGGCGCTCGTACCAGACGACGTCGTACTCGGAGCCTTGCGTGATGCGCTCGGCCACGTCGTGGATGTTCTCAACCGAGGCGAGGGCCTGCTTGCGTACGGCGTCCTCGTCCTGGACGGACTTGTCGCGGGTGCTGCCGAGGGCCGAGATGACCGTGCGGGCAGCGTCCCGCAGAGCCATCAAGGCGTACCCCAGGTCCTCGGGGATCTCCTCGAGTCGGCCGGGCAGCGCGAGCTCCATCAGCCGCTCGAAGGTCTCGGCGGCGGTCTGCAGAGCGTCCGCCGCCTTCTCGTTGACCAGCTTGGCGGCGCGGCGCACGGCACGGTTGACCTGGCCCGGCGTGAGCTCGCCGGTGGCAACGCCGGTGACCCGGGAGACCAGCTCGTGGGCCTCGTCGACGATCAGCACCTCGTGCTGCGGGAGCACAGGAGCGCCCTCGATGGCGTCGATGGCCAGCAGCGCGTGATTGGTGACGACGACATCGGCGAGCTTGGCGCGCTCGCGGGCCGCCTCGGCGAAGCACTCGGCGCCGTACGCGCACTTCGAGGCGCCGAGGCACTCCCGGGAGGAGACGGAGACCTGCGCCCACGCCCGGTCCGAGACTCCCGGGGTGAGATCGTCCCGGTCCCCGGTCTCGGTCTCGTCGGACCAGTCACGCATCCGCAGCAGATCCTGGCCGAGCTTGCTGGTGGGCGCGGCAGCCTCGAACTGGTCGAAGAGCCCGTCCTCCTCTTCCTGCGGTACCCCCTCATGCAGGCGGTGCAGACAGAGATAGTTGGAACGACCCTTGAGCATGGCGAACTCGGGGCGGCGGCGCAGCAGCGGGTGCAACGCCTCGACCGTACGCGGAAGATCACGCTCCACGAGCTGCCGCTGCAGGGCCAGCGTGGCCGTGGCCACGACCACACGCTCCCCGTGCGCCAGGGCGGGCACCAGATAGCCGAGGGACTTTCCGGTGCCGGTGCCGGCCTGGACAAGCAGGTGGGAATTGTCGTCGACAGCCTCGGCGACGGCCTCGGCCATGGTGACCTGGCCTGGTCGTTCCACACCGCCGACGGCGGTGACGGCGGCGTGAAGGAGCTCGGGGAGGGATGGCTTCGTCATAGCCGGACCAGCCTACGGGGCACCACTGACAACGCGATCGCACATCGGTTCATCGCCCGGTTCGTCCACGGGTTCATCAGACGGTGCCCAGCGGATTGGGGACCGTGCCGTGCACGGCGGCGTGGGGGCGGTCAGGGCGATCCCGGTAGCCGTCGAGATGCAACCGGTTGCGGTTCAGGCAGAGACGCTCGATACGCGGAGTGAGCAGGTCGAACGTCTCGAAACGCTCCTTGAGCTCCGGGAAACTGGCCTGGTGGCGCAGGATCTCGGCCCGTACGAGCGAGAAGAACTGCTTCTCCGGAACGCCGAGTTGTTCCTCGCAGAGGGGCGCAAGATAGCGGAAGACCCCGATGAAGAGCCCTGCGTGGATGAACTGCGTGAGGAAGGCGGGCTCCTCGGTGAGCAGGATCTGCCGCACCTCGTCGGGCATGGAAGCGTGCTCGGGCAGCGGCTGGGCGCTGACGTTCACATCATCGACGAAGTCCTTGATCGCCAGCCGTACCGGCACATCGTTGTCGTCGAAAACGACGATCGCGTTCTCTCCGTGCGGGGAGAAGACGGTGCCATAGCGGTAGAGGAAGTGCAGCAGCGGCGGGAGCAGCGCGGAGAAGAGCCGCCGGAGCCAGGCAGCCGGGGCGAGCCCGGAGCGGGCGACGAGTTCGGCGGTGAACGCCCGGCCGTGGGGGTCGGTGTGCAGCAGCGAGGCGAGGGTGCGGGCCCGCTCGCCAGGGGCGAGGCGGGGCCCCAGCGGCTCGCGCCAGATCGCTCCGAGGAGCTCCTTGTACTGGTAGGGCACCTCGGGAAGGTGGTCGTAGAGAGGGTGCTCGACGGTGACGGACGCGACCTCCCCGAGCAGGATCACGCCGCATTCGTCGCGAAGAAAAGGGTCCGTGTCGCGCAGGCCGTGCACCCAGGCGGTGACTGCGGGGGCCGCGAGGGTGCGTTCGGTCGGCAGGCCACGCCAGACCAGGGTGTTGAGGATGGACAGCGGCAGTTTGAGGGTGTGCCTGTCTGCATGATCGACGTTCACGAAGGTGCGGATGGACTGCTGCGGCAGCCGCAGGTCACCGTCCGAGGCAAGCGGAACGATGTCTCCTCGCGCGACGGCCGGGGCGAAGAGGGGCAAGAGTACCTCGTCCCACTGCCAGGGGTGCACGGGGAGAAAGAGGTACGAATCGGGGTCGAGGCCCCTGCCGCGCAGCGTGGTGGCGAAGGACTCGCGTACGGAGGCGTCCAGTTCACGGGCGTACAGATCGTCGGGTCCGGCGAGCCCGGGGACTCCACGGTAGTCGGCGAGGCTGCGGCTGACCGCGAGCCAGGGGAGCCGGGCCGGCCTGCGGGCCTCCGGCGACCAGCGGGCGGTGTCGGTGGCGGAGAAGCCGATACGGCCCTTGTTGAGCACGAGCCAGGGGTGGCCGGTCTGGTGGCCTTCGATTTCGGCGTAGCCGAGGTCGGCGAGCTCGCCTGCGGTCAGCGCGCTGTGATCGAGCCCGGTGTCGGAGAGAAGCGTGACGGTCAGCTCGCGCAGGAGGTGACCGAGGGTGGCGCCGTCGAGAGCGAGCAGGCGATGGGCCCGGGAGAGGAAGGCGAGCGGATCGGTGAAGCGCCGGGAGTCGTGCTCGATGGAGTCAGGATCGACGCGCCAGCCTCCGTACGCTCCGCGCCTGGCCCGAAAGGAGAGGCTGCTGCCGTCGTCGATCGTGAGCGTGTAGCGGCCGACGCGGGATGCCGGGACCGGCTCCGTGACCTCTTCAGGCTTGATGATCTCTTCGTAGGCGAACTCGCCGAGCATCTTGGCCAGCAGGCGGCCGGCAGCCAGGTCCCATGCCTGCGAGGTCAGGCCCGGCGGCGTGAACGGGACCACGTGCGGCTGTTCGGAGTCGTGGGTGGCAGGGAACTTCGGCACGGGGACTCCTCGAGTGGAACCGATGCGGGTCGAGCGGGGTAAGGAGGGCAGCGGGTCATTCACAGCAGGTTGCGAAGGGCGCGGTCGCGGACCATGAGCGCGGCTCGCTTGTCAGGAAGGTCGACTTCGGCGGAGAAGCGGAAGCCGGCGCTCAAGAAGGCCGAGACGGAAGGGGTGTTGCGCAGATCGGGTTCAGCGATGACGCGTGCGCATCGAGGGCGATGGTCGAGAACGAGATCGGTGACGGCTCTGAGGAGGGTCGAGCCGATACCGCGGCCGCGGTCTGCCACGCCACCGATGAGGAGGTGGATGCCGGTGTCATGCGGACGGGCGGGATAGTGCCGTGCCAGTGGGTCGAGATCGGCGCGGTAGAGCTCGAAGTAACTCATGGGGATGCCACCGAGCACCCCGAGACAGGGGACGCTGCGGCCGTCACCGTCGAGCTGGGTGCGCAGATGGGCGGCGGTGACGGAGTCGGGTCCCGCCATTTCCCAGAAGGCAGCCACGGCGGGGTCGTTCATCCAGCGGGTCATCAGTGCCAGGTCACGTTCGATGCGCACGGGGACGAGCTGGAAGGCTCCGAGCGGGGTGGTTACGGGTCCCCACTCGGCCGGGGCGTCCAGCAGGTCGCCGGCGGCCGCGGTGTCCGCCTGCTCGGGGCCGGCGGACACCTCGTCCTCCCGGAACAGTGCGAGGAACTCCTCTGGAAGCCGCAGGTCCAAGGTGTCCTCGACGCCCCCCGCGAGCTGCGGTGCGGGACCGCCCCCCGCGAGCTGGGGTGGGGGACCGGCTCCGGTGTCGGTGCTCGCATCGGTGGGAGGCACGGTGGCGCTCTCCTCTCGCAGGTCGGTCGGGTTGTGTTGCCTCAAGAACGAAGAGGGTTGGTGATGGTGACGTAGACGGACTGGGTGTCGACCGGGCCGACGAGCTCGTCGAGGCCGCGCAGCCGGGTGAGCAGATTGGCCTTGCAGCGGAGCGTGGGGGCGTCGAGGAGCTGCGCGGGCAGCGGCGAGCCGAGGGCCGCGGTCGCGGAGAGGAACTGCCGGAATGCGGCGATGAGTACATGTTCGTCGGCGAGGCGCTGCGAGCCGAAGGCTCCGATCAGGCCGAAGACATTGTTGATGCCGAGGTAGTAGGCGAAGCGCTCGTCGGTGACCTCGTCGGAGACAAAGGTGTCGCTCCTGGAGCCGATGCCGGGGAGCCTGCTCTCGAGTGCGGCACGGTGGGACTGACGGAAGTAGTAGCCCTGGTTGTCGCGGTAGCGGCCGCCGACGGGCCAGCCTTCGGGGTCGAGGATCACCAGGGTGTTCTGCTGGTGGGCTTCGAGGGCGATGCCCGCCTTGGCGTCCAGCCAGAGCACCGGGCGTACGACGTGGACGAGGTAGCGCAGGAACCACTCTGCGGCTACGGCGCCGGTGGGGCGGCCGGTGCACTCGGCAAGCCTGGCCACGATGTCGGCAAGGCGCGAGTACATCCCGGGTCGGCCCGGCCAGGGGCGGGGCGCGGCCAGACCCGCGATGCAGACAGCGTCGTCGCCGAGCCCGAACGGATTGTGGCGCAGCACGACGTCGAGCCCGGGCAGCGGTTCGCCGTCAGCTGTGTCGACGGCGAGCCAGGCAGGATCGCGCACGATGTCGAAGCCGGGGTGGGCGGCTTGCCACTGTTTGGCGAGTCCGGCGCGGAGCAAGCGGTGGACTTCGACGCCGCGGTGAAGTTCCTTGCGGAGGTTCTCACGACGGGAGTTGGTAATGCGCAGGCCGAGGGAGAGCTTGAGCATGGCCGGGGCGCCGGGCCGGTGCACGGTGCGGACCGAGGAGGTGGGATGCCAGCTGTCTCCATAGGGCCCCAGGTCGTGCAGGAGACCGGCATCGAGAAGGGCCCTGACGCCGGGTCGGTGTCGCAGTTCGCCGGCCTGCCAGGGGTGGAGCGGCAACGCAACGGTGTGGTCGGGGAGTTGGAGGTCCCCGCAGAGGCGAGCGATGAGCTGCTCGGCCGGCAGAGTGCGGCCCTGTTCGGTCCAGGCGGATTCGGTGGCCAGTACTGATCTGTCGACGGCCATCCAGTGCAAGGGGAAGGAGCCGTGCAACTCCGGTGAGTAGAGCTCGGCTTCCGCCTCGGAGAGTCCTTCGCGGCTCTTGGGCGTCGGGTGCAGCGGGTGGCCGAGCAGGAGGGACTGCTCGGCGGTGAGGAAGAGGTCCGCCTCGGGGGCGGGAGCGGGGTCCGCGCGGCGGTCGCTGATGAAGTCGGCGGTGCGCCGTACGGAATCGGCGACCCGGCCGACCAGGTCGGCTCCTTCGGTCTGGCCCGCCTCGCGGCCGAGGAGGGCTGCGACGGTGACGCCGTCGGCGGCGGGCGCGTCGGGCGGCGCTCCCTCCAGTGTCGGCAGGCCGAAGCGGTGCCATCCGCTGGGCGACCAGTACCGGACGGGGACGAGCAGTGCCGTGCCACTGGTGTGCAGGGGGATGCGCAGGGTGTGTCCGTCGGGCTGGCCGAGGTTGTTCTCCCGCACCCAGCAGCGGAGCAGATTCTCGACGGCCGCCGCGTCCGCGGCGCGGTACGGATCCGGGTGGTCGAGGAGCTCGATGTCTCCGGCCCCGGTGGACGGGCCAGTGGTGGAGGTCTGCTGTTCGCCGTGACCGGAAGTCTGTTGGCGCGGCACCGCCGCCTCAACAGTGACGCGGCCGCGCCCGTCGCCCCGTCCTGGTTCGGGGGCGGTGGAACGGCCATCGGCCTCGGGCGCATCGGGTGCGGGCGCATCGGGTGCGGGGGTGGGATTCACGGAGGTCTTCCTTGTGATCGTCCGGGTCAGTAGGACTGTCCGCCGTCGGTGCGGCGTTGCCGTGAGCGCTCGGCGGCGGCCAGGGCGTCGGCGAAGCGGTCGAGGACGGCCATGGCCTGCTCGTCGGTGAGGGTGAGGGGAGGGAGCAGCCGTACGACGCCGGAGTGGCGTCCGCCGAGTTCGACGATGAGCCCGCGTGTCAGGCACTCCTGCTGGACGGCGGCGGCAAGGGCGGGTGCGGAGGGCGGGACCAGGGCGTCCGGCGGTGCGGCGTCGGGGTCCACGAGCTCGACGCCGATCATGAGGCCCCTGCCGCGTACGTCCCCGATGCAGGGGTGTGCCGCCGCCAGCCCCTGGAGGCGGCCCAGCATGCGGGCGCCAAGGGTTGCGGCGCGCTCGGCGAGCCGGTTCTCGCGTACGAAGGCGAGGGTGGCTGCGCCCGCCGCCATGGCGAGCTGGTTGCCGCGGAAGGTGCCGGCGTGGGCGCCGGGCTGCCAGGCGTCGAGTTCGGACCGGTAGACGATCACAGCAAGTGGAAGGGAGCCACCGATCGCCTTGGACAGGACCATCACATCCGGTACGACGCCACTGTGCTCGACCGCCCAGAAGGTGCCTGTTCGCCCGACGCCCGTCTGTACCTCGTCGGCGATCAGAGGGATGGAGCGGGCGGCGGTGATCTCCCGCATTCTGCGCATCCAGGCGTCCGGGGCCGGGATCACCCCGCCCTCGCCCTGCACCGGTTCCAGGATCATTCCGGCCGGCCTGGGCACCCCGCCCTTGGGGTCGTCGAGGAGGCTCTCGGTCCAGCGTGCCCCGAGTTCGGCACCACGTTCGCCACCGACGCCGAAGGGGCAGCGGTAGTTCTGCGGGAAGGGCAGCCGGGACACCCGTACATCGGTGGCACCGCCCGATGCGTCGAGGGCGCCTGCCGTCATGCCGTGGTAGGCGCCGGTGAAGGTGAGGAGGCCGTTGCGGCCGGTCGCCGTGCGGACGAGTTTGAGAGCCGCCTCGACCGCATCCGTACCGGCGGGCCCGCAGAACTGGATGCGCGCGTCGTCGGCCAACTGCCGCGGCAGCGTGGCGAACAGCTCAGTGGTGAACGCGTCCTTGACCGGTGTGGCGAGGTCCAGGACGTGCAGCGGCGCCCCCGAGTCGATGACCTTCCTGATCGCTTCGAGCACCACGGGATGGTTGTGACCGAGCGCCAGGGTTCCCGCACCCGAAAGGCAGTCGAGATAGCGCCGACCGTCCGCTCCCTCGATCGTCAGCCCCCTGGCCCGGACAGGAACGATGGGCAGCGAGCGTGCGTACGTACGGGCCGCGGACTCGCGGAGCGACTGACGGCGCAGAATCCCCTCGTGCGCGACGGGCGGCGCCACCGGAGCAGGTTCGGTCACGGCCACGGCTGTTGGTCCTCCCGCTGTAACGGTTGCGTTGCACATCGGCACAGCGTTCGTACGCCACCCGGCCGGGCTGAACGCTCACCTTGGGCATCCCGTACGTACCAACGACGCCGCACGCTGGGGATCACGGGCAATCGGAAGATCCTTGGGGCGGACGCTCGTTGGCGACGGAACCGCGGACCTGGTGAGTGCCGTCCCCATCGGCACCGGCATAGTTGGGGGCCGCCCAACAGTTCAGAAGTACTGAAGTCCCAGGGGGATCAAGAGATGCGACCCATTCGCCCGACGCTGGCAGCGGCTTCCATCGCCGCCGTGCTCGCGCTGGCTGCCACCGCCTGTGGTCCGAGCGAGGACAACGCGGGCGACAAGCCGACCACTCCCGTGAGCCAGCCTGCCGACGACAAGATCACGATTCCGGACGATCTGAAGGACCGGCTCAAGGAGCACGGGATCGACCTGGACAAGTGGAAGAACGGCGAGTGGAAGAACTGGAACAAGGACAAGTGGCTCCGTGAAGCCCAGGACTTCGTCAATCCGATCATCGAGGGCCTGTGGGACCCGGACCGGATGCGCGAGGCCGAGAAGCCGCCGGAGAAGCCCGTCGACAACGACATCTCGGGCGACAAGGGAGTCACCGACCCGACGCCCGAGCCGGTCAACGCGCAGGCGGTGAAGGCCCCGTACCACTCCAACGCGGCGGAGGCCGGCAAGGTCCTCTTCGACGGACCCGAGGGTTCGATGGTCTGCTCCGCGACCGTCGTGAAGGACCCGGCCAACCCCGGCAAGTCCAACCTCGTGTGGACCGCGGGCCACTGTGTGCACGCAGGCAAGAAGGGCGGCTGGTACCGCAACATCGCCTTCGTGCCGTCGTACAACGACAGCGCCAAGTCCACCTCCGAGCTGGCGAAGATGACCAAGGAGCAGATCGCTCCCTACGGCGTGTGGTGGGGCGACTGGGCCCAGACCTCCGAGCAGTGGATCTCGCAGGGCGCCGCGACCGGCGGCCAGGGCGCGCCGTACGACTTCGCGGTGATCCATGTGACCCCGGAGAAGGGCAGCACGGGCAAGTCCCTCGAGGAGACGGTCGGTTCGGCGCTTCCGGTGGAGTTCAACGCCCCGGCCGTGCCGAAGATCGACAACATCACCGCCACCGGATACCCGGCGGCGCCGCCGTTCGACGGCGAGAAGCTGTTCCAGTGCTCCGACAAGCCGGGCCGGCTGTCCGTCAAGGCCAACGAGCCGACGATGTACCGCATCGGCTGCACCATGACCGGCGGTTCCTCAGGCGGTGGCTGGGTGGCCAAGGGCCAGGACGGCAAGCCCGCCCTCGTGTCCAACACCTCCATCGGCCCGGTCACGGCCGGCTGGCTGGCCGGTCCGCGCCTCGGTGACGAGGCCAAGGGCGTCTACAACGCGGTCAGCAAGAAGTTCGCGGGTCGCTGAGCACAGGCCCCACGGAGGGAGGCGGGGGTCCGCGGCTGCCAGGCCGCATGCCCCCGCCTCCCCTTTCTCGTGGACACGGCCCGCTCCGAGACTCCTCGTGGAGACTCCGTGCAGGTGGGAGCCCCTCTCAACGCCACAGCTCCGCACCGCCTTAGAGTGGTGCCGCGTCATGGGCGGCCCCGGAAGGCCGCCCTTTCGCATGACACGTTCATGGCACAGATCCATTGCACTTCAGGGGGAATCGTTTCCATGCGATCCATACGTCCGCTGCTGGCTGCCACCGGCATCGCCGCGGCCCTCGCGCTGACGGCCACCGGCTGTGGCCCCGGCGAGGGCAAGGCCGCAGACAAGCCCACCTCTTCCAGCACCGCCGCCGACACGGGCGGCGACGCCCTTCCCGCGGACCTGGCCGACAAGCTCAAGGAGCACGGTGTCGACCTCGACAAGTGGAAGAACGGCGAGTGGCAGAACTGGGAGCAGGACAAGTGGCTTCGTGAAGCGAAGGACTTCGTCAATCCGGTGATCGAGGGCCTGTGGAAGCCCCAGCGGATGAAGGAGGCCAAGGACCCCTCGAAGACGCTTGCCACGAAGGACGCCCCGGTCGACTCCGGCACCGACCCGGAGCCCCGGCCCGTCAAGGCCCAGGCCGAGAAGCTCCCGTACCACGACTACGCGGCCCCTGTCGGCAAGGTCTTCTTCGACTCCCCCGAAGGCACGATGGTCTGCTCCGGCACCGTCGTGAAGGACCCCCGCAACCCCGGTAAGTCCAACCTCGTGTGGACCGCGGGCCACTGCGTGCACGCAGGCAAGAAGGGCGGCTGGTACCGCAACATCGCCTTCGTGCCGTCGTACAACGACAAGGGCAAGTCGGAGGCCGAGCTGGCGAACGCCCGGCCGGAGGAGATCGCACCGTACGGCATGTTCTGGGCGGACTGGGCCTCGACATCGAACGAGTGGATCAGCGCGGGCGGCCCGACGGGCGCGGGCGGCGCTCCGTACGACTATGCCGTTCTGCACGTCAAGCCCGAGCACGGCACCAAGTCCCTTGAGGAGACGGTGGGCAACGCCCTGCCGGTCGACTTCTCCGCTCCGGCGGCCTCCTCCGTCGACGCGATGGGCGCCTGGGGCTACCCGGCCGCTCCGCCGTACAACGGCCTGCTCATGCACAAGTGCATCGACCGTCCCGGCCGTCTCACGCTGGTCGCGGGCACCCCTGCGATGTACCGCATCGGCTGCACGATGACCGGCGGTTCCTCCGGTGGCGGCTGGTTCCGCGTCCTGGGCAAGAAGACCGTACTGGTCTCCAACACCTCGATCGGCCCGGTCACCAATGGCTGGCTGGCCGGCCCTCAGCTGGGTGCGGGAGCCGAGCAGCTCTACAACGTGATGAGCGAGAAGTACGGCGACAAGTAGCCGACGGGATCGCACAAAACCGAAGGCCCGCGCCCCATGTGGGGTGCGGGCCTTCGGTCTTGGGACAGGTCAGTGAGTCACCGGGACATACGGCGCCAGCGCCGCGGCCAGCTCCTCGTGCACCCGCGCCTTGAGCAGCGTGCCCTCCGTGGTGTGTTCCTCGGAGAGGACCTCGCCCTCGGTGTGCACCCGCGAGACCAGCCCACCCTGCGTGTACGGCAGGAGAACCTCGACCTCGACCTTGGGCCGTGGCAGCTCGACATCGATGAGCGCGAGCAGCTCGTCGATGCCCGCACCGCTCCGCGCCGACACCGCGATCGCATGCCGCTCGATGCGCAGCAGCCGCTGCAGCACCAGCGGATCGGCCGCGTCCGCCTTGTTGATCACCACGATTTCGGGCACGTCCGTGGCGCCCACATCGCGGATCACTTCGCGCACGGCGGCCAGCTGCTCCTCCGGCGCCGGGTGTGCCCCGTCCACCACATGCAGGATCAGGTCGGAGTCCCCGACCTCCTCCATGGTGGAGCGGAACGCCTCGACGAGGTGGTGCGGCAGATGCCGTACGAACCCGACGGTGTCGGCCAGGGTGTAGGTCCGGCCGCTCGGCGTCTCGGCCCGGCGGACGGTCGGGTCCAGGGTGGCGAACAGCGCGTTCTCCACCAGGACGCCGGCGCCCGTGAGGCGGTTGAGCAGCGACGACTTCCCTGCGTTGGTGTATCCGGCGATCGCGACCGAAGGCACCTTGTTGCGCCGGCGCTCCTTGCGCTTGATCTCGCGGCCCGTCTTCATCTCCGCGATCTCCCGGCGCATCTTCGCCATCTTCTCGCGGATCCGACGCCGGTCCGTTTCGATCTTGGTCTCACCGGGACCACGGGTGGCCATACCGCCACCGCCGCCGCCACCCATCTGCCGGGACAGCGACTGACCCCAGCCGCGCAGCCTGGGCAGCATGTACTGCATCTGCGCCAGCGCGACCTGCGCCTTGCCCTCTCGGGACTTGGCGTGCTGGGCGAAGATGTCGAGGATCAGGGCGGTCCGGTCGACCACCTTGACCTTCACGACGTCCTCGAGGTGAATCAGCTGGCCGGGGCTCAGCTCACCGTCGCAGACGACGGTGTCGGCTCCGGTCTCGAGCACGATGTCGCGCAGCTCCTGCGCCTTGCCCGAGCCGATGTACGTGGCCGGGTCGGGCTTGTCACGGCGCTGGATCACGCCGTCGAGCACCAGCGCGCCCGCCGTCTCGGCGAGTGCCGCCAGCTCCGCGAGGGAGTTCTCCGCGTCCTGCACCGTCCCCGAGGTCCATACGCCGACCAGCACCACACGCTCCAGGCGCAGCTGCCGGTACTCGACCTCGGTGACGTCCTCGAGCTCAGTGGAGAGGCCCGCCACACGCCGCAGCGCGGCACGCTCGGAGCGGTCGAACTGATCGCCGTCCCGCTCTCCGTCGATCTCGTGGCTCCAGGCGACGTCCTCTTCCATCAGGGCATCGGCCCGAAGGCTCTCGGTGCGCGTCTCCGCGAAGCTCTGCTCGTCCTGGGAAGGGGATGAAGAGGAGGTCATTGGATCCTTACGTCGATCGGAAGAGTGATGAAAAGTGCCGGAGGAAAATCCCGCACGGGAAAGTCCGGTACGCCAGTCACAACGCGTAACGAGCCCGGATGATTCCCGGAGGGGTTCCGGCCCCGGCCGCGTCGCCGACCCGTTGATGGTCGCACGCACGTGCCGGGGCCGTCACCCCGATTTCAGCGGGTCCGGGGCGTCGTCGCAGCGGTGCTCCGCCAGTCTGCGTGCCCCGGCATCGCAGGCGTCCGCTTCGCGTACAGCCACTCCTGGAAGAACTTCGACAGATCACGCCCCGAGATCCGTGTGGCGAGCGCGATGAAGTCCGCGGTCGTCGCCGTCCCGTCCCGGTACTCCCGCACCCAGGCGCGCTCCAGCTGCTCGAACGCGCTTGTCCCGATCGTCTGCCGCAGGGCGTACAGAACCAGCGCGCTGCCGTCGTAGACCACCGGCCGGAAGAGGCTGATCTTCTGTCCCGGCGACGGTGGCTTGGGCGCCGCGGGCGGCCCGCCGTCCGCCCGCCACTGATCGGAGTACGTGTATGCCTCGTGCATCCGCTCCTGCAGCGACCGTCCCGGCTGCCCCGATGTCTCCTCGGCGTACATCGCCTCGTACCAGGTGGCATGTCCCTCGTTCAGCCACAGATCGGACCAGGTGCGGGGCGAGACGCTGTTGCCGAACCACTGGTGGGCCAGCTCGTGCACCATGATCGAGTCGACGTACCACTCGGGGAACGCGCTGTTGGTGAAGAGCGAGCGCTCGAACAGCGAGAGGGTCTGGGTCTCCAGCTCGTATCCCGTTGTGGCGTCGGCGATCAGCACTCCGTACGTCTCGAAGGGGTAGCGGCCGACGCGCTTCTCCATCCATTCCAGGTGCGCCGGCGTCCGCTTCAGCCAGGGCTCCAGCGTCTTGCGGTCGGCGGCGGGAATCACGTCGCGCACCGGAAGTCCGCCCGGCCCCGTGCGGGCGAGGACGGCGGAGCGGCCGATCGAGACCTGCGCCAGCTCGGTGGCCATGGGGTGCTTGGTCCGGTACGCCCAGGTGGTGGTGTCACCGTTCGCGGTCCTGGCCGTCGGCAGCCCGTTGGCCACCGCTGTGAGCTCCTTGGGAGCGGTGATCCGGAAGGTGAAGTAGGCCTTGTCGGCGGGGTGGTCGTTGGAGGGGAAGACCCGGCGCGCGGCGTCGGCCTGGTTCGCCATCGCCAGTCCGTCGGCGGTGCGCACCCAGCCCCCGGCGTCCGCGGAACCGCTGGGGTCGCTGGTGTGATGGACCGTGATCCGCAGGCGGGTGTTCCGCGCCACGGTCGTCTCCGGCTCCACCACCAGGTCCTCTCCGGCCTTCGAGAACTCGGCGGGCCGGCCGTTGACCTCCACCGAGCTGACCGTGCCGTTGGTGAAGTCGAGGTTGATGCGGTCCAGTCGCTCCGTCGTCTGGGCGTCGATCTTGGTGACCGCGTCCAGGGGCTTGGTGTTGCTGCCGCTGTAGGTGAGAGCGATGTCGTACGCAGTGACGTCGTAGCCGGGATTGCCCAGGTGCGGGAAGAGCGGATCGCCGATGCCGAGCGGTACGGGTGGCGGCAGGGCGGCGGCGACGAGGGTGGCCGCGGAGGTGGCCAGCAGGGCGGCACGCAGGCGCCGAGATGTGAGCAGCATGAGCTACGGCTATCAGCGCACCCGGCGGGGACCGTGACGGCGCGCGTCGCGCCCACCCGAACGGGGTCAGGCAGTGGCCGCCGGATGCTGAGTGCGGCTCACGTCGTACACCCCCGGCACATCGCGCATGGCCCGCATCAGGGCGGGAAGACCTGCTGCGTCCGGGAGTTGAAGGGTGTACGTGTGCCGTACGCGCTGCTGACTCGGCGGTTCGACGGTCGCCGAGACGATGGCCGCGCCCTCGGTGGCGATGGCCTCGGTGAGGTCGGCGAGCAGCCGCGGGCGGCCGAAGGACTCCGCGACCAGGGTCACTCGGCACTCGGCCGCGTCGCCCCAGCGCACCGGGACGGGCTCCCGGTCCAGGGACTTCATCCGGGCCACGGCGGGGCACTTCTCGCGGTGCACCGTCACGGTGCCGCCGCGTACGGCGAACCCGGTGACTGCGTCGGGCGGCACCGGCGTACAGCACCCCGCGAGTCGTACCGTCGCGTCCGGCAGGTCGACGACGGCGTTCGCCGCGGCGGGCCGGTCGGCGGTGACGGGCGCGGGTCTGCGGGGGGCGGCCGCCTGCACCTTCGCGCCCTCCGGATGCTCCGCGAGCCAGGTGGTGATGGCGATGCGCGCGCCGGGGGTGCGGGCGTGGTCGAGCCAGTCGGGCGAGGGTCCGGAGGCGGCGTCCTGGGCGAGCAGCAGATGCACCGTGTCACCGTCGCTCAGCACCGTACTCAGCGTCGCCAGGCGGCCGTTGACGCGTGCGCCGATACAGGCGTGCGCCTCCTCGCCGTACTGCGCGTAGGCGGCGTCCACACAGCTTGCGCCGGCCGGCAGGCCGAGCATGCCGCCGTCGGCGCGGAAGACGGTGATCTCGCGGTCCTGCGCCAGATCGGCGCGCAGGGAGGTCCAGAAGGTGTCGGGGTCGGGCGTGGACTGCTGCCAGTCGAGGAGACGGGAGAGCCAGCCGGGCCGGGTGGGGTCGGCGCGCTCGCCGTCGGCAGGCTCGGTCCCTTCGACGGGTACATACGGATTCCCGAGGGCGATCACTCCGGCCTCGGCGACCTTGTGCATCTGATGCGTACGGATGAGCACTTCGGCGACCGCGCCCCCCGGGCCGGCGACGGCGGTGTGCAGCGACTGGTACAGGTTGAACTTGGGGGCGGCGATGAAGTCCTTGAACTCGGAGATCACCGGCGTGAAGCAGGTGTGCAGCTCGCCGAGGACGCCATAGCAGTCGGCGTCCTCGCCGACCAGCACGAGCAGCCGTCCGAGGTCCGTGCCCCGCAGCTCGCCCCGCTTGAGACTGATGCGGTGTACGGAGACGAAGTGCCGTGGCCTTATGAGGACTTCGGCGGCGATGCCGGCGTCCCGCAGCACCGATCTGAAGCTCTCCGCCATGGCGTCGAGCGCGCCTGAGGCGGAGGAATTGTCGGCGATCAGCGCCCGGGTGCGTTCGTACTCCTCCGGGTGGAGGATCGCGAAGACGAGATCTTCCAGCTCGGTCTTGAGCGCCTGGACGCCGAGCCGTTCGGCGAGCGGGATCAGAACGTCACGGGTGACCTTGGCGATGCGTGCCTGCTTCTCGGGCCGCATCACGCCGAGCGTGCGCATGTTGTGCAGCCGGTCGGCGAGTTTGATCGACATCACGCGGACGTCGTTGCCGGTGGCGACGAGCATCTTGCGGAAGGTCTCGGGCTCGGCCGCCGCGCCGTAGTCGACCTTCTCCAACTTGGTGACGCCGTCGACCAGATAACAGACCTCGGCACCGAACTCGGTCCGCACCTGATCGAGCGTCACCTCCGTGTCCTCGACGGTGTCGTGGAGGAGGGAGGCGGTCAACGTGGTGGTCTCCGCGCCCAGTTCGGCGAGGATCAGCGTGACGGCGAGCGGGTGCGTGATGTACGGCTCGCCGCTCTTGCGGAACTGTCCGCGGTGCGAAGACTCAGCCAGAACATACGCCTTGTGCAGGATGGCGAGGTCCGCGTCCGGGTGGTGTGCGCGGTGCGCATCGGCGACATGGCCGATCGCGTCGGGCAGCCGGTCGCGGGCGGCGGGCCCCAGCAGCGCGGCGCGGCCCAGCCTGCGGAGGTCGATCCTGGGACGGCCGCGCCTGCGGCTGTGGGCACCAGGGTTGGTGGCCTCTGCACTCATGGGCACCTCCGGCAGCTTCGACCGGCGGTGGGTAGGGCAGGTGTGCCCTCCGGGCCGGTGCTTGATGCTACCGAGCCCACCACGTGGAGCAGTCCCGCTCTCGCTCAGCGTGAAAGGGATCACCCATTCGAGCGAAGCTCTATACGATCACGGTTTCGGTCTGTGCGCGCCGCTCCACGCGCAGTGGCCCACGCAGCGCTACCGGGGGCCGGCCGGAGTGATGAGCGCGGGGTCGATGTGCCCCTCGGCGACGATCACCGCGGGACCGGTCATCTCGATCTCGCCGTCGAGCCGCTCGGTGATCACCAGACGCCCGCCGGGAAGGTCCACGGTGTACGTGACAGGCACACCGGTGACCGCCGGGTCGGCGCCGTCCCTGCGGGCCGCCGCGACGGCGACGGCGCATGCGCCCGTGCCGCAGGAGCGCGTCTCGCCGGAGCCACGCTCGTGCACGCGCATGGCGACATGGCGCTCGCCCCGGTCGGCGACGAATTCGACGTTCACCCCGTCCGGATAGGCGGACGCCGGGCTGAAGGGGGGCGCGGAGTACAGGTCTCCGGCGTGGTCCAGGTCGTCGACGAAGGCGACCGCGTGGGGGTTGCCCATGTTCACATTCAGCGCGGGCCAGCTGCGGCCGTCGACGGTGACGGTGACGCCGTCACCGGGGAGCAGCGCGCGGCCCATGGAGACCGTGATGTCACCCACGGCGGAACCGCTGACGGACTCGGTCTTGGCGATATGCACCTTCTTGACGCCGCCGCGGGTCGCCACCGCCAGGTCGCCCGCCTCGACGAGGCCCGCGCGCTCCAGGTAGCGGGCGAAGACCCGTACGCCGTTGCCGCACATCTCGGCGATCGAACCGTCGGCGTTGCGATAGTCCATGAACCACTCGGCCTTGTCGGCCATGGCGCGCGCCTCGGGGTGCGCACCGGACCGTACGACATGCAGCAGCCCGTCGCCGCCGATGCCGGCCCGACGGTCGCAGAGCGTGGCGACGGTGGGGGCGGGCAGGTCGATGACGTTGTCCGGGTCGGGGACGATCACGAAGTCGTTCTCGGTCCCGTGGCCCTTGAGGAAGGCGATCGGCGAGGTCTGCGAGGTGCTCACGCCGTCCATCGTACGAGGAGCCTCGGACACCGCGCGTGCCTGGCCGCGTACCTGGTCCTCGTCATCCCCGTCCTCGTCATCCCCGGACACGGACGCACCGACCGTCATGTGCGTCCAGAGGCGCCCGGTTTTCAGCGGAGCCGGGCCACTCGCCAGACCGCGAGTGCGACGAGCACCACGCCCACGCCGACGTACAGGGCGATGACCCGCCAGTCGGGGCGCTCGCCGGAGCCACGCGGCGGCAGGCCCGGCCAGGTGTGGCCCACTCGGCGCGCCGCCATCACGCCCCAGCCCGCGGCGCAGCAGCTGATCAGCAGCCCCAGCATGGCGACGACCGCTCCGCCGTCCCCGGTACCGAAGGCGAGAGGGAAGGCGAACATCAGGGAACCGACCGCGGCAAGCATCACGATGGGGGCGAGCTGCCAGATCCGCAGCCTGCGCGGCGGACGCAGCTCGACCTCGACCTCGTCCGGGATCACCTCGTCCGGGATCACTCCGTGGTCGTCTGGTCCATCGGGACTCAGACGGGTCGCGCTGTCCGCTGCGTCCCGTCGTTCCTGTTCTCTGTCGCGAGGGCCGGCCTCCATCGCCACGCGCCCTCCCAATTCGGACTCCACGTCGATCGATGCTCGATGATGGCACGCCCCAGGGGGCCGAAATGACGGGCAGTGCGTCCCGATGCAATCACGTGATCAGGCTGTGACCGCTCGTTCGACCAACGTCAGCGCCTGATGCGGAAGTTCCGACCGGTGCTCGGCAGCGCCGCTCAGCCAGTGCACACGCGGGTCCCGCCGGAACCAGGAGTCCTGCCGGCGCGCGAAGCGTTTGGTGGCGCGCACGGTCTCCTCGCGCGCCTCTTGTTCGGTGCACTCCCCCACGAGCGCCGTGAGCACCTGCTGGTAGCCGAGCGCGCGCGAGGCTGTACGCCCCTCGCGGAGCCCTTGCGCCTCCAGCGTGCGCACCTCGTCCACGAGGCCTGCCTCCCACATCCGGTCCACGCGCAGGGCGATGCGCTCGTCGAGCTCGGGGCGGGCCACGTCGACGCCGATCTGGACCGTGTCGTACACGGCATCGTGGCCGGGAAGGTTGGCGGTGAAGGGCCTGCCGGTGATCTCGATGACTTCGAGAGCCCGCACGATGCGTCGGCCGTTGCTGGGCAGGATCGCCTGGCCGGCCTCGGGGTCGGCAGCAGCGAGCCGCTCGTGCAGGGCGCCGGAGCCGTGCGCGGTGAGTTCCTCCTCCAGCCGCGCGCGGATCGCGGGGTCGGTGCCGGGGAATTCGAGTGCGTCGATGGCGCCGCGCACATACAGCCCGGAGCCACCGACCAGGACGGGCGTACGGCCTTCGGCAAGCAGGCGGTCGATCTCGGCCCTGGCCAGCTTCTGGTACTCGGCAACACTCGCCGTCTCGGTGACGTCCCAGATGTCGAGCAGCTGGTGCGGGATGCCGCCGCGCTCGTCGGTCGTCAGCTTGGCGGTACCGATGTCCATCCCCCGGTAGAGCTGCATGGAGTCGGCGTTGACGACTTCGCCGCCCAGCCGCTGGGCGAGGAAAACGCCCAGATCGGACTTTCCGGCCGCAGTAGGACCGACGACGGCGATGACCCGCGGTGCGGGAGCTGCTCTTCTCACTGCCCCAGTCTCGCAAACCCGCCGACGTGTCCCCGAACGAGCGAGGTGACGGTACAGGGACGGGTTCGTTGCCTGTTGCGAGGTTCCGAACGCCGGTTTTCCGACCGGTGCTCGCGGGCGGCGCAATGGGACGCTCCGGGCGGCGCGGAACTTTGCCCACACGAGTACGCTATGGAGCAAATATGGGTGTTTTTGCACGGTTTTTTGGGTCCAAGTCGACCGCTGAGGCATCAACCGAGGAGGCGACAGCCGACACCCTGATGGCCGAGCCCGCGGCTGCGGGCGGTTCCGAGGCCGAGGCGTCGAAGGACGCGGCGGATGAGGCCACCGGGGACAAGGAGGCTGCGGCCGTCGAGACCGCATCTGCCGAGGGCGTGGAGATTCCGAAGCAGCAGTCGGCCGAGGAGGCGGCGGACAACGAAGCCGGCGAGGGCGCCCGCAAGTAGGTCCCCACGAGGGAAGGTGACCCATGGGCTTCAAGGACACATTGAAGGCCAAACTCGCCCCGGCCAAAGACAAGGTCTCTGACCTCGCGCAGCAGCACGGGGGCAAGATTGAGCACGGTCTGGACAAGGCCGCCAGGACGGTCGACCAGAAGACCAAGGGCAAGTACAGCAACAAGATCGAGTCTGGCACCGGCAAGGCCAAGGACGCCCTGGGTCGCATTGCCCACAAGGACGACGCGAAGAAGGACGACGGCACTACGCCGCCGGCTTCCTGATATTCACCGGCGGACGGCCGCGGAACGACTTGTTCCGCGGCCGTCCGCCGCTGTACCGCTGTTGGGCGGCAGTGCGCCGCCGCACGCGGCCCGATCCGCGTCGTTGTGCCGCGTTCCAGTCCGCTACGACCAGGCAGCGACGAAGTAGCCGACGCCGTAGGGCGCGTCCTCGTAGAGGAGCTGCCCGGCCAGGCCCGCGCCTTCGGCCGCCCCCGCAAGCACCTGCCAGGGAGCGCGGCCCGCCGCCTTGAGTTCGTACGCCAGTGACGCGTCCAGCGCCTTGAGCGCCTCCAGGTCGGCCGCGCCCAGGGCGCGGCCGACCCCTTCGTCGAAGTCGGCCGCCCGCTCGTCCAGATAGCCGGGAGCCTTCAGCGTGCGGCAGGCGCTGCCGTCGCCCATCACCAGCAGAGCGACCCGCTCCGCCCGGGCGCCGAGCTCGCGCCCGACGGCCAGGCAGCGCTCACTGGCGAGCGGCTCACCGACGCCGAGGCCCTCCACCGGGGCGTCGGCCCACTGTGCGCGGGTGAGCAGCCAGGCACCGACGGCAAGCGAAGGCGGCAGCGGCCGCTCCTGGCCCTCGCCCGCGCCGAGCCGTACGTCGATGTCGACACCGAAGCCGTGGAAGGAACCGGTCGCGCCCGCAGGGTGCGGGCCACGGCCGGGCTGTTCGGCGGGCCCGACCACGACGAGCAGATCGGGCCGGGCCGCGGCGAGCACCCCGAGGGCGTCGGCGCACGCGGTCCGCGCCGCGTCCAGCTCGGGCGCGGCACCAGCGGCGACCTCGGGAACGAGCAGCGGCGGGCAGGGACACACGGCGGCGGCGACAAGCATGATCGGCAGCCTAATGCGTGCTCACGAGGCGGCCGATCCGGGTGCTCGCTCGCCGCTCGGCCGCATGCGACGCGGGTCAGTCACAACCGCACTCATGCCACTCGGCCGCCGTAATCGGTCCCGTACGGCGTCCGTCAGTCGCAGCCGCACCCGGGCGCCGCGGCCGCCGGCAGCGGCTCCGGCACACCGATCTTCGGCAGGCCCAGCATCACGCCGACCGGCTTCGCGGCCTCGGCGGCGTGCCGCTTCTCCCAGGCGTCGCCCGCGCGGGTGCGCCGTACGGACATCGCAGCGCCCTCGGCGAGCAGATGGTGCGGCGCGGCGTAGGTGATCTCGACGGTCACCACATCGCCCGGGCGCACCTCCTCGTCCCGCTTGGTGCTGTGCTTGTCGTTCAATCCTGGCAAGCTCGGATTGCTGTGCTTGTCGTTCAACCCTCGCAAGCTCGGATTGCTGTGCTCGTCGTTCAACCCTCGCAAGCTCGGATTGAAGTGCACCAGACGGTTGTCGGGGGCGCGGCCGGAGAGCCGGTGAGTGGCGCCGTCCTTGCGACCCTCGCCCTCCGCGACCAGCACATCCAGGGTCCGGCCGATCTGCTTCTTGTTCTCCTCCCAGGAGATCTCCTCCTGAAGGGCGACCAGGCGCATATAGCGGTCCTGCACGACCTCCTTCGGGATCTGCCCGTCCATGGTCGCCGCAGGGGTCCCGGGGCGCTTGGAGTACTGGAAGGTGAAGGCGTTCGCGAAGCGGGCCTCACGCACCGTGTGCATGGTCTGCTCGAAGTCCTCCTCGGTCTCGCCGGGGAAGCCCACGATGATGTCGGTGGAAATGGCGGCGTGCGGAATCGCGGCGCGCACCTTCTCGATGATCCCCAGGAAACGCTCCTGCCGGTATGAGCGGCGCATCGCCTTCAGAACCGTGTCCGAACCGGACTGCAGCGGCATGTGCAGCTGCGGCATGACGTTCGGCGTCTCGGCCATCGCCGCGATCACGTCGTCCGTGAAGTCGCGGGGGTGCGGCGAGGTGAAGCGGACCCGCTCCAGACCCTCGATCCTTCCGCAGGCGCGCAGCAGCTTGCTGAAGGCCTCGCGGTCGCCGATGTCGGACCCGTACGCGTTGACGTTCTGGCCGAGCAGGGTGATCTCACAGACGCCCTCGGCGACGAGTGCCTCGACCTCCGCCAGGATGTCGCCGGGCCGGCGGTCCTTCTCCTTGCCGCGCAGCGCCGGGACGATACAGAAGGTGCAGGTGTTGTTGCAGCCGACCGAGACGGAGACCCATGCGGCGTACGCGGACTCACGGCGGGTCGGCAGCGTCGAGGGGAAGGCCTCCAGCGACTCCGCGATCTCGACCTGGGCCTCTTCCAGGATGCGGGCGCGCTCCAGCAGCACCGGCAGCTTGCCGATGTTGTGCGTTCCGAAGACGACGTCGACCCATGGCGCCCTGGTGACGATGGTGTCGCGGTCCTTCTGGGCCAGGCAGCCGCCGACGGCGATCTGCATCCCCGGCCGCTTGGACTTCATCGGCGCGAGCCGGCCGAGGTTGCCGTACAGCTTGTTGTCGGCGTTCTCCCGCACCGCGCAGGTGTTGAAGACGACGACGTCGGCGTCACCGTCGGCGCCCTCGGGGGCGCGGACATAGCCTGCGTCCTCCAGCAGGCCCGACAGCCGCTCGGAGTCGTGGACGTTCATCTGGCACCCGTAGGTGCGCACCTCATATGTTCGATTGATGTCCACGGCCTGGCTCCGGTCACTGCTGCTCATGCAACAAGGGTAGGCGGTACCTGAAGTACCTCCTGGCCCCGGAGCCCTGCGGGCAGGATCCGGCTCCGGGGGACGGGATATCCGGCAGGCCTCCGGCGCCCTGCCGCGGCGGGGCGGCGACGTGGTGCAGATCATCCCCCGCGATTTCACGGAACCTCCGCGGCGACTGCGACGCGTGTGGGATCGTACGGCCGGTTGTTACTCGCTGGTACTCGCGAGTCCCAACCCCATGACGCGTACCCCCCACCACACGCCCCGAGGACTCCTACGTGCGTAAGCCCCTGGTCAGACATGTCATGTCAGTGACACTGGCTTCCATCTCCCTGTTCGCCACCGGCTGTTCGGCCGGGACCGGTGCACCGTCCCCCGCGGCCGCCGGCGCCGAAGTTCGTCCCACCACCGTCGCGACCGCGGACCCCAGCCCCGCAAAGCAGCTCGCCGTGGCGGGAGTGCCCGAAGGAAAGCCGACCGCCCTCGCCCGCGCGGGCGGTGGCGAAAAGGCGAAGCAGTCGCCGCTGAAGGTGGCCTCCTACGACCGCACGAGTCGACGGGCCGTCATATCCACGGAGAAAAAGGCGCCTTCGGCGGCACCGACCACACCCGCCGAGAGCACTCCCGCCGTCGGTGACATCATCGCCAGCGGGCCCGCGCCGGGGGCTCCCGACGGGCTGCTCGCCAAGGTCACCGACGTGGCGGGAAAGACCGAGAAGGGCACCGAGGTCCGCACCGAGCCGGCCACGCTCGGCGCCCTGCTCGGGGACGACAAGGCCCAGGGCACAGTCCCGGTGGACCCGGCGACCGTCGACGTCGAGCCGCTGGTCCAGGGAGTGAAGGTCTCCTGGGCGAAGACCGGCAACATCCGTTTCGGCCCCCAGGGTGCGAAAGTGCCGCTCGGAAGCCTGCGGATCGATCTGGGAGCGTCGGTTCCGCTCCCGGTCACCGAGGGCGCGCCCGTGTCGGGGGCGGCGTCGGTCGCGGGCTATGTGCAGCTCGCGCCCGAGGTCGAGTTCTCCTACGACGGGTCTTCCGTCATCGCCCCCGACTCCGCCTTCCTCGGACTGAGCGGTGACTGGACCTCGGGGTGGGAGCTGAAGGGCAAGGCCGTCGCGGGCGGCAAGCCGGTGCGCATCCCGTTCGCCAAACTGCACGCGGATCCGGTGATCCAGGTCGGGCCGGTGCCGGTCGTGGTGAACCTCGACCTCACGGCGTACGTCCAGGTGGCCGCGGACGGAGCCGTCACCGTCGACGTCCGGCAGGACCTCAAGGGCGACTTCCGGATCGGCGGCAGCTATTCGAAGTCGGGTGGCTGGAAGCCGGTCAGTACTTCCGACATGACCAGCACTCCGGTGCGGGCGAAGGTGACCGCTGCCGGCCAGGTGAAGGCCGCCATGGGTGCCGAGGCCACGGTCGGGCTGTACGGCGCGGTCGGCGTCACCGGCGACCTCGCGCCGTACGTTCGCGGTGAAGCCTCCGCCGCTGCCACGCCCGGCTCCCTCGTGGGGTCCTGGAAGCTCTACGGTGGGGTGGATCTGACGGGATGGCTGCAACTGCAGCTGTCCATCTTCGGTACGCCCGTCTTCCAGCACCGCATCCCCCTGGGCTCCTTCAACAGGGAATGGCAGCTGGCACACGGGGAGGGCGCCGTCGCCTGACGTCGGCGAAGCGACCGAGAGCCCCTGCGGGAGGAATCCGCAGGGGCTCTCTCCGCTTACCTGGATCACCGCGCTCTGCCGTAGTCGGATGCCTGGACGGCCTCGGTGGTCAGCACCTTCGGCGCCTGAGAGGAGATGCGCCGCCTACTGGTTCACCTCGTCCGGTTGGCATGACGAAGGCGGCGCGGGCCTGGCCCTGGCCATTACGGGGAGTGAGCTGGCAGGATCCCCGCTATGTTCCCGGCCCTTTTCCGCATCAGCCGCCGCCGCGCCCTCCAGGGTGCCGCGGTCGCGCTCACGGTGCTCGGGCTGCTGCTGTGGTGGCTGCTGCCGTTCGGGGAGCCGGCGCCGCACGGGGAGCTGACCTTCAGCACCGGCTCGCAGAACGGCGTCTACCAGCGGTACGGCGTACTGCTGAAGGACGCACTCGCCCGTGACATGCCGGACGTGACGATAGATCTGCGGACCAGTGAGGGCTCGCAGCAGAATCTCGCGCGGGTGGCCACCGGCGAGGCCGATTTCACCATCGCCACGGCCGACGCGGTCGCCAAGTACAAGCGGGACAACAAACCGGGCGCCACGCACCTGCGCGGCTGTGCACGGCTGTACGACGACTATGTGCACCTGATCGTCCCCCGGGGCTCGCCGGTGCTGTCGGTTCGCGATCTGCGCCACAAGCGGGTGGCAATCGGGCAGGAGGGGTCAGGCGTACGGCTGATCGCCGAGCGTCTGCTGAAGGCTGCGGGGATCGACCCGAAGCGGGACATCACCGCGCTCCCGGCCGGTATCGACACCGTGCCGGGACGGCTGGAGGCGGGAGATCTCGACGCGTTCTTCTGGTCGGGCGGACTTCCCACGGCCGCCGTGGAGGAGCTGTCCGAGCGCTTCGAGATCCGGTTGGTGCCGCTTGAGGCCGATCTCGTCGAGAAGCTGCACGCCACCGGCCCTGCGACCAGCTACTACCGCTCGGCCGTGATGCCCGCCGACGCCTACCTGGAGGCGCAGAACGGAGTGACCGTGCCGACCGTGGCCGTGGCGAATCTGCTGGTCACCACCGATCGGATGGACCCGGAGATGACCGAGGGCTTCACCCGGACGGTGATCAGGAGCCGCGACCGGATCGGCAATACCGTGCACCCGGCCCAGCTGGTGGACGGGCGTACCGCTCTCTACACGGATCCGCTGCCGCTGCACGAAGGCGCGACGCGCTACTACCGGTCGGTCAAGCCGTAGCGACGTCCGCCCAGCCCTCAGCGACGTATCGCTCGCTCAGACCGTGGGCGACGTACGCGGGACCGTCACCGTCACCTTCAGGCCGCGCGGGTCGTGATGCTCGTACGCGATCGAGCCGCCGCCCGCCGCCAGCAGGGCTCGCGAGATGGACAGCCCGAGGCCCGAGCCCTTGACGTTCTGGTGGCGGCCGCTGCGCCAGAAGCGGTCGCCGATGCGGGCCAGCTCCTCGTCGGTCAGGCCCGGGCCGCGGTCGGTGATCACGATGCTGGACGTATCGCCGTTGGAGGCGACCGAAACGGTGACCTCCTCGCCCTGCGGGGTGAACTTCAGGGCGTTGTCGATCACCGCGTCGAGGGCGCTGGAGAGCGCGACCGGGTCGGCCCAGGCGGTCACCGCGGCGCCGTTCTCGGTCAGCCGGACGCCCTTTTCGTCGGCGAGAGGACGCCAGGCGGCGACGCGCTCGGCGGCCAGCTCGCCGATGTCGGTCAGGTGGAGAGCGGCGGAGGCATGCTCGGCCAGCGCCAGGTCCAGAAGGTCGTCGAGAACCTGGGCGAGGCGCTTGCCCTCGGTGCGGACCGAGGCGATCTCCTCGTTCCCGTCGGGCAGTTCGAGTGCGAGGAGTTCGATACGGAGCAGCAGTGCGGCCAGTGGGTTGCGCAGCTGGTGGGAGGCGTCGGCGACGAACGCCCGCTGCTGTTCCAGGCTTTCTTCGACGTTGTCGGCCATCTCGTTGAACGAGCGGGCCAGGCGTCTGAGTTCCGGCGGGCCGCCGGCCGCCGCGACGCGTGAGTTCATCTGCCCGGTCGCGATGTCGTGCGTGACCGCGTCCAGGATCCGTACGGGCCGCAGCACCCAGCCCGTGAGGCGGATGGCGGCGCCGACGGCGAGCAGCATCGCCGCGGACTCGCCGGCCGCGATCAGCAGCCAGCCCCGCAGCACGCGCGAGCGCAGCTGGCCCGTGGGCGAGTCGGTGAACACGACGGCGACAACGTCTCCGTCCCGTACCACCGGCGAGGCGACGACCAGCCGGGCGCCCTGCTGCCACGGCCAGACCTGCGGCGGGTCCTGGCTGCGCCGCCCCGACAGCGCCTCCTCGAATGCCTCTCGCCCCTCCCCCTCCTCGGCCACGAACCAACTGTTCTCGGGGGCGCGCGCCATGGCTTCGCCGTCGCGGTAGTAGACGCCCGCCCTGATGCCGTACGTGGCGTAGTAGCGGTTGAGCTGCTCCTGGAGCGTCGGCAGCCGCTCATCCAGTCGCGAGCCTTCTGTAGCAAATTGGGCAAGTGCCGCAAAACGGACGGTGTCGTCGATCCGGTCGACGACGACCCGCTGCTGCTGTGCGGCAGCCACACTCACGGCGAGCGGAAAGCCGAGCGCGAGCAGCACGCCCGCCATGAGGACGATGAGCAGCGGAAGAAGTCGGGTACGCACCGGGGTGTACGGGTCCTACGCGCCCGCGGGGGCGACGAGCCGGTAGCCCACGCCGCGCACGGTCTCGATCAGGGTGGGCATCCTGAGCTTGGAGCGCAGGGACGCCACATGAACCTCGAGCGTGCGGCCGGTCCCTTCCCAACTGGTGCGCCACACCTCGCTGATGATCTGCTCCCGGCGGAAGACCACACCCGGCCGCTGCGCGAGCAGCGCCAGCAGGTCGAACTCCTTGCGGGTCAGCTGCACCGTCGCACCGTCGACACTGACGCGCCGGGTGGACAGTTCGACGGTGACCGGGCCGAGCCGCAGCGCATTGTCGGCGGCGCTCGCGCCGGCCTCGTCGCCGCTCGCGGTGCGCCGGCTGACAGCATGGATACGGGCCAGCAGCTCCCCCGTGTCGTACGGCTTGACGACATAGTCGTCGGCGCCGAGATTGAGCCCGTGTATGCGGGAGCGGACATCGGCCCGCGCCGTCACCATGATCACGGGCGTCGCGGTGAGCTTCCGTATCTTGCCGCACACCTGGTAGCCGTCCTGGTCCGGCAGCCCCAGATCCAGCAGCACGACCCCGAACGCCGGCTTGGCGGGATGCGAGGCGGGCAGCACGGCGTGCAGCGCCTCCTCGCCGTTGCGGGCGTGCACCACCTCGAAGCCGTGCCTCGCGAGGACCGCGGACAGGGCAGCGGCCACGTGGTCGTCGTCCTCGACGAGCAGCAGTCTCATGGCCCCCCTCCGGTCGTGCGGTCGTCATGTGCAGTATCGCGGTCGTCTGCAGTAACTCAGTCGTGTGCAGTATCGCGGACTTGTGCAGTATCAGGGCATGGTTGCCCGAAGTACCAGGGCCACAAGACCATGCCCGCAGGGACAGTCAAGAGGCTTCCCGTCACATGCCCGGTTCCGTTACCCACCCGGTACGCCGATCACCTCCCCGTTCACACATAGTGTCCGGTTGCAGCCGGATCGTTATGCTCAATTTCCGCTCAGATGTAATGACACTGGTCGCACCGCCTCATTAACGTCCTCCCAACCGAGGAGGACGGAGCAAGAAGCCGATGAGCGGAGTTTCAGTGACCAAGGGCGCCGAGGACGCCGTACCCACCGCGGGCGACCTGGTCGTGCTGAGCAACGTCAACAAGCACTTCGGCGCGCTGCATGTGCTCCAGGACATCGACCTGACCATCGCCCGCGGCGAGGTCGTAGTCGTGATCGGGCCCTCCGGGTCCGGCAAGTCCACGCTGTGCCGCACGATCAACCGCCTGGAGACGATCGATTCCGGAGCCATCTCGATCGACGGGAAGCCGCTGCCCCAGGAGGGCAAGGAGCTCGCCCGGCTGCGCGCCGACGTCGGCATGGTCTTCCAGTCGTTCAATCTCTTCGCGCACAAGACGGTGCTCGAGAACGTGATGCTGGGCCAGCTCAAGGTCCGCAAGGCGGAGAAGAAGACCGCCGAGGAGAAGGCTCGCGCCCTGCTCGACCGGGTGGGCGTCGGATCACAGGCCGACAAGTACCCGGCTCAGCTCTCCGGCGGTCAGCAGCAACGTGTCGCGATCGCACGGGCGTTGGCCATGAACCCCAAGGTCATGCTCTTCGACGAGCCCACGTCTGCACTCGACCCCGAGATGATCAACGAGGTGCTCGAGGTCATGCAGCAGCTGGCCCAGGACGGGATGACGATGGTCGTCGTCACCCACGAGATGGGTTTCGCGCGCTCCGCCGCCAACCGGGTCGTGTTCATGGCCGACGGCAAGATCGTCGAAGAGGCCACGCCCGACGAGTTCTTCAGCAACCCGCGCAGCGACCGGGCCAAGGACTTCCTGTCGAAGATCCTGCACCACTGAGCCCCAGACCAGCTGATCACTTACATCGCGTCAACTCTAGGGAAGTCACCATGAAGCTTCGCAAGGTCACCGCCGCTTCGGCCGCTGTGCTCGCGCTCGCCCTGGCCGCCACGGCCTGTGGCTCCGACAAGAAGGACAGCGACTCGGCCGGCGGGGGCGGGGGCGGCAAGAAGATCACGATCGGCATCAAGATCGACCAGCCGGGCATCGGCCTGAAGACGCCCGACGGCAAGTACACCGGCTTCGACGTCGACGTCGCCACGTACATCGCCAAGGAGCTCGGCTACGACGCCAAGGACATCACCTTCAAGGAGACGAAGAGCGCCGACCGCGAGACGGCGATCGAGCGCGGCGACGTCAAGTTCATCGCCGCCTCCTACTCGATCAACGACAAGCGCCTGGCAAAGGTCGACTTCGCGGGCCCGTACCTGCTGGCCCACCAGGACATCCTGGTCCGCGCCGACGACAGCGACTTCAAGTCCCCCGCGGACCTGAACAACAAGAAGCTGTGCTCGGTCACCGGCTCTACCTCCGCGACGAACGTCAAGGAGAAGCTCGCCCCGAAGGCCCAGCTGCAGGAGTACGGCGGCTACTCCGAGTGCCTCACCGGCCTGGAGAACAAGGTCATCGACGCGCTGACCACCGACGACTCGATCCTCGCCGGTTTCGCCGCGCAGGAGCAGTTCAAGGGCAAGTTCAAGCTGGCCGGCTTCAAGATGAGCAACGAGAACTACGGCATCGGCCTCAAGAAGGGCGACGCCGACCTCAAGAAGAAGATCGACGCAGCCCTGACCAAGATGGTCTCCGACGGCTCCTGGGAGAAGTTCGTGAAGGCCAACTTCGGCCCGGCGAACTACAAGAACGAGCCCGCGCCGAAGATCGGCAACATCGTCAAGTAGTGCAGCAGGGCTGACGAGGCGCGCCGCCGTGCGGGCGGTGCGCCTCCCCTTTCCACACGCCACACGCGGAAGCGCGGGAGATCGTGTTCGACTTTTCTCAAGATTACGACCTACTGGGGGCCTTCTGGGTGACGGTGCAACTCGCCGTCTACTCCGCCCTCGGTTCCCTGATATGGGGAACGCTGTTGGCCGGAATGCGGGTCAGCCCGGTCCCCCTGATGCGCGGTTTCGGCACCACCTATGTAAACGTGGTCCGGAACATCCCCCTGACCGTCATCATCCTCTTCACCTCGCTGGGCCTGTTCCAGACGCTGAGCGTCACGCTCGGCGCGGAGGACTTCAAGACGATCAACTTCAGGCTGGCGGTGCTCGGCCTGATCGCGTACACCTCGGCCTTCGTGTGCGAGGCGCTGCGCTCCGGCATCAACACGGTGCCCGTCGGCCAGGCGGAGGCGGCGCGCGCCCTGGGTCTGAGCTTCACCCAGGTGCTGCGGCTCATCATCCTCCCGCAGGCCTTCCGCTCGGTTGTCAATCCGCTGGCCAACGTGCTGATCGCGCTGACCAAGAACACCACGGTGGCCGCCGCGATCGGTGTTCTCGAGGCCGCGAACCTGATGAAGACCATGATCGAGGCTGAGGCCCAACTCATGCTGATCTCCGCCATCTTCGCGTTCGGATTCATCTGCCTCACCCTCCCGACCGGGCTGATCCTCGGCTGGGTGAGCAAGAAGGTGGCGGTGAAGCGATGACATCCGTCCTCTATGACGCCCAGGGAACGCGCGCCAAACAGCGCAACGTCCTGTACACGGTGCTGTTCCTGCTCGCTCTCGGGGGCGTGCTGTGGTGGGTCTACGACAGCCTCAACTCCAAGCACCAGCTCGACTGGATCAAGTGGAAGCCGTTCTTCACCGACTCCCAGCCCTGGGAGACGTACCTCTGGCCCGGGCTCGAGAACACGCTCATCGCCGCGGGCCTCGCCCTGGTGATCGCACTGCCCCTCGGAGCGCTGTTCGGCATCGGCCGGCTCTCCGATCACCTGTGGGTGCGCATGCCGTCCGGCATCGTCGTGGAGTTCTTCCGCGCCATCCCGGTACTGGTCCTGATGATCTTCGCGAACGCGGCGTACTCCGAGTTCGAGGGCATCAGTGCCGAGCAGCGTCCCCTGTACGCCGTGGTCACAGGTCTCGTTCTCTACAACGCCTCGGTGCTCGCCGAGATCGTACGGGCCGGAATCCTGTCCCTCCCCCAGGGCCAGACCGACGCGGCCAAGGCGATCGGTATGCGCAAGGGCCAGACGATGCGGTACGTGCTGCTGCCGCAGTCGGTGACCGCCATGCTGCCCGCCATCGTCAGTCAGATCGTGGTCATCGTGAAGGACACCGCCCTCGGCGGCGCGGTGCTGACCTACTCCGAACTGCTGGCATCGGCTCGTCCGATGAGCGCCAACTACGGCGCGAACACCATCGCGTGTTTCACCGTCATCGCCCTGATCTACATCGCGGTGAACTTCACGCTGACCTCGTTCGCGAGCTGGCTTGAGGGCAAGCTGCGACGCGCCAAGAAGAGCACGGGCGCGGTACTGGGCGCCACAACCGTCGAGGACACAGCCCCGATCTCGGTGGCCGGTGACTTCAAGTCCGGCGCCGGAGGCGGCGGCATCTGACCGTACGGTTCCAACCACGGAGGCAGCGGCGCGCGGCGCCGCTGCCTCCGTCGCTTGACGCAAGCACCCGCAGTGGGTTGCATACGTTCTGTGATCGCGCACCGGCCTCCAACCGAACCTTTCCGTACGACCCTTCGGGCCCGAGGAGTCGCGCCGTGGACCCGGTGATCATCGTCGGCGCGGGCCCCGTCGGGCTCGCGCTCTCGCTCGCCCTCGCCCAGCAGGGCGTCCCCTCCGTCGTGCTCGACGAGGGCGGCGACAAGGACGAGCTGCGACCCGCCCGCACGGTCGTCCTGCGCCCCGACATCACCTCGATGGTGGAACGGCTCGGCTGCACCACTGTCCGTGACGAAGGAGCCCGCTGGGTCGGCTGGCGCTCCATGCGACGCCGGCAGGACGTACGGCAGCTCTCGTTCGGTGACGAGGGCGCCCCCGCGCCGCTGCACATCCCTCAGCACTCCCTCGCACGTGGCCTGCGGGACGCGGTCGCCGCGCAGCCGTTGATCCGGCTTGTCACCGACAGCCGAGTGGACTCACTGGAGCAGGACGCACGCGGGATCAGCGTGCACACCCGCGGACCCGGGGCGACCTGGTGGCGCGGCAGTCACCTGGTCGGGTGCGACGGGGCCAGGTCGACGGTCCGCAAGCTCCTCGGCATCCGCTTTCCGGGCCGCACCGCGGTGGAGCGGCACGCCGTCGCCGCCCTGCGCACCGAACTCCCCTGGCCGGACGAGGCGTTGCTGCACCGCCAGCCGCCGTGGCGCACGGGCGGTGAGGAGGTCACGGCCCGACCGCTGCTGGACGACGTCTGGCGGCTGGACTGGCTGCTGCCGCCGCGCGGCGAACTGGTCACCCCCGACGCCCTGGTGGCGCGCGTACGGGACACGCTCGCCGGCTGGTGCGGCCAGACACCTCCGTACGAGCTCATCGACACCGGCGTGTACACGCTGCACCACAGGCTCGCACGGCGCTGGCGGGTGGACCGGGCCTTCCTCGCGGGCGACGCCGCGCATCTGCTGGGGGCGCTCGGCACGCAGGGGCTCGACGAAGGGCTGCGGGACGCGGACAACCTGGCGTGGAAGCTGGCACACGCCTGGCACCACGGCCCGTGCGAGCCATTGCTCGACAGCTACCAGGCGGAGCGGCGGGCCGCAGTCGCCGCCCGGCTGCGCGCGGCGGACCAGTCGCTGCCGATACTGCGCGGCGGCAGCGGGCTGCGTACGTACCTCCCGGGTGCCGCGCGCGGGCACGACGCGCTGCTCACCGACGGCCATCTGGGGCACGGGCCGCTGGGCGCGCCCCCCGTGTACACGCACTCCCCGCTCGCACCCGCATACGCCCCTTCCCAGACATTCGTCGGTACGGAGACGGGCGCACCGGTCGCGGATGTGAGGGTCACCACACCGGACGGGACGAGCGCACGGCTGCGGGACCGGCTGGGGCAGGGGCAGCTGCTGGTGGTCCTCGTCGCTCCGGGCACGGGAGTGTGGGACCGGCGGCACTGGGTGAGCGCGGGCGTGATGCCGCGGCTGGCGGCGGCGGTCACCGCGCTGCCGGTACGGGCAGAGCTGTTGGTGACGGAGAGCTACCCCGGCGCTTCGGCGCACACGGTGCTGCTGGTGCGGCCGGACGGTCATCTCGTGGCGTCGTTCGCGGGGGTGCGGCCTGCGGAGCTGTACTCGGCGGCGGACGCGGCGCGCGGTGGCTCCCCGTCAGCGGAACGCAGTGACCGTACAGCGGACATCAATTGACCCTCGAGGGCGCGCATGATGTACTCCGGAGCGTGACCGACACCGATGTGCGCCTGTGGCGGAGGGTCCATATGGACCTCGTCCGCTATGCGGGCTGCGTGTGTCGGCCGTCCTGCTGAATTCGCCTGCCCTCGCGCTGTGGCCCGCCCGGCCTGCGCGCCCCTCAGCGAACTTCCAGGACGGTTTCCGTGTCCCAACCTGTTTCCGCCTCCGTACGCACGGAGTCAGCGGCGCCGACCGCCGCCGAACTGCTCGACTTCGTGCGTCGCTCTGCCGCCGACGCCGAACTCATCGCATCGCTTCCGCTCGATCCCGAGGGCCGTACGTGGGTACGGCTCGAGGGCCCTGGCGGCAGTGAGGCCTGGCTGATCGGCTGGCCGCCGGGCACAGGCACCGGCTGGCACGACCACGCCGAGTCGCACGGCGCGTTCGCCACGGCCACGGGCGAGCTGAAGGAGAACTCCCTCACCGTGCGGCTGCCCGCGAGCGGCTGGAAGACCCTGGAGCTGAACGAAGGGGTCGACCGCGAGCGGCAGTTGGGTGCGGGCAGGGGCCGGTCCTTCGGGAAGCACCATGTGCACGAGGTGCTCAACGAGTCGACGACCGAACATGCGGTCTCGGTCCATGCGTACTATCCGCCGCTGCCGCTGCTCCGGCGCTTCAGCCGGTCCGGTGCGGTGCTCCGTCTTGAGCAGGTCGAGCGTCCGGAGGACTGGCAGTGAGCGAGCATCTGGGCATAGACGAGCTTCTCGAGCGGGTACGCGAGGACCTGGACCGGGTCGACCCGAAGGAAGCCTTCGACGCGGCCGCGGAGGGGGCGCTGCTGGTGGACATCCGCTATGCCGCGCTGCGCGAGCGGGACGGGCTGATCCCGGGCGCGCTGGTCGTGGAGCGCAACGAACTCGAATGGCGGCTGGACCCCCAGGGCAGCCACCGCGCCCGGGAGGCGGTCAGCCACGACCTGCGGGTCGTGGTCATTTGCAACGAGGGCTATGCCTCGTCGCTGGCGGCGGTGTCCCTGCGCCAGCTGGGCCTGCATCGCGCGACGGACCTGGTGGGAGGCTTCCAGGCCTGGAAGTCAGCGGGACTGCCGGTCGAACGCTGACGGGGCGCGGCCGCGGTCCGGGTCGCACCGGCAGCCGCGTCGCGGGGGCGGCCCCGGCACGGTTAGAAGCCGCCGTCCTCCGGCAAGTCCGCCACATCCTCGCCCTCTTCCTCGAGCGCCCGGCGGACCACCCTCAGCGCCATGCCCTCCGGGTAGCCCTTGCGGGCGAGCATGCCTGCAAGGCGGCGCAGCCGGCGGTCGCGGTCCAGGCCGCGGGTCGCGCGGAGTTTACGTGCGACCAGTTCGCGCGCGGTCTCCTCCTCCTGGTCGGAGTCGAGCTGACCGACCGCCTCGTCGATCAGGACAGAGTCCACCCCCTTGGTGCGCAGCTCCCGCGCCAGAGCGCGCCGGGCCAGACCCCGGCCGTGGTGCCGGGACTCCACCCACGCGTCCGCGAAAGCCGCGTCGTCGATCAGTCCCACGTCCTCGAAGCGGGAGAGGACCTCCTCGGCCACCTCCGCGGGGATCTCCCGCTTGTGCAGCGCATCCGCCAACTGCTTGCGAGTGCGCGGAGTCCCGGTGAGCAGGCGCAGACAGATCGCCCGCGCCCGCTCGGCCGGGTCCTGGGGCGACAGCTCCTTCTCGGCCCTCGACGAGTCGGCGCTGTCGCCCGGCCATTCGGTTCGCCGGGCCACGGGCTAGCCCTTGGCCGCCGCCGTCTTGGCCGACTTGGCCTTGGAGGCGGGCGCGGGTACCGACTTCGCCCCGTCCCCGGCCGGAGCGGCCGCACCGGCGCCGGCACCGGCGGCGTCCGCGCCGGGCTCGGCGGTCGGGGCCTCGGGCTTGACGCCGACGCCCAGCTTCTCCTTGATCTTCTTCTCGATCTCATTCGCGAGATCGGGGTTGTCCTTCAGGAAGTTGCGGGCGTTCTCCTTGCCCTGGCCCAGTTGGTCGCCCTCGTACGTGTACCAGGCGCCCGCCTTCCGGACGAAGCCGTGCTCCACGCCCATGTCGATCAGGCCACCCTCGCGGCTGATGCCCTGGCCGTAGAGGATGTCGAACTCGGCCTGCTTGAAGGGCGGCGCGACCTTGTTCTTGACGACCTTGACGCGGGTGCGGTTGCCGACCGCGTCGGTGCCGTCCTTCAGGGTCTCGATACGGCGGATGTCGAGCCGCACCGAGGCGTAGAACTTCAGCGCGCGACCACCGGTCGTGGTCTCCGGCGAGCCGAACATCACACCGATCTTCTCGCGCAGCTGGTTGATGAAGATCGCCGTGGTCTTCGACTGGTTCAGCGCGCTGGTGATCTTCCGGAGCGCCTGGCTCATCAGCCGCGCCTGCAGACCGACGTGCGAGTCGCCCATCTCGCCCTCGATCTCCGCACGCGGCACCAGCGCGGCGACGGAGTCGATGACAATCAGATCGAGGGCGCCGGAGCGCACGAGCATGTCGACGATCTCGAGCGCCTGCTCGCCGTTGTCCGGCTGGGACAGGATCAGGTTGTCGATGTCGACGCCCAGCTTCTTCGCGTACTCGGGGTCGAGCGCGTGCTCCGCGTCCACGAAGGCCACCGCGCCGCCCGCCTTCTGGGCGTTTGCCACGGCGTGCAGGGTCAGGGTCGTCTTACCGGAGGACTCCGGGCCGTACACCTCCACCACACGGCCGCGCGGCAGGCCGCCGACGCCGAGCGCGACGTCGAGTGCGGTCGACCCGGTGGGGATGACCTCGATGGGCTCGTTCGGCCGCTCACCCAGGCGCATCACCGCGCCCTTGCCGAATTGCCGTTCAATCTGTGCGAGCGCGGCGTCGAGCGCCTTCTCGCGGTCGGTTCCTGCCATGGGTTCCACCCGATTTGCTTGAGTCGATCGCTTCACGTCAAAGACGCTAACCCCTGCCACTGACAATGGGCCCCGACGTCCGTCCAGCCTGTGGATAACTCCCGGAAACCGAGACGGAGGACCGAGGCGGAACCGAGGGCCGGAATCCCATAAGAATGGATGTTCGATTTTGGTGTCAAGCGGCACCACACGGCCGCCTCAGGGCCGGTCGTCGGCCTCCGGCCCGGCGCCCCCGCTCCGGTCGGTATCGCCTGCCTCGGTGCCCCTGTGCGCGTCGCGGTCCTTCTGCACCAGGCCGCGCAGCCGGGCCAGCGCCTGGCCGCCGCCTCGTCGCCGGTGGCCGTGGACCCGCGGGTCGTCGGTCACCGCGTACCGCTTCACATACGCGCCGAGGAACGCCTGGAGGGTGGCCACCGCCGGGATCGCGATCAGCGCGCCGACCGCTCCCAGCAGCGCCGTACCCGCGACGACCGAGCCGAAGGCCACCGCAGGATGGATGTCGACCGTCTTGGAGGTGAGCTTGGGCTGCAGCACATAGTTCTCGAACTGCTGGTAGATCACCACGAAACCGAGTACCCACAGCGCGTACCAGGGGTTGACGGTGAAGGCGATCAGCATCGGCAGCGCGCCCGCCAGATAGGTGCCGATCGTCGGGATGAACTGCGAGACCAGCCCCACCCAGACGGCGAGCGCCGGTGCATACGGCACGCCAAGGATCTCCAGCAGGATGTAGTGCGCGATTCCGGAGATCAGCGCCATGAGACCGCGCGAGTAGAGATAGCCGCCGGTCTTGTCGACGGCGATCTCCCAGGCGCGCAGCACCTCGGTCTGCTTGGCAGGCGGCAGTACGGAGCACAGCGCGCGCCGCAGCCTGGGCCCGTCGGCCGCGAAGTAGAACGAGAACAGGAAGATCGTCAGCAGTTTGAACAGCCCGCCGAGGACCGTCGCGGAGATGTCCAGCACGCCGCTCGCGCTGTTCTGTACGTACTTCCGCAGCCAGTCCGAGCGCAGCAGGCTCTCCTGGACCTCCACCCGGGAGAGCTCGGTGTGGAAGGTGTCGTTGATCCAGCGGATGACCGAGTCGATGTACCTGGGGAAACCCTCGACCATGTCGACGATCTGACCCGCCAGCATCGAGCCGAGGAGCACTATGAAGCCGGCGCCCGCGATCAGCACCACGAAGAACACCAGGAAGGTGGCCAGCCCGCGGCGCATACCGCGTGCAGCCATCCTGCCCACTGCCGGCTCGATCGCCAGCGCCAAGAAGAAGGCGATCAGGATGTTGATCAGCAGCCCGATGAGCTGGTGGAAGGCCCAACTGCCCAGCTGGAAGCAGGCGTAGAGCGCCAGCCCGAGCACCATGGCACGCGGCAGCCAGCGGGGCATGCGGGCACCGGATCCGGCCACTGGTGGGGCGGGCGGCGTGCCCGGCGGGATCACATCCCGATCAGCCGTGTGCTGTTCGGTCGTGTGCTGAGCGGTCGCCTCCTGGGCGGCCGTGTCCCGATCGGTCACGTCCTGCGCTGTGCTGTCCTGCTCGGTCTTGTCGGTCTCGGCCACCTTGCCAGTGTCGCCTACGGCCGCCGCCGCTCATCGACCGCACCGGATCTCATGGCTCGAACCGTCTCCCGCTGATCAATTCGCGGGCAGATCACTGCTTCTCGGGCGGGACGCCGACCGCCGCACAGACCCCGCGCCACACGTCCTTCGTCTCCCAGCCGGCCGCAAGCGCCTCATGCACCGTTCGGCCCCCGAGCTCGGCCATCACATGGTCGCGCGCGAAGGAGTCGGCATAGGCAGGACCGAAGTGGTCCGCCATCCGCTCCCAGAAAATCGTCAACCGCATGACGCCAGTATCCCGCCCCCGGGGGTGCGGTCCGTCCGTCCCGCATGCCGAAAGCCCTTTCCGCTCTACGGTCTGCAACATGGCTGGAACAGGAGCAACCCCCGCGCCCTCGCGCACGTCTCCCCTCTCCCGCGCCGAGCACTTCATCTGGCTGACCGCCCGGGTGCTCGAGCAGCGGAGGTTCGCGTACCACTTCCTGGGCGGCGACTCGGACACCGTCGAGACCGCCCTGGCCGCCTACCTCAACGAGGACGGCGGCTACGGCCACGCACTCGAACCCGATCTGCGCGGGCCGGTCAGCCAGCCCCTGCACACGGCGCACGCCCTGCGCATCCTGGACTCCATCGGCCGCTGCGGCGGGCTGCGCGTGGAACGGATGTGCCGCTATCTCACCGAGGTGTCGACGAGCGACGGGGCGCTGCCCGCGATCCATCCCTCACAGCGCGGCTATCCGGCCGCGCCCTTCATCCCGATCGTCGACGACCCTCCGAGCGACCTGCTTGCGACGGGCCCGGTGGTCGGACTGCTGCACCGCAATCAGGTGTGGCACGCGTGGCTGTTCCGGGCCACCGACTTCTGCTGGGCCGCCGTAGACGGTCTCGAGAAGTCCCATCCCTACGAGATCGAGGCCGCTGTCGCGTTCCTGGACGGGGTGCCGGACCGCTCGCGCGCCGAGGCCTCGGCTGACCGTCTCGGCCGACTGGTGCGTAAGCAGCGCCTCGCGGCTCTCGACCCGGACCGGCTGGAGGATTACCCGGTCGCGCCGGGCTATGCGCCGGGCGAGCACCACTTTCCGTACCACTACGCCCGTACGCCGCAGTCGCTCGCCCGCCGATGGTTCACGGACGAGGAGATGGCGCGCTCGCTGCAGCATCTCGCCGCCGAACAGCGCGAAGACGGCGGCTGGCCGGTCAACTGGCGTCAGTGGGCGCCCGGGACCGCCCTCGAGGCGCGGCCGATCGTGACGATCGAGGCGTTGCGTACGCTGCGGGCGCACGGTCACGCCATCGGATGACGCGACGCCCCGGCCACTGTCCGCGGCGCCCTCGGTCAGCCTCCGAGCGCGCGCACGCCCGCCGTGACCGCCACTGCCGCTCCGACGACCACCAGGAAGGGTGCGCGCAGAACCAGGGCGACCGCTGCTGCCGCAAGCCCCGCCGCGCGTGCGTCCAGGACGAGAGAGCTGTCCGTACTGAACGTCTGCTGCGCGGTGAGCGCTGCCAGCAGAGCGACGGGCAGCAGCGCGGCCAGCCGCTGGACGAGCGGACGTTCAAGGGCGCCGGCCGGCACCAGCAGGCCGGCCAGCTTGACGAGATAGCAGCCGACGGCGGTCGCCGCGATCGCGATCCAGATGCTCATCGTTCCTCGCTCCTCTGCTGGTTCCTCTGCTGGTGCCGGTTCTTTGCGAGCTTCTTCTCGTTCCTGGCGATCGTGCGGCCCTTGAGCCACAGGACGGCGGGCGCGGCCAGCGCCGCCGCCAGCACCGGCACCCCTGCGGGCAGCACCGGCAGGAACCCGAGCCCCAGTACGACCGCGAGCCCGGCGACGGCCCGCTCGGTCGTCGTGCGCAGCATGGGCGCGAGCAGTGCGAGGAAGACCGCCGGACCCGCGGCGTCGAGGCCCCAGGCGTCGGTGTCACCAAGGGCCTCGGCGCCCAGCGCCCCGAGGAGCGTGGTCAGGTTCCACAGCACGTACAGCGTCAGCCCGGTGACGGTGAAGCCGAGGCGTACGGCCCGCCGCGTCGGCTGGGCGAGGGCGACGGCTGTGGTCTCGTCGATGACCCAGTGCGCGGCGAGCGGACGCAGAAAGCGGGGCAGCGCGAGCAGTTGCGACAGCCGCAGCCCGTAGAAGGCGTTGCGTACACCGAGGAAGAAGGCCCCCGCTGCGGCGGTGAGCGGGTTTCCGCCGGCCGCGAGCGCGCCGACGAGCGCGAACTGCGAGGCGCCGGTGAAGACCAGCAGGCTGAGCGCACAGGTCTGCAGCAGGGTGAGGCCGGCTCCCGCGGAGGTCACACCGAAGGCGAAGCCGGAGAGGCCGACGGCGAGGCCGACACCGAGCGCGTCGCGGACGACGGCGCTGTCGGGTTTCGCCGCGGGCCGGGTGCCTGTCTCTGCGGGTGTCTCTGTCCCCGCCTGTGCAGGTGTTTCCGTCACTGTCCGTGCAGGTGTCTCTGTCATGGTTTGTGCAGGTGTCTCTGCAGCTGTCTGGGTGGGTGCCGTCTGCTCTTCTGCCACGTCCCGGACGCTACGTCGGCGCGCCGCCCCCGGTCTTGTACGTTCTTGCGCGCTCCCGCTGGTAGGCCCCCGGCGGAACCCCGACGATCCGGGTGAAATGCCGGTTGAGATGCGGCTGGTCGGTGAAGCCGACCGCGGCGGCGGCCTCCGCGGGCGCGGTTCCGGCCTCCAGAAGGCGGCGCGCGCTACGCACGCGCGCGTTGGTGAGCCAGCTGTGCGGCGGCATGCCGTATGCGGCCTTGAAGGCCCGCAGCAGCGCGAAGGGGCTGGTGCCGAGCTCGTGCGCCAGCCGCTCCAGGGACGGCGGTTCGGCCATGCGTTCCTCGAGGAGGTTCCTTGCGAGGGCGGCGGTGCGGGTTCCGGCCGCAAGCGGCGTACGCGCGGGCAGCGACTGGCCGTGGCTGCGCAGTAGCCGGACCACGGCGATCCGCAGGAGGCTGTCGGCGGCGAGCGCGTTGCCCTCCTCCGCGGCCCGGTGCACGGCAGCGATGAGCCGGGCGGTGTCCTCGTCATCGACGATGGTCTCGGCGAACCCCACGGTGCCGCGCAGGGTCGTCTCCTCCTCGGCGATGTCGGCGATCAGCTGCGAGGACGGGTAGAGCGTGGCGTACGACCAGCCTTCGGGGACCCCGGCGTGCGCGGAGTGCGGCACCTCCGGGTTGATCATGACGACGGTGCCAGGACGGGCCCGGATCGTGCCCTGCGGCATGATCACGTCCTCGATGCCGCGGCGGACCGCGCCGAGGACGAAGCCTTCATGGCTGTGCCGGGCGAAGGAGTG
Organism: Streptomyces sp. NPDC019890; assembly: GCF_044903445.1. NCBI lineage: Bacteria > Bacillati > Actinomycetota > Actinomycetes > Kitasatosporales > Streptomycetaceae > Streptomyces > Streptomyces sp. NPDC019890. Next base: position 24,439 of record NZ_JBJDQK010000016.1, on the reverse strand, counting down.
GCGTACATAGCGGGCACGGAGCAGGTCGAGTCCGGGCACGCCCGGAAACTGCCAGTGCCTGGCCCACTCGTCCTTACGCTCCGCAGCCATGGACCCATTCTGCGCCCTCCCTCCAAGTCCCTGACCTGCACGTCCATGTCCTGGACACCCGTTGTCAGTGGCGCGGTGCACGATGGGGGGCATGGCCAGGACTGCACTCGACTCCTTCTCTCCCGCGACCCGGAGCTGGTTCACGGGAGCCTTCAGCGCGCCCACCGCCGCGCAGGAGGGGGCCTGGCGGGCCATCGAGGAGGGCTCGGACGTGCTGGTCGTCGCCCCGACCGGCTCCGGCAAGACGCTGGCCGCCTTTCTGGCCGCGCTGGACCAGCTCGCCTCCGCGCCTCCGCCCGCGGACCCGAAGAAGCGCTGCCGTGTGCTCTATGTGTCTCCGCTCAAAGCCCTCGCGGTCGATGTGGAGCGCAATCTCCGCAGCCCGCTCACCGGGATCCGGCACGAGTCCGTGCGGCTGGGGCTGCCCGAGCCGAAGGTGCGGGTCGGTATCCGCTCCGGCGACACCCCGGCCGCCGAGCGGCGGTCGATCGCAACCAAGCCGCCGGACATCCTGATCACGACGCCCGAGTCGCTGTTCCTGATGCTGACCTCATCGGCGCGGGATGCGCTCACGGGCATCGAGACGGTGATCCTCGACGAGGTCCACGCGGTCGCCGGGACGAAGAGGGGCGCGCATCTCGCCGTGTCGCTGGAGCGGCTCGACGAGCTGCTGCCGCGCCCGGCCCGGCGGATCGGTCTGTCGGCGACGGTGCGGCCGGTGGACGAGGTGGCGCGCTATCTCTCGCCGCAGCGCAAGGTGGAGATCGTCCAGCCGCCCTCGGGCAAGGAGTTCGACCTGTCGGTGGTCGTGCCGGTCGAGGATCTGGGAGAGCTGGGCGGCTCCCCCGCCTCGGACGCCTCGTCCTCGCCCGACGGCAGCGCGGAGAAGCCCTCGATCTGGCCGCACGTCGAGGAGAGGATCGCCGATCTCGTCCAGGCGCACCGCTCGACGATCGTCTTCGCCAACTCCCGTCGACTGGCTGAGCGGTTGTGCAATCGCCTCAACGAGATCGCGTACGAGCGCGCCACGGGTGAGGCGATGCCCGAAGGGGCACCGCCGGCCGAGATCATGGCGCAGTCCGGGGCCGCGCAGGGCGCACCGCCGCTGCTCGCCCGCGCGCACCACGGCTCGGTCTCCAAGGAACAGCGCGCCCTGGTCGAGGAGGACCTCAAGGCGGGCCGGCTGCCCGCGGTGGTCGCCACCTCCAGCCTGGAGCTCGGCATCGACATGGGTGCGGTGGACCTGGTGGTCCAGGTCGAGTCGCCGCCGTCCGTCGCTTCCGGCCTCCAGCGCGTGGGCCGCGCGGGCCACCAGGTGGGCGCGATCTCCACGGGCGTGGTGTTCCCCAAGTACCGCGGCGATCTGGTGCAGGCGGCCGTGGTGACTGAGCGGATGCGCAGCGGCTCCATTGAAGCGCTGCGCGTCCCGTCCAACCCGCTGGATGTGCTGGCGCAGCAGCTGGTCGCGATGGTCGCCCTGGACACCTGGCAGTTCGACGACCTGCTGGCGCTGGCGCGCCGCGCCGCACCCTTTGCCTCGCTCCCCGAGTCGGCCTTCACCGCCGTCCTCGACATGCTCGCCGGGCGCTATCCCTCCGACGCATTCGCCGAGCTGCGCCCGCGCGTGGTGTGGGATCGAGTCGCGGGGACGGTCACGGGCCGGCCGGGCGCGCAGCGGCTCGCGGTCACCTCCGGCGGCACGATTCCGGACCGCGGTCTGTTCGGCGTCTTCCTGGCGGGTGCCGACCCCAAGAAGGGCGGCGGCCGGGTCGGTGAGCTCGACGAGGAGATGGTGTACGAGTCGAGGGTGGGCGATGTCTTCACCCTGGGCACCACCTCATGGCGTATCGAGGACATCACGCGCGACCGGGTGCTGGTCTCGCCCGCCCCCGGCGTGCCGGGCCGGCTGCCGTTCTGGAAGGGCGACCAGCTGGGCCGCCCGCTCGAACTGGGCCGTGCGGTGGGCGCGTTCCTGCGGGAGGTCGGCGCGCTGTCTGAAGAGGACGCCCGGCTGCGACTGCTGGCCGCCGGTCTGGACGCATGGGCCGCCGACAATGTCCTCGCCTATCTCGACGAGCAGCGCCGTGCCTGTGGCCATGTCCCGGACGACCGGACGATCCTGGTGGAGCGTTTCCGCGACGAGCTGGGCGACTGGCGGGTGGTGATCCACTCCCCGTTCGGCGCCCAGGTGCACGCCCCCTGGGCGCTGGCACTTGGCGCCCGCCTCGCCGAACGGTACGGCATGGACACGCAGGTCATGCACGCCGACGACGGCATTGTGCTGCGGCTGCCCGACGCGGATCTGATGAGCCTGGACCTGCTCGATCAGGACCCGGTCCACCTGGATACGACGTACGACAGCGAGCAGGCCCCGGTCGGCGCGGCGGACGCCGTCTTCGACAAGGGCGAGATCGATCAGATCGTCACCGACCAGGTGGGCGGCTCCGCGCTGTTCGCCTCCCGGTTCCGTGAGTGCGCGGCGCGTGCGCTGCTGCTGCCCCGGCGCAGTCCGGGCAAGCGCACCCCGCTGTGGCAGCAGCGTCAGCGCGCTGCCCAACTGCTCCAGGTGGCGAGCGAGTTCGGGTCCTTCCCGATCGTCCTCGAAGCGGTCCGCGAATGCCTCCAGGACGTCTTCGACGTGCCGGGACTGACCGAGCTGATGGGCGACATCGAGTCCCGCCGGGTCCGGATGGTCGAGGTCACCACACCCGAGCCCTCGCCCTTCGCCCGTTCGCTGCTGTTCGGCTATGTCGCGCAGTTCCTGTACGAGGGGGACTCGCCGCTCGCCGAGCGGCGCGCCGCCGCCCTCTCGCTGGACTCGCGGCTGCTCGCCGAACTGCTCGGTCAGGCCGAGCTGCGCGAGCTGCTGGATGTGGAGGTGCTGGCCGAGCTGGAGAGCGAGCTCCAGTGGCTCACCGAGGACCGCCGGATCAAGGACAGTGAGGGCGTCGCCGACGTGCTGCGGGTCCTCGGCCCGCTGACCGACGCCGAGTTGACCGAGCGCGGTGGCGATCCGCAGTGGGCTCGGGATCTGGCCGCATCGCGCCGGGCCATCCGGGTCCGGCTCGCGGGCGCGGACCACTGGGCGGCGATCGAGGACGCGGGCAGGCTGCGCGACGCCCTGGGCACGGCGCTTCCGGTGGGCGTTCCGGAGGCGTTCACCGAGCCGGTCAAGGACCCGCTCGGGGACCTGCTCGCCCGATTCGCGCGTACGCACGGGCCGTTCACCTCGACCCAGGCCGCGGCCCGCTTCGGCCTCGGTGTGGCCGTCACGGAGGGCGCCCTTCAGCGCCTCGCGGCGAACGGGCGAGTCGTACAGGGCGAGTTCCACCCGTCCGGCATCGGCCAGGAGTGGTGCGACGCGACCGTGCTGCGGCGGCTGCGGCGACGCTCGCTGGCCGCCCTGCGCCAGGAGCTGGAGCCCGTCCCGCCGGCCGCCCTGGCCAGCTTCCTCCCGCAGTGGCAGCACCTGGGCAGCAACAGCCTGCGTGGCATCGACGGACTTGCCCGCGCGGTGGAGCAGCTCCAGGGAGCCGCGGTGCCCGCCTCCGCCCTGGAGAAGCTGATCCTGCCGTCCCGGGTGTCCGGGTACGCCCCGGGGATGCTCGACGAGCTCACCACGACGGGCGAGGTCGTCTGGGCCGGAGCGGGCTCGCTGCCCGGCAAGGACGGCTGGATCTCCCTCTATCTCGCCGACGCCGCCCCGCTCCTGCTGCCCCAGCCGCATCCGCTGGAGCTCACCGCGCTCCACGAGTCGGTGCTCAACGCCCTCTCCCCCGGCTACGGTCTGTTCTTCCGCCAGATCGCCGACCAGGTCCGGGCCACCACCCACCCGGACGCCACCGATCCCCAACTCGCCGACGTCATCTGGGACCTGGCCTGGTCGGGGCGGCTGACCAATGACACCCTGTCGCCGCTCCGTTCGCTGCTCGGCTCGGGCCGCACCGCCGGGTCGACGGCTCATCGCGCCAGACGGACAGTGCCGCGCGGGCGGTACGGCAGCCTGGCGGCGGCGGCCCGCCCCGCCTCGCGTACGGGTCCGCCGACGGTGAGCGGCCGCTGGTCCCTGCTCCCGGCCACCGAGCCCGATCCGACCCACCGCGCCCACGCCATTGCCCGCACCCTGCTCGACCGCCATGGCGTGGTGACCCGCGGTGCGGTGGCAGCCGAGGGTGTGGAGGGCGGATTCTCCGCCACGTATCGCATCCTCTCCGCCTTCGAGGACAGCGGTCAGGCACGGCGCGGCTATGTCGTGGAGGGGCTTGGGGCGGCCCAGTTCGCGATGGACGGTGCGGTCGACCGGCTCCGCGCGGCGGCCACCGCCCGGGAGCGGGCCGAAGTGCAGACGGCGCCGCAAGCCGTGGTGCTGGCCGCCGCCGACCCCGCCAATGCCTACGGCGCCGCGCTGCCCTGGCCGGAGCCACCGACGGGGGCCGGGCACAAGCCGGGCCGGAAGGCGGGTTCCCTGGTCGTCCTGGTCGACGGTGAGCTCACCCTGTACATGGAGCGCGGCGGCAAGACCCTGCTGGCCTGGGCGACCGACCCGGATTCCGCCGCGCTCCACGCGGCGGCCGGGGCGCTGGCCCGAGCGGCCCGCGCGGGCGCGCTCGGTACGGTCACCGTCGAGCGGATCAACGGCATACCGGCCCTGACCTCCCCACTGGGCCGTGTGCTGGAGACAGCGGGCTTCCACGCCACACCCAGGGGCCTGCGGCTGCGGCCTTGAGGGGGCAGGGTGCGGGCTGCGCCTAGCGGCGGGACCACGCGGCGGAGCCGCAAAATCGGACGCAGCCCCCTTCCCGCTGTGACACTTTGCGGCTCCGCCGCGCGGGGGGCTTCGCCCCAGACCCCCGTATGCGACCTCCGGCCGCACGTCCTCAAACGCCGCACGGGCCGAATTACGCACCGCACCCCGCATCATGGATGCCATGCCCGAAGGAGACACCGTCTGGCTGACCGCCCAGCGCCTGCACCGCGCCCTCGCCGGGCAGGTCCTCACCCGGTCCGACCTGCGCGTCCCGCGCTTCGCCACCGCCGATCTCACCGGCCGGACCGTCCTGGACGTCACCCCGCGCGGCAAGCATCTGCTCACCCGCATCGAGGGCGGCCTCACCCTCCACTCGCATCTGCGGATGGACGGCTCCTGGCAGGTGTACGGCTCCGGTGAGCGCTGGCGCGGCGGCCCCACGCACCAGATCCGGGCGATCCTCGGCAACGAGGCCCACACCGCGGTCGGGTACCGCCTGCCCGTCCTGGAACTGCTGCGCACCGCCGACGAGGAGCAGGCGGTGGGTCATCTCGGCCCGGACCTGCTGGGCCCGGACTGGGACGCGGACATCGCCGTCGCCCATCTGCTCGCGGACCCTGCCCGGCCCCTCGGCGAGGCACTGCTCGACCAGCGCAATCTCGCCGGTATCGGCAATGTCTACAAGTCGGAGCTCGCGTTCCTGGCCCGCGTGACGCCCTGGCTGCCCGTCGGCGAGCTCCCCGCCGGCATCACCGAGCGGCTCGTGATCACAGCTCACCGTCTCCTGGAGGCGAACAAGAACAGCTTCGACCGCCGCACCACGGCAAGCACGGCGGCCCCGACCGGCAGCCGCCGCCCCGGTTCCCGCCTCCATGTCTACGGCCGCGAGGGCATGCCCTGTCTGCGCTGCGGCACCCCGATCCGCAAGGGCGACCAGGGCGACGGCAGCCGCGAGCGCCCCACCTACTGGTGCCCGGGCTGCCAATCCGGGCCCACCAGTTGACGACCCGTCAGATCCAGTCGTACCGTCCCGGCATGCCCCTCACGGCGTACGACCTCACCGGCCGCACCGCGTTCATCACCGGGGCGGCCAGCGGCATAGGCCGCGCCTCCGCGCGCCTGCTCGCCGAGGCGGGAGCCACCGTCCACTGCGCCGACGTCGACGAGAAGGGCCTCGACGAGACCCGCACCCTGATCGCCGACACGGGCGGCACGGCCCACACCCACCCGCTCGACGTCACCGACCGCACCCGGCTCAAGGCCGCGATCCAGAACGTCGGCCGGCTCGACATCCTGGCCGCCGTCGCAGGAATCATGCACAGCAGCTCCGTCCTGGAGACGAGGGACGAGGACCTGGACCGTGTCCTCGCGGTCAACTTCAAGGGGATTCTGTACGCCTGCCAGGAGTCGGCCCGCGCCATGATCGCCGGGGGCACCCCCGGTTCCATCGTCACCATGGCATCCGGCGCCGTGGACGCCGCGAGCGCGGGGCTGCTCTGCTACAGCGCAGCCAAGGCGGCAGTCGTCCAGCTCACCAAGACCCTCGCCACTGAACTCGGACCGCACTCCATCCGTGTCAACGCCGTCGCCCCGGGCTGGATCAGAACCCCCATGACGGACCGCCATGACGCGGCGCTCCAGCGCCAGGCCGAGGCCACGATGGCCCGGCTCTCCCCGCTCCGCCGGGTGGGCGATCCGGAGGACATCGCCCATACGGTCCTTCATCTGGCGTCCGACGCCTCCGCCTTCACGACGGGCCAGATCCTCCGCCCGAACGGCGGCGTCGCCATGCCCTGGTAGTCCCGGTCCTGGTGACCCCGTCACCGGCGACCCCTGTCCCGGTGACCCCAACCCCAGCGACCGCGCCCTTCCCCCGCGACGCGGTCACATGCACCGGCAGCAGGCTGAGCCCCCACCCGCCTGCCACCACCGCCCCCTCCACCAGTCCCGCGTGCTCCGTCACGAACAGCAGCCGCAGCACTGCCCACCACCACAGCACACCGGCCGGCAGCCCGAGGGCGACGACCGGCACGATGCCGACCCCGCGTACTGCCATGGCTGCCTCCTCCGGCCCACGCTAGACCGGCGCATTCACCCACCGGGAGGGCGCACCGGATGCAGACCCGGCGCGCACAGTGCCGGCAACCTGACGGCCGGCCGTCCCCTACTGGCTCTCCGCCTGGAACATCCAGGCATGCTTCTCCAGGTCCGCCGTGAGCCCGATGAGGATGTCCTGGCTCACCGGATCCGGATCGGCGGTCGCCACGATCCGCTCCCGCATCCGCCCGACCACCGCCCCCAGCGCGTCCACCAGCGTCTGTACGGCGTCCCCGTCCTTGACCCAGCCCTCGGGCACCGGGCCGATCGCGCTCTGCTTCGCCACCGTGGCGGCCCGCCCGTCCGGCGTCACGCCGATCGCGGACGCACGCTCGGCCACCGTGTCGGAGTGCATCCGCGCGGTGTCCACGACCTCGTCGAGCTGCAGATGGACGGACCGGAAGCGTGGCCCGACGACATTCCAGTGGACCTGCTTGGCCACCAGCGAGAGATCCACCAGATCCACGAGCGCGCCCCGCAGCGCATCGCCGACCGTCTTGAGGTCCGCCTCGGACAGGGGGCTCTTCACGACAGACATCGATGTCCTCCACTCGGTTCGCAGCTAGTGCCCACTACTACCGCCCACGATGGCACAACCGCCACAAAACGGGCATCCGGGGAAAGCAAAAACCCCGGTCCACCGCCCACAGGGGCAGTGACCGGGGCTCAGCCATGAACCAGGCCGTACAGAGCCGTACGGATCAGGCGGCGACGACGTCGACCGCCTCCGCCGGCGCCTTGATGGTCACCCGCTCCGTCGGCACACCCGCCACCGACGTCACGGAGACGGAATTGAGCATCGGGCGTACTGGCGCAGGCACCGGCTCGCTCGCCGCTGCCGACTCGGCCAACTCGGCCAGCGACAGCTCGTCGCTCACTTCCCGCATGAGCTCGGACATCCGTACGTCAAGCGCGTCGCAGATCGCGGAGAGCAGCTCGGAGGAAGCCTCCTTCTGCCCCCGTTCCACCTCGGAGAGATAGCCGAGCGAAACTCGGGCGGACGAGGAGACTTCGCGCAGAGTACGGCCCTGGCGCTGGCGCTGCCGACGCAGCACGTCACCCAGCAGGCGACGGAGCAGAATCATCGGTGGCTCCCTCCTCGGACCGCGTAGCCGCATCCTTCACGCCCCACCGTACCGCCTCGTGCCGCGGCCGTGCGGGGAGCGATGTCGTGTTCACTCAGGGCTGCAAACATCAAGTCCCCCCGTTCTGTTCCGTATCCTGTGTCCGCGCATTTTCGTGCAGTTCGCCGGAGAGCAGCTCGAGTACGCTCCGTACACTCTCTCTACGGATTTCCGCCCGGTCACCGTTCAACCGCAGAGCGGCAACTTTCTGTGCCCCGTCCGGCCCCGCGACGGCCACATAGACCGTCCCGACCGGCTGCCCGTCCTGCGCCTCCGGCCCCGCCACCCCCGTCGTCGCGATGCCCCAACGGGCCGCGAGCGCCTCACGCACACCGGCCGCCATCTGCAGGGCGACCTCGGGATCCACCGCGCCACGCTCCGCCAGGAGGGTTTCGTCGACGCCGAGAACATCCCTCTTCAGAGTGGTTGCGTACGCCGTGACAGAGCCGCGGAAGGATTTTGAGGCCCCGGGTACCGCGGTGAGCTCCGCGGCCACCAGACCGCCGGTCAGCGACTCGGCGACGGCCAGCGTCTCGCCACGCTCCGCAAGCAGCGCCAGCACCCGAGCCGCCGTGTTCACTGCTGCCCCGCCGCGGCCCGCTCGGCGGCCAGTCCCCTGCGCCTCAGCACAATCGCCTGCCGCACATAGTCGAGGCCGGTGATCACCGTCAGCACGACGGCGAGCGCCATCACCCAGAAGCGCAAAGTGGCCAGCGCCCCGGTCAGCGCGAGGACATACATCCCGACCGCCGTGCCCTGCGCGAGGGTCTTCATCTTGCCGCCACGACTGGCTGGAATCACTCCGTGCCGTATCACCCAGAACCGCATCAGCGTGATCCCCAGCTCGCGGAAGAGGATGACGCCGGTCACCCACCACGGCAGGTCCCCGAGCGCCGACAGACAGATCAGCCCGGCGGCCATGATCGCCTTGTCCGCGATCGGGTCGGCGATCTTCCCGAAGTCGGTGACCAGGTTGTACGTACGCGCCAGATGGCCGTCGAAGACATCCGTGATCATGGCGACGGCGAAGGCTGCCCACGCCCAGGCCCGCCAGGCCGGGTCGTACCCGCCGTCCTGCAGCATCAGCAGGACGAAGGCGGGCACGAGTACGAGCCGCACCATGGTGAGGATGTTGGCGATGTTCCAGAGGCTGGCCTGATTGACGGCCGCAGCGCCCAGCTTGCCACCGGGCGCGGGCCTGCCGGTGCCGCCCCTCGCGGATGCCGGCACTCCGGTCATCTGCCCGCCCCCTCAAGACACTCGGCCACCAGGTCGACACCTTCGGTACCCACGGCCTTCGCCACGACGATACGACCGGGCACAAGCCCCTCGCCCGTGGTGAAGACGACCTGGCCGTCGGTCTCGGGCGCCTGGTGTGCCGCGCGGCCCACCGCACCGTCCTCGCCGTCCACCGACTCGACCAGGACCTCGAGGGTCTCGCCCAGCCGCTCCTCGGCGCGCTGCGCGGTGAGCTCGTCGGCCAGGCGCGACAGGTACTCGAGGCGCTCGGCGATGACGTCGGCGTCGAGCTTGTTCTCGTACGAGACGGCCTCGGTGCCGTCCTCGTCGGAGTAGCCGAAGACGCCGATGGCGTCGAGGCGCGCCCCGGTGAGGAACTTTTCCAGCTCGGCGAAGTCCGCTTCACTCTCGCCGGGGAAGCCGACGATGAAGTTGGACCGCACGCCCGCCTGCGGGGCCTTGCCGCGGATGGTCTCCAGCAGCTCCAGGAACCGCTCGGTGTCGCCGAAGCGGCGCATCGCGCGCAGCACGTCCGGCGCCGAGTGCTGGAAGGACAGGTCGAAGTACGGAGCGACCTTCGGCGTCGAGGTGAGGACCTCGATCAGCCCGGGCCTCATCTCGGCGGGCTGGAGGTAGCTGACCCGGACCCGCTCGATGCCGTCGACCTCCGCCAGCTCGGGCAGCAGGGCCTCCAGGAGGCGGATGTCGCCGAGGTCCTTGCCGTAGGACGTGTTGTTCTCGGAGACCAGCATGATCTCCTTGACGCCCTGCTCGGCCAGCCAGCGCGTCTCGCCGAGGACATCGCTCGGCCGCCGCGAGATGAACGAGCCGCGGAAGGACGGGATGGCGCAGAAGGAGCAGCGCCGGTCGCAGCCGGAGGCGAGCTTCACCGAGGCGACGGGGCTGGTGTCGAGGCGCCGACGCAGCGGGGCGCGCGGCCCGGACGCGGGAGCGACGCCCTCCGGAAGGTCTTCGGGAGCCTGCGCGTGACCGGGCAGCGCCACACCGGACGCCTCCTGCCGTTCGACCGGGCTCAGCGGCAGCAGCTTGCGCCGGTCCCGCGGGGTGTGCGAGGCATGGATGCCGCCGTTCAGAATTGTCTGCAGGCGGTCGGAGATGTCGGCGTAGTCGTCGAAGCCGAGCACGCCATCGGCTTCGGGCAGTGCATCGGCGAGCTCCTTGCCGTACCGCTCGGCCATGCAGCCGACGGCGACCACGGCCTGGGTCCTGCCGTGGTCCTTCAGATCGTTGGCTTCGAGCAGGGCGTCGACGGAGTCCTTCTTGGCGGCCTCGACGAATCCGCAGGTGTTGACGACAGCGACATCCGCGTCTGCGGCTTCCTCGACGAGCTCCCAGCCGTCCGCTGCCAAGCGGCCTGCGAGCTCCTCCGAGTCCACCTCGTTACGGGCGCAGCCAAGAGTGACAAGGGCGACGGTACGGCGTTCGGGCATGGGCTCAAGACTACTTTGTCCTGAGCCACGCCCTGGCCTCGAGGGTTCTGGGCCCTCGTCGTGCTCGACCGGCTAGCCGACCTCGGGGTCGCCCTTGGTGTACGACAGTCGCTCGACCTGGCCGGTCTCGAACTCGTCTTCGACCTTCTTGCCGTTCACATACAGCTCGATCGCCCCGGCGTTCCCGAGGATCAGATCGACCCGCTCGTCGTCCTGGAAGGTCTTGGACTCGCCCTTGAGCAGCGTGCCGTCGAAGAGCAGCTTGCCGTTGTGCGATTTGGCGGAGATCCAGCTCTTGTCCTCCAGGACGGAGAGCTTGACCGTCACCTTGTCCTTCGGCACCGCCGCAATCGCGCTGTCCGACGGGTCCGGCTTCGGTTCCGCGGTCTTGGTCGGCTTCGTCGGGCTGGGCTTCTGCTGGGGCGCCGGGCCCTCCGCCACATGGTTGCCCTTGCCGCCGTCGTCCCCGCCGTTGATGAGCGTGAAGCCGACGAAGCCGATCACGGCGACGATCGCGGCGACCATGGCGGCGGTCCAGTTGGGCCGGCGTGGTTCGGGGCGGATGCGCTCGGCCTCGAAGAGCGGCGCGGCAGGCGTCGGCGAAGGACGTCCGCCGTGCTCCGCGTCGTACTGCGCGACGAGCGGATCGGGATCGAGACCGACGGCACGCGCGACCGTGCGGATGTGCCCGCGCGCGTAGACGTCGCCGCCGCAGCGGGTGAAGTCGTCCTGCTCGATCGCCTGCACGATCGGGATGCGCACCCGGGTGGAAGAGCTGATCTCGTCGACGGTCAGACCTGCGGCGATACGTGCTTCCTGGAGCACACGACCGATCGAAGGCCGGTCGTCTTCGATCGCAGGCTGGTCGTCTTCGATGGAAGGCCGGTCGTCTTCGGGGGAGTTGCCGATGGACACGGGGGCGCCTTTCGAGCGTGTAGCCACCTGCTGGAGGTTCAGTCTATGGGTGGTACGAAAGGGTGGGGCAACCGGGCGGAGGCGGTTTGTACGCCATCAGAATGGCCGGGCATCCTGATGATGGGACATCTGGCTGTCCCTCCCTCCAACTTGACGTACGACTGAGGGAAACGGTTGCTCTCGGAACAGTTACGAGTGAGACTCCCCGCGGATTACGGCGAGCACTCCATCCAGCTCATCAGGCTTCACGAGAACATCGCGCGCCTTGGAGCCCTCGCTCGGCCCGACGATGTTCCGCGACTCCATCAGATCCATCAGTCTGCCCGCCTTGGCGAAGCCCACGCGCAACTTCCGCTGAAGCATCGACGTCGACCCGAACTGAGTGGATACCACCAGCTCAGCAGCTTGGCACAACAGATCGAGATCGTCGCCGATGTCCTCGTCGATCTCCTTCTTCTGCTTGGTGCCCACGACGACGTCGTCCCGGAAGACCGGGGCCATCTGATCCTTGCAGTGCTGGACGACCGCCGCGACCTCGTCCTCGGTCACGAAGGCCCCCTGCATACGGGTCGGCTTGTTCGCTCCCATCGGCAGAAAGAGGCCGTCGCCCTTGCCGATCAGCTTCTCGGCGCCGGGCTGATCGAGGATGACCCGGCTGTCGGCGAGCGAGGAGGTCGCGAACGCGAGCCGTGAGGGCACATTCGCCTTGATCAGACCGGTGACGACGTCGACCGAGGGCCGCTGCGTGGCCAGTACCAGATGGATGCCTGCGGCGCGCGCCAGCTGGGTGATGCGGACGATGGCGTCCTCGACGTCACGCGGCGCCACCATCATCAGATCGGCCAGCTCGTCCACGATGACCAGCAGATACGGATACGGCGTCAGCTCGCGTTCGCTGCCCTCCGGCGGCTTGACCTTGCCGTTCCTGATGGCCTGGTTGAAGTCGTCGATATGGCGGTAGCCGTACGCGGCGAGGTCGTCGTAGCGCAGATCCATCTCGCGCACCACCCACTGCAGCGCCTCGGCGGCCCGCTTGGGGTTGGTGATGATCGGCGTGATCAGGTGCGGGATGCCCTCGTAAGCGGTGAGCTCGACCCGCTTGGGGTCGACGAGCACCATCCGTACGTCCTCCGGCGTCGCCCGCACCATCACCGAGGTGATCAGGCAGTTGATGCAGGAGGACTTTCCGGAGCCGGTCGCACCCGCGACCAGGACGTGCGGCATCTTCGCGAGGTTGGCCATGACATAGCCGCCCTCGACGTCCTTGCCGAGCGCCACCAGCATCGGATGCTCGTCGCCCGCCGCGTCCGCGAGTCGCAGCACATCGCCGAGGTTGACCATCTCGCGGTCGGAGTTCGGGATCTCGATGCCGACCGCGGACTTGCCGGGAATCGGCGAGATGATCCGTACGTCGGGACTGGCGACGGCGTACGCGATGTTCTTGGTGAGCGCGGTGATCCGCTCGACCTTCACGGCCGGGCCGAGCTCCACCTCGTACCGCGTGACCGTCGGACCGCGGGTGAAGCCGGTGACGGCCGCGTCGACCTTGAACTCCATGAAGACATTGCTGAGCGAGGCGACGACCGCGTCATTGGCGGCACTGCGGGTCTTGCCGGGGCCGCCGCGCTCCAGCAGGTCCAGGGACGGCAGGGAGTAGGTGATGTCTCCCGAGAGCTGCAGCTGCTCGGCGCGTGGTGGCAGGGGGTGGGAGTCGTCGGGCGCGGACTTGGTCAGATCCGGTACGGGCGACTTGGGCCCGCGCTCCTTCGGCTCGGACTCTTCGGGCTCGCGCGCGGACGGCACGGGAGTAGCGGCCCGCTGCCGCTCGGCGGTGACGTCCCGGGTGAGATCCGCGACGAGCGGCGACGGCGGCATCCCGTTCAGTACGGCACCGTCCAGGGCCGCGGCCGCCGCCGCGGCCACGTCCACGGCGTCCATCGGGCGGTCCATGGCGGGCTGCACGGAGGTCCTGCGCGGCCGCCGGCGCTTGGACAGCGCCTCCTCCTCGGCGTGGTCCGGGTCGTAGTCCTCCGGCACTTCGCTCCGGCGCGCGGACGAGCGGCGCGCGCGGCCGGGCACGGCCTGGCGCCACTGCTCCTCGTACCGCTGGTCGTCCTCGCCGTCCTCCTCCGCCTCGTGCGCGGGGTCCACGAGGCCCAGCTTGGAGCCGAGGAGCCGCAGCCGCTGCGGGATGGCGTTGACAGGCGTCGCCGTGACCACCAGCAGGCCGAAGACGGTGAGCAGCACGAGCAGCGGTACGGCGAGCACCTCGCCCATGGCGAGGATCAGCGGCTTGGACGCGGCCCAGCCGATCAGCCCGCCCGCGTCCTGCATCGCCTCCGTGCCGGCGTCGCGGCCCGGCGAGCCGCAGGCGATGTGGACCTGTCCGAGCACTCCGACGACCAGCGCGGACAGACCGATCACGATCCGCCCGTTGGCCTCGGGCTTCTCGGGATACAGGATCAGCCGTACCGCGATGGCGACCAGCAGTATCGGTACCAGCAGATCGAGCCGGCCGAAGGCGCCGGTCACCAGCATCTCGACGAGATCGCCGACCGGCCCGCTCAGACTGGACCAGGTGCCGGCGGCGATGATCAGCGCGAGAGCGAGCAGCAGCAGCGCCAGACCGTCCTTGCGGTGCGCCGGGTCAAGACCTTTCGCGCCACGCCCTATGCCGCGGAACAGCGCGCCCACGGCGTGTGCGAGGCCGAGCCAGAGGGCGCGCGCGAGGCGGTACACGCCCCCTGTCGGGGAGGGCGCGGGCTTGGGCACCGCTGCCTTCTTGGCCGCCGCCTTCTTTGCGGGTGCCTTCTTCGCGGGCGCGGTCTTCTTGGCGGCGGCTTTCTTGGCGGGCGCCGCCTTCTTCGCACCGGTCGTACGGCCGGCCCGCGGCTTCGCGGTGCCCGCCGCGCCCTGGGAACTCTTGCCGGACGTACGTGAGGCCATGGTGGTGAGGTTACCGGTGTCGACGGCAGTGGACACGTGTGCCTACTACCTCACCCCTTCGTGTCGCCCCGATGGGGGCCGGGAAGCTGACGCTCCATCAAGCCCTGGGCGGCCGTTCAATTCTGCGAGGGCAGCGCGGCCGTACCGCCGCCGGTGCCGGGCTCCAGCGCGTCGAGCGCCCGGCGCAAACCGGTCAGTTTGCGTTCGAGATGGGCCGCGGTGGCGACTGCGGCGGCGTCCGCCGAGTCGTCGTCGAGCTGTTTGGACAGCGCTTCGGCCTGCTCCTCAACTGCCGCGAGCCGCGCCGAAAGCTCGGCGAGCAGCCCCGCGGGCTCCTTGCTGCCGCCCGCGTTCGTGTGCCCGCCGCCCTCGAGCTGGAGCCGCAGCAACGCGGCCTGCTCGCGCAGTTGGCAGTTCTTCATGTAGAGCTCGACGAAGACCGAGACCTTGGCGCGCAGCACCCACGGGTCGAACGGCTTGGAGATGTAGTCCACGGCGCCCGCGGCATAACCCCGGAAGGTGTGGTGCGGGCCGTGGTTGATCGCGGTGAGGAAGATGATCGGGATGTCTCGGGTCCGCTCCCGCCGCTTGATGTGCGCGGCGGTCTCGAATCCGTCCATACCTGGCATCTGTACATCCAGCAGAATGACCGCGAAGTCGTCCGTCAGCAGCGCTTTGAGCGCTTCCTCCCCGGACGATGCCCGCACCAGTGTCTGATCGAGCGCAGAGAGGATCGCCTCCAGCGCGAGCAGATTCTCCGGCCGGTCATCGACCAGGAGGATCTTGGCCTTCTGCACCATGGCCCGCCCTCCTCGCCCCGGATGTGCACCGGGCGCCGCCCCAGGGGACGACTCCCTTGCGTCGCCCGTCCTTGTGCCGGTCATGGTAGCCGCACCCCGCCTGTCGCCACACCCTGTCACCGTGATGTCACTGTGCACGTAGCAGAAACGTAGCGCGAGACCAGAAGGTTCCCCGAATACCGCCGCCTCACACGCCTTCGGCCACACTCAGTCAACAAGCCGCACAGAGTCGTACAAGCGCTGGTCACTCCCCGCGCATCCACTGCTCCATCACTGAGAGCAAATGGTCAGGATCCACCGGCTTGGTGACATAGTCGGAAGCTCCGGACTCGATCGCCTTCTCGCGATCGCCCTTCATCGCCTTGGCAGTCAGCGCGATGATCGGCAGACCGGCGAACTGCGGCATCCTGCGGATCGCGGTCGTCGTCGCGTACCCGTCCATTTCCGGCATCATGATGTCCATCAGTACGACCGTCACATCGTCGTGCTGTTCCAGGACTTCGATGCCCTCGCGGCCATTCTCCGCATACAGCACAGACAGCCCGTGCTGCTCCAGCACGCTGGTGAGCGCGAAGACATTGCGGATGTCGTCGTCGACGATGAGCACCTTCTCACTGTCGAAGGTGAAGGTCCGCCTCGGCTCGGGCAGCTCCTGGCTGCCGATCGCACCTGCCCACTGCTCCACGCCCGCCGACGGCCCGCTCTGGCCGGGCAGCGCGCGCCGCTGCTCCATGGAGTTCAGCGCCTTGCGCCGGCGCCGGAAGAGCGCGGCCGGAGCGGCGTGCGCGTCCAGGGGCGCGGAAGACTCCTGCTGCGCCTGCAGCACCCCGTCCTCCGCACCGCCGTCGGCCGCGCCCTGCGGATCGGCCGCGCCGGGGCCGAGCTGCGGGTAGCCCTGCGGCGGCAGTTCGCTCGGGTGAAGGGGCAAGTAGAGCGTGAACGTCGAGCCGCGGCCCGGTTCGCTCGCCGCGTGGATCTCGCCGCCGAGCAGCCGCGCGATCTCCCGGCTGATGGACAGGCCCAGGCCCGTGCCACCGTATTTCCGGCTGGTCGTGCCGTCGGCCTGCTTGAACGCCTCGAAGATCACCCGCATCTTGCCGGCCGCGATCCCGATGCCGGTGTCCGTGACGGAGAAGGCGATCAGGTCGCCGTCCGCGTCCCGCAGCGAGCCCGCCTCGAGCAACTGCTCGCGGATCGACTGCGGCACATCGGCGCTCGCAGGCCGGATCACCAGCTCCACCGCGCCGCTGTCGGTGAACTTCACCGCGTTCGACAGGAGGTTGCGCAGCACCTGCAGCAGCCGCTGCTCGTCCGTGTGCAGCGTCGCGGGCAGCTCCGGCGACACCCGTACGGAGAAGTCGAGCCCCTTCTCCGCGGTCAGCGGCCGGAACGTCGCCTCCACATAGTCGACGAGCTGCACCAGCGCGATACGGGTCGGGCTGACGTCCATCTTGCCCGCCTCGACCTTCGACAGATCGAGGATGTCGTTGATCAGCTGCAGCAGATCGGAACCCGCACCATGGATCGTCTCGGCGAACTCGACCTGCTTCGGCGAGAGATTGCCCTCGGCGTTGTCCGCGAGCAACTTGGCCAGGATCAGCAGGGAGTTGAGCGGCGTACGCAGCTCGTGCGACATGTTCGCCAGGAACTCCGACTTGTAGCGCATCGAGACCGCGAGCTGCTCGGCCCGCTCCTCGAGCACCTGCCTGGCCTCCTCGATCTCGGTGTTCTTCACCTCGATGTCCCGGTTCTGCTGCGCCAGCAGCTCGGCCTTCTCCTCCAGTTCGGCGTTGGAGGCCTGCAGCGCCTTCTGCCGGTTCTCCAGCTCGGCCGAGCGCTCACGCAGCTGCTCGGTCAGCTCCTGCGACTGCTTGAGCAGCACCTCGGTCTTCGTATTGACGCTGATGGTGTTGACGCTCGTCGCGATCATCTCGGCGATCTGGTTCAGGAAGTCCCGCTGGATCTGCGTGAAGGGCTGGAACGACGCCAGCTCGATCACGCCGAGGACCTTCCCCTCGAACAGCACCGGCAGCACGATCACATACGCCGGAGAGGCCTCGCCCAGCCCCGAGGAGATCTTCAGATAACCCGGCGGCACATTGACCTGGATGGTCCGCTTCTCCTCGGCCGCCGTGCCGATCAGCGTCTCGCCGGGCCGGAAGGAGGTCGGCATCAGACCTGCGGAGTAGCCGTAACTGCCGCGCATGCACAGCTCGTACGACAGCTCCCCGCCCCCCGACACATCGGCGCCGCCTCCCGTCGGCATCGCCAGGAAGAAGGCGCCGTGCTGCGCCGAGACGACCGGCGTGAGCTCGCTCATGATGAGCGAGGCCACGTCGTCGAGGTCGCGACGGCCCTGCATCAGACCTGAGATACGGGCCAGGTTGCCCTTGAGCCAGTCCTGCTCCTCATTGGCCAGGGTGGTGTCGCGAAGGTTCGCGATCATGGTGTTGATGTTGTCCTGGAGGACCTGGATCTCGCCGGCCGCGTCGACATCGATCTTGAGATTCAGATCGCCGCGGGTCACCGCGGTGGCGACGGCCGCGATGGCACGCACCTGCCGGGTCAGGTTCCCGGCCATCTCGTTCACCGACTCGGTCAGGTCGCGCCAGGTGCCGTCGACGTCCCGCACCCGGGCCTGACCGCCCAACTGCCCGTCCGTGCCCACCTCGCGGGCCACTCGGGTGACCTCCCCGGCGAAGGAGGACAGCTGGTCGACCATCGTGTTGATGGTGGTCTTCAGCTCCAGGATCTCGCCCCGGGCATCAATGTCGATCTTCCGGGTGAGATCGCCCTTGGCGATGGCGGTGGTGACCGTGGCGATCTGACGCACCTGGCCGGTCAGATTGGAGGCCATCGAGTTCACGGACTCGGTGAGGTCCTTCCATGTACCGGAAACGCCCGGCACATGCGCCTGGCCGCCCAGTTCACCCTCGGTGCCCACCTCGCGGGCCACCCGGGTCACCTCGTCGGCGAACGAGGACAGCGTCGTCACCATCGTGTTGACGGTCTCGGCCAGCTCGGCGACCTCGCCGCGCGCCTCGACCGTCACCTTCTTCGTCAGATCGCCATTGGCGACCGCCGCGGAGACCCGGGCGATGTTACGCACCTGATTGGTGAGGTTGTTGGCCATCAGGTTGACGTTGTCGCTGAGGTCCTTCCAAATGCCGGTGACACCGCGCACCCGCGCCTGGCCGCCCAGAACACCTTCCGTACCCACCTCACGGGCGACCCTGGTCACCTCGTCGGCGAAGTCCAGCAGCTGGTCGACCATCGTGTTGACCGTCGTCACCAGTTCGAGGATCTCGCCCTTGGCATCAACGGTGATCTTCTTGGAGAGGTCGCCCTTGGCGACCGCCGTGGTCACCTCGGCGATATTGCGCACCTGCGACGTCAGGTTGTTCGCCATGAAGTTGACGGACTGGGTGAGGTCCTTCCAGGTGCCGGAGACGCCCTGCACCTCCGCCTGGCCGCCGAGGATGCCCTCGGTGCCCACCTCACGCGCCACCCGGGTGACCTGCTCGGCGAAGTTGGAGAGCTGGTCCACCATCGTGTTGAGGGTGTTCTTGAGCTCCAGGATCTCACCACGGGCATCCACGTCGATCTTCTGCGACAGGTCACCGCGCGCCACGGCCGTTGCGACCTGCGCGATGTTACGGACCTGACCGGTGAGGTTCTCGGCCATGCCGTTCACCGAGTCGGTCAGATCGCGCCACACACCGGCGACGCCGGGCACCTGCGCCTGCCCGCCGAGCCGGCCCTCCGTACCCACGTCACGCGCCACCCTGGTCACCTGCTCGGCAAAGGCCGAGAGCTGGTCGACCATCGTGTTGATGGTGTTCTTCAGCTCCAGGATCTCACCACGGGCGTCGACATCGATCTTCTGCGACAGGTCACCACGGGCCACCGCGGTCGTCACCTGCGCAATCTGCCGCACCTGCGAAGTCAGGTTTCCCGCCATGAAGTTGACGGAGTCGGTCAGTTCCTTCCAGGTACCGCTGACGCCGTCGACGCGCGCCTGGCCGCCGAGCCGGCCCTCCGTGCCCACGTCACGCGCCATCCGCGTCACCTGGTCGGCGAACGAGGACAGCTGCGCCACCATCGTGTTGACGGTGTTCTTCAGCTCCAGCATCTCGCCCGCGACATTGACGGTGACCTTCTGCGACAGATCACCGTTCGCCACCGCCGTCGTCACCTGGGCGATGTCCCGCACCTGGCCGGTGAGGTTGCGGAACGCGGTGTTCACCGAATCCGTCAGGTCCTTCCACGTACCCGCCGCACCCGGCACCCCGGCCTGACCGCCGAGCCGGCCCTCGACACCGACCTCCCGGGCCACCCGCGTCACCTCGGAACCGAACGACTGCAGCTGGTCCACCATCGTGTTGACAGTGTTCTTCAGCTCCAGCATCTCGCCGGCCACATCGACGGTGACCTTCTGCGACAGATCACCGTTCGCCACCGCCGTCGTCACCTGGGCGATGTCCCGCACCTGGGTGGTCAGATTGCGGAAGACCGTGTTGACCGAGTCCGTGAGGTCCTTCCAGGTACCGGCGGCTCCCGGCACCTGCGCCTGACCGCCGAGCAGCCCCTCGGCACCGACCTCGCTGGCCACCCGGGTGACCTCGTCCGCGAACGTACGCAGCGTCTCGGTCATCTGGTTGATGGTCTCGGCGAGTTGGGCCACCTCGCCCCGCGCGCTCACTGTGACCTTCTGCGACAGATCACCGTTGGCGACCGCCGTCGTCACCTCGGCGATCCCGCGCACCTGCGAGGTCAGGTTGCCGGCCATGGTGTTCACCGAATCGGTGAGGTCCTTCCACACCCCGGCCACACCGGGCACCGTCGCCTGACCGCCCAGTTCGCCCTCGGTGCCGACCTCCCGCGCCACCCGGGTCACCTCGGAGGAGAAGGAGGACAGCTGGTCGACCATCGTGTTGACGGTGTTCTTCAGCTGAAGCATCTCGCCGGCCACATGGACGGTGACCTTGCGCGACAGATCGCCCTTGGCGACCGCCGTGGTGACGAGAGCAATGTCACGTACCTGAGCGGTCAGCCGGTACGCCATCGTGTTCACCGAATCCGTGAGATCTTTCCACGAACCGGACATACCGCGCACCTGGGCCTGACCGCCGAGCTTGCCCTCGGTACCGACCTCCAGCGCCACCCGGGTCACCTCGTCGGTGAACGCCGACAGCTGGTCGACCAGGTTGTTGACCGTACGCGCGACCTTCAGGAACTCGCCGCGCAGCGGCCGTACGGACCCGTCCGTGCCGTCCATGCCGTGCGAGCGCAGCTCCATACGCTGCTCCAGGTCGCCCTCGGCAACCGCCGAGAGCACCCGCCCCACCTCGGACACGGGCCGCGCCAGATCGTCCACCAGCGCGTTGGAAGCGTCGATGGCGGCCGCCCAGGAGCCCTCACAGGCCCCCGTCTCCAGCCGCTCCGTCAGCTTCCCCTCGCGCCCTACCATCCTGCGTACGCGCGCCAGCTCACCCGTCAGATGCAGATTACGGTCGGCCACCTCGTTGAAAACGGCGGCAATCTCGGACATCACGCCATCGCCCGACACAGTCAGACGTCGGCGGAAATTGCCGTCACGCATCGACACCAGGGCCGCCAGCAGCCTGTTCAGGGCCGCCGTATCCACCTCGGTTGTCCCATTGCTCCGGGACCGTCCGCCTTTTGCGCGCGTGCTGTTGCCACGCGCCGCCACGCCAGACTCCACCGCGTCCCTCCCGCAGGGTTGACCGTACTGCCCGAGCTGCCTCTGGACAGCCTGCCCAGTGTTTCACCATGGCCGAACCAGGCCATAACAGTTCGGCAGCTTCGCATAGCGTCCCCGCCTCCGGAGGACGGAAACAGCCTCGACCGGCATCCACTCGGACAGCGAAGGTAAGTAACCTGGCATCCGGCTGTCCAACCGCCCCGTCCGCCCGGCGGGGGCGGTGTGGAACGAGTACTACCACCGGGCACCTGGAGGGGCAGGCCGCATCATGGCAGAGCCGGGCGTCGAGACGCGTACGAGGAGTGCTGTGATCACCGCGCGGGCGGCTGCCAGCTTCGACCCAGCCGGACGGTCCGTGGCGACCGCCCGCGCCTTTGTCCGCGACACCCTCCAGGGGTGGGGGTACTCCGATGTCGTCGACGACGCGGTCGTCCTCACGAGTGAGCTGGTCACCAACGCCGTCATCCACGCGGGCACCACCGCCGACGTCCTGTGTCTGCGCACCGAAGACGGTGTACGCGTCGAAGTCGCCGACCGCTACCCCGAGCGCGAGATCCCGATCCAGGGCACCGGGCGTTCACTCGGCAACCTCGACCGTGAGAACGGACGCGGACTGCTCCTGTGCGCCGCCCTCGCCTCCCGCTGGGGTGTCGACTACACCCCCACCCACAAGCTGGTGTGGTTCCAACTCGACCTCCCACAGCGGCCGGTCGGCACCCGCTCCGCCGGTCCCGTCCTGCCCACGGCACTCCTCCCGGTCGCCGACGAGCGTGTACGTGTCGCCGTCGCCCAGATCGACCGCACCGGCTCGATCTCCGTCTGGAACGAGGACGCCGAGCACCTCTTCGGATACGCCGCCGAGCAGGTCATCGGCAAACCCCTCACCGACTTCGCCGCCTGGCCGCAGACACCCGGCATCGGCACCGGCATCGCCGAGGCGCTCCGACTCTCCCGCTGGGAAGGCAGCTACGGCATCCGCGGCAGCGACGGCCGCGTCATCCCCGTGTACGCATCCCACCTTCGGGTACGGGACACCCACGGCGAACCCTCCACCGTCTGCCTCCTCGTACGCGACGACGAACGCGCGGTCCTGCAGACCCCGCAGCGCGCCCCCGTGACCGAGACGGGCGCCGAAAGCCACGCCGTCGACCCCTTCGAGGTCTTCATCGGCTCGCCGGCCCCCGACGACCTCGACGGTCTTCTCCAGCGCACCGTCGAACGCGCCCGCGACATGCTCGACGGCGACGCCGCCTTCCTGCTCCTCGCCACCGACGACGAGACCGAGTTGGAAGTACGGGCCACCACCGGCCTGCCCTCGGCCCGCCAGCGCTTCGCCCGCGTCCCGGTCGAAGCCGGCAGCGGCCGCTACGGCTCCGCCCGGATGCCCGCCGTCCACGAGGACCTCACGGCCGTCCCCGGCGCGGTACCGCTGCTCAACTCCACCGGCATGCGCTCGGTCGTCACCGTCCCGCTCAAGGTCGAGGGACGGCTCACCGGCTCCCTCGGCGTCGCCGCCGAGGCCGCGGGCCGTTATTCCAACGAGGAGGCCCTGCGCCTCCAGTTCGCCGCCGACCGTATCGCCCTGGCCGTCGAATCCGCCCGCCTCGGCGAACTGGAACGGCTGCGCCGCGGTTCCCTCTCCTTCCTCGTCGAGGCCTCCGACCTGCTCGCCGGAACACTCGACCGCGACCAGACCCTGGCCCTGATGGCCCAGATGACGGTCCCCACCCTCGCCACCTGGTGCGCCGTCTACACGATCGCCGACCAGGCGTCAGATCCGTATCTCAGCTATGTACTTCACGAGGACGAGGAGAGAATCGACGGCCTCAAGGCCCTTCTCTCCAAGATCGACCCGCCCGACCCGGTACCCACACCCGGCGCCCGCGTCTGGACCGCGCCCGCCGAGGCGGGCCACAAGGCGGCCCTGCGCACCTCCCGGCGCGAACTCGGTCTCGGCTCATCGCCACCGGTCTCCTCCGGCATCGGCGCCACCCTCGCCACGGCCGCCGCGGTCGGCGGCGAGACGGTTGTCCTGCCGCTGTTCGCCCGCAACCGCGTCATCGGCATGCTGACCCTCGGCAAGCCCTCCGACGACCACTTCCGCCAAGAGATCCTCGAACTCGCCGAAGACCTCTCGCGCCGGGCGGCCCTCGCCCTCGACAACGCCCGGCTGTACTCGGAGCGCATGGCCATCAGCCAGTCGCTCCAGCGCAGCCTGCTGCCGCCGGAACTCCCCCAGATCCCGGGAGTCGAGGTCGAGGTGATCTACCGCGCGGCCGGCGAAGGCAATGAAGTCGGCGGCGACTTCTACGACCTCTTCCCGATCCGCGACGGTGCGTACGGCTTCGCCATCGGCGACGTCTGCGGTACGGGACCCGAAGCCGCGGCCGTCACCGGCCTGGCCCGCCACGCGCTGCGCCTGCTCGCCCGCGAGGGCTTCGGCGGCCCCGCGGTCCTGGAGCGCCTGAATGCCGCCATCCTGGACGAGGGAGCCCGCAGCCGCTTCCTCACTCTCCTCTATGGCGAGTTGTGGCCACAGGAGGACGGCAGCGCGATCCTCAAGGTCGTCTGCGCCGGCCACCCGCTCCCGCTGCGCCTGCGCCAGGACGGCAGCGTGGAACCGGCGGCTGAGCCGCAACCGCTCCTCGGCGTCATGGACGACCTGGAGCTGTACGAGCAGATGGTGACCCTCGACCCCGGCGACGTACTTCTCTGCGTGACCGATGGCGTCACCGAACGCCGTGAGGGCACCCGCATGCTGGGCGACGACGGCCTGATCGACGTCCTCACCACCTGCACAGGTCTCACGGCGGGTGCGGTCGCCTCCCGCGTCCTGCGCGCGGTCGAGCGTTTCGCCGCGGAACCCGCCTCCGACGACATGGCGATCCTCGCGATGCGGGTACCCGAGCCCCACAGGCCCTGAACACGAAGAAGGCCCCCGCCACTTGGCGGGGGCCTTCTTCGTGGTGAGCCCCAATACGGAATCGAACCGTAGACCTTCTCCTTACCATGGAGACGCTCTACCGACTGAGCTATTGGGGCCTGTTGCGCAGCGGCAACGAGGTAGATCATACCCCGGACAGGGGACTGTTTCGAACCATCCCCTCCGACCGTTTCCCGCAGACCGCTTCCAACGGACCGCCCACCAGACCGCTTCCATCGGACCACTCCCAAGCGGCCCCCGGCGGCAACCACTTGGAGGCTGACGTCGGCCCCGGAACGCAGAAAAGCCCCGCACCAGAAGGTGCGGGGCTTCCCCACAATAATTGTTCGGCGGCGTCCTACTCTCCCACAGGGTCCCCCCT
>NZ_JBJDQK010000015.1:89541-139405 GCF_044903445.1 Streptomyces sp. NPDC019890 | reverse complement strand
GCCTGCTCGTACGCCTCCGCCGTCACGTTGGCGTGCGCGGCCAGCTCGGCCGGCGGTGCGAACCGCCGTTCTTCCTTGAGCAGGTTGGCCAGGCTCTCGTTGCTCACGACATCTCCCTTTCCCAGGGCGTCCTATGTGCCTATGTGTCCCAGGCCATAGCTCATCAGCCAGACGGCCGGGTGACAAGAGTCTTCCGGAAATTGGTTTAGACCTATTGGGTTCCATGAGTGGCCCCTCCTCCCCGGGCGGTGGGAAGGAGGGGCCATACGTTCTCACGTGCGCGGCGGGTTGCCGGTTCAGGCGCGCGACTTCTCCAGGGCCGAAGGAGCAGGTGCGACGCGGTCGAAGACCACGTCGATCTCATGCTCGCAACTGCTCGCGAGCAGATAGGCCTGAGCCTCGCCGACATGGAAGTACATGCCGTGCAGCTCCAGCGTGCCCTCGGCGAGCCGCCGGGCCACCGCTTCATGGGCCCGCAGATGCTCCAACTGCTGGATCACATTGGTCAGACACAGCTGCTCCACCGCATCGGTGGGCAGCCGCCCGGAGATCCTCGCCCAGGAGCGGTGCGGGCTCCTCATTCGGTCCAGGCTCGCCAGTCCGTGTCGCAGCCAGCGCCGCAGGGGCGTCTGCGCATCCCCCGACGGACCGTTCAGCAGGGCCTGCATAGCGCCGCAGCCGGAGTGCCCGCAGATGGTGATGGAGTCGACCTCCAGCACATCGACGGCGTACTCGATCGCGGCCGCCACCGAGTCGTCGCCGCTCTCCGCACCGGGCAGGGGCACCAGATTGCCCACATTCCGTACGGTGAACAGATCGCCCGGTCCGCTTGCCGTGATCATGCTGGTGACCAGGCGGGAGTCGGCACAGGTGAGGAAGAGCTGCGAGGGCCGCTGCCCCTCGCGCGCCAGCCGCGCCAGCTCGTCCCGTACCAGCGGGGCCGTATTGCGCTGGAAGGAGCTGAGCCCACTGGCCAGTTGATGCCCGGTGGTGCGCCGGGGGCGCTCGCCGCAACGGTGGTTGCGCCACGGAGTCCAGGGGCGGCAGCAACCGTGCGCCTCCGAGGCGGGCTCGCTGATCCGGCTCCCGGCCCGGCCGGTGAACTCCACCGTTCCGCCCTGCGCGAGGTGCGAGGCCTGCCAGTCGTGCAGCGCCTCGTATGCGGCATGGTCCATGAACGATCCGTCCAGCTCGACGACACAGTCCGTCCCGTGAGGCACCTGAGCGAGCGTCCGGCTCAGCCGCGGCACCGCAAGGAAGGTCAACTGGCCGCGCGCCCGCACCCGGTGGACCCCCTCCTGCTCGTTCACCGTGATCCGGGTCCTGGTCAGCCGGTGCAGAGCGACCGCGACCGCCACCGCGATCCCGATCATCACTCCCTCCAGCACGCCGGTGACGACGACCGAGGTCAGCGTCACCGCGTACACCAGCAGTTCGCGATTCCGCTTCACGGTCCGCAGGTGGGTGATGTTGACCATCTGTACGCCGACGACCATCACCAGCGCGGCCAGGGCGCCCAACGGGATCAGATCGAGCACGGGCACCAGCAGCAGTGCCGCGATCGCGATCCACAGGCCGTGCAGCATCGTGGCGTGACGGCTCACCCCGCCCGCGGACACGTTGGCGGCGCTGCGGACGGCGACCCCGGTGACGGGCAGCCCGCCGAGGGCACCGGACACGACATTCGCCGCCCCCTGCCCGGCCAGCTCCCGGTCGAGCCGGGCGCGCGGAAGCCGGACGTCCGGCTCCTTGCGGGCAGCCACCAGTTTGTCGACGGCGACCGCCGACAGCAGTGACTCCACGCTCCCCACCAGGGTGATGGTGAGGACGGCGGCGAGGATGCCGAGCACCGGCCCGTCGGGCAGCACGGGCAGGGCGTGGTTGCTCCACGACGGCAGATCGACGCGCGGCAGGCGCAGCCCGGCGACCGCGGCGAACACGGTCGCGCCCGCCACGGCGGCGAGAGCGGCCGGGAGCCTTCGTACGATCCGCCCCGCGCGCCCGGGAATCCGCGGCCACAGCAGCAGCACGGCAATGGTCAGCGCGCTGGCCATGAGCGCGGCCGGTTGGAGATCGGCCAACTGGGCGGGAAGTGAACGGACGTTGTCGATGGCGGAGCTCTGCGGGGTGCCGCCGAGCACGATATGGAGTTGTGCCAGGGCGATCGTGGCGCCGATGCCGGCCAGCATGCCGTGCACGATCGCGGGGCTGACGGCGAGAGCCGAGCGCGCCACCCGCAGTGCGGACAGGCCGAGTTGGGCCAGTCCGGCGAGGACGGTGATGGCGCAGGTGGTGCGCCAGCCGTACTGCTGGATCAGATCGGCGGTGACGACGGTCAGCCCGGCGGCGGGACCGCTGACCTGAAGCGGCGAACCGCCGAACCGGCCGCCGACGATGCCGCCGACGGCGGCGGCCACCAGCCCGGCCTGGAGTGGTGCGCCGGTGGCGAGTGCGATGCCGAGGGAGAGCGGCAGCGCGATCAGGAAGACGGCGATCGAGGCGGTCAGATCGGCGCCCGCGATGCGGAAGCGGCGGGGGCCGCCTTCGCCGGTCGGTGGCGGGCTGTGCGGACGCTGGAAGCGCGCGGCGAGAAACGCTAGGGACGGACGGAACCTGCGGGAGGCGCCGGCCTCGCCGCTCGTGGGGGCTTGGCGGGACTTGCCGTTCTTTCGGGACTTCCGGGACTTGGGGGTTTTACGAGATGGGTCGTCGGTGCGAGTGGGGACGCAGGCGGACATGTTTCCCGTCTCCTCCGGGGCAGCGCGGTCGCGGAATGTGGGGACGCGGCCGTGGGTCACGGCGTGCAGCGGCGGGATCTTCAACTCTCGGTAAATGGATCGTAATGCAGAGTAAAGACTGAGGCATGATTTTCCGGGCAAATGGGGCAGCTTTTCACCCGTTCTGGTGATTAATGATTTGAATGCGGCTCGTCACCCCCTCCCCCTAGGCGTCCCGATGCGAGTTTGTCGGCGCTGTAGGCAATGCGTCGTACAGGCATACCGGCCTATTGGCGTATAGGCACAGGAAAGAGGGTGGGCGGATGAAGGCCGCTACGAGGAGGATCGCCGTCGGCGCAGTCGCCACGGCGCTGACCGCAGGACTCGCCGGCTGTTCCGGTGCCACCGGCTCGACCACCGTCAACAAGGGCGCCCCCGCAGTGAAGAAGCCTGCCGCGGCCCCCAAGAGCGCGGTACGCCTCATCGGCGACGGATCCACCGCGTTCACCGGCGTCCAGCCGGGCCTGCCCAAGCCGGAGCGTCTGAAGCCCGGTCAGCAGCCACCGCAGTTCGTCGTGTTCTCCTGGGACGGGGCCGGCGAGGACAGCCAGAAGCTCTTTTCGCGCTTTCGCAAGGTCGCCAAGAAGTACGACGCGACGATGACCTACTTCCTCAGTGGCGTCTATCTGCTCCCGGAGGCGAAGGCCGGCCTCTATCTCCCGCCCCAGCACTCGGCCGGGCGCTCGGACATCGGCTTCAACGACACGCAGGGGATCAAGGACACCGTGCGTGAGCTGCGCGGCGCCTGGCAGGAGGGCAACGAGGTGGGTACCCACTTCAACGGCCACTTCTGCGGCAAGGACGGCGGGGTCGGCCGGTGGTCCGTGGCCGAGTGGTTGAGCGAGATCCGCCAGGCCAAGTCCTTTGTGAAGAACTGGAAGTCGAACGCGGGCCTCGAGTCCGAGCAGCCGCTGCCCTTCGACTACGACAAGGAACTCATCGGCGGCCGCACCCCCTGCCTGGAAGGTCGC
This sequence comes from Streptomyces sp. NPDC019890, assembly GCF_044903445.1. Taxonomy (NCBI): domain Bacteria; kingdom Bacillati; phylum Actinomycetota; class Actinomycetes; order Kitasatosporales; family Streptomycetaceae; genus Streptomyces; species Streptomyces sp. NPDC019890. Next base: position 135,657 of record NZ_JBJDQK010000015.1, on the reverse strand, counting down.
CCCAACTTCCTGCGTGCCGCAAGCCAGTTGGGCTTCCGCTACGACACCAGCGGCATCAATGATCAGGTCTGGCCCAAGAAGGAACTGGGCCTGTGGGACCTGTCGATGCAGTTGGTCCCGGTGCCGGGCCGCTCCTTCGAGACGCTGTCCATGGACTACAACTTCATGGTCAACCAGTCCGGGACGGTCAAGGGCGACCCCTCGCAGCGCGAGTACTGGGGCGACCAGATGCGCAACGGCCTGGTGCAGGCCTTCGACCGCGCCTACAAGGGCAACCGGGCCCCGCTGATCATCGGCAACCACTTCGAGTCCTGGAACGGCGGCACATATATGCGCGCCATCGAGGAGACGATCGCGACGGTCTGTGTGAAGCGCGACGTGAAGTGCGTGTCCTTCCGTCAGCTCGCCGACTGGCTGGACGCCCAGGACCCGCAGGTCCTGGCGAAGATGCGCACGCTCGAGGTCGGCCAGGCCCCGAAGGGCGGCTGGGCGGCCTTCCTCGCCGCCCAGCCGGCGGCTCCGGCCGCCTCACCCGCCGTCAGGCGGGCTGGGCAGCACTGACGTCCGACATCCGCTCCGCGAGCACGAAGGCGGGGTCGACCTGCGCGGCAAGGTCGGCGCCCGTCTTCGCGTTCCCCCAGCTCTCCGCGTTCTTCAGATGGAAATGCACCATCTGGCGTGTGTAGCGTTCCCAGTCGCGGTGCTCGTAGGAGTCCTCCGCGGCGTTCTGCAGGGCCTGGAGCGACATGCGGTTCTCTGCCTCCAACTGCTCGAAGTGCAGCGGCCGGCCCTTCTCCATCGCCCGCACCCAGTCGGAGTGGCCGACGGTGACGAGCAGATCGTCGCCCACCTCCGCGCGCAGGAAGTCGATGTCGTCCGGTCCCTGCACCTTGTTTCCGACGACCTTCAGCGCGACACCGAAGTCCCGTGCGTACTCCTGGTACTGGCGGTACACGGACACGCCCTTGCGGGTCGGCTCGGCCACCAGGAACGTCATGTCGAAGCGGGTGAACATCCCGGAGGCGAACGAGTCCGACCCGGCGGTCATGTCGACGACGACATACTCGTCCGGGCCGTCTACAAGGTGGTTGAGGCAGAGCTCCACCGCGCCGACCTTCGAGTGGTAGCAGGACACCCCGAGGTCGGATTCGGTGAACGGGCCGGTGGCCATCAGCCGGATGTCCCCGTCGTCGAGGCGGACGGTGCGGGCGCAGGCCTCATAGACGGGGTTGTCCTCGAGGACGCGCAGCAGCCGAGAGCCCTCGCCCGGCGGTGTCGTCTTGATCATTGTCTCGGCGGAGGCGATTCGAGGGTTGGAGCCCCGCAGATATTCCTTGATCAGCGGCAGATGCGCGCCCATCGCGGGCAGCGCGGCGGCCTCCGCCTCGCCGAGACCGAGCGCGGCCCCCAGATGCTGGTTGATGTCGGCGTCCACCGCGACGACGGGGGCTTCATTGGCGGCCAGGTGGCGGATGAAGAGCGAGGACAGCGTGGTCTTCCCGCTGCCGCCCTTCCCTACGAAAGCGATCTTCATGTTCACCTAGGGTAGTGGATCAATCGCATGGTGTGTTCAAGTTGCGTGAGGAAGACCACTCCAAGGTGGGGCGCGCGCCGTGGGCGCGTAGCCTCGCTACTTATGAGTACGAATGCCTCGTCGGTCGACCCTCTGGCCACTCTCGGCTCCCTTCCGGGTGTCGCCGAGTCCGTGGACTCCGTACGCAAAGCGGTCGACCGGGTCTACGGCCACCGGGTCATGCGACGCCGCAGCAACGAGATCACCTCCGAGGCGGCGCTGCGCGGAGCGCGTGGGTCCGCCGCACTGTCCGGCGCGGACTGGGCGCTGGAGGAGGTCCGCAGGCGCACCGACTTCGGTGTCGAGCCCGAGGCGCGTACGGTCGGCGCGGCGCTGCGGCTGACTGCCGAGGCCGGTCAACTCCTCTCCATCTGGCGGCAGTCGCCGCTTCGGGTGCTGGCCCGGCTGCATCTGGTCGCCGCGAGCGGCGCCGCCGACGACGAAACGGTGGGCAGGCCGCGGCTGGCGGGCGAAGCGGTCGAGGAGCCGCTGATCGAGGCCCCGCTGCCGGACGCGAGCGAGGTCACCGGCCGGCTGGACGGACTCGCCGAGCTGATCATCGCGGGCAGCTCCGCACCCGCCCTGGTGGTGGCGGCCGTCGTCCATGGCGAGCTGCTGGCGCTGCGCCCCTTCGGCTCCTACAACGGGCTCGTCGCTCGGGCGGCCGAGCGCATTGTCCTGATCGGCAGCGGGCTGGACCCGAAGTCGATCTGCCCGGCGGAGGTCGGGCATGCGGAGCAGGGCCGGGCGGCGTATCTGGCGGCCTTCGACGGGTATCTGTCGGGGACTCCGGACGGCATGGCCGCCTGGATCGCCCACTGCGGGCGCGCTGTGGAACTCGGCGTGAGGGAGTCGACAGCGGTCTGCGAGGCACTTCAGCGCGGGGCTGCGTGACTGTTCCCGGCCGCGGGGCTACTTGACCGTTCCCGGCGGAACTTTCCCTGAACAGGGTTGCGGCGGTACCGGAATTGGTACCGCCGCTGGCATGTCCACGGAGTTACCATGCGTCCTCGAATATTTGCCCATCAGGTCGGGAACTCTGCCCGTCACCTGGTGCGGCTGGCCCGTAATCGACGGGTCGACGTCGCGTGGGTGCTCCATTTTCATGCTTCGGTCCGTGGGGCCTTCATGCGTTAAAGGTGATCCTTTCGGATGTCCTTGGTCTCGCGGGCCGTTGAGTCCTTTCTACTCCTGAGAGAGGACAAGCGGAAGGCCCGGCTGCACTTCTTTACTTTTAGGTTCAAATTAGGTTCAAATTCGGGCGAAATGGCTGCCCGTGACCGCCGCTGCGGCCTGAGCTGCGGCGCTGCGGCGGCGGCTGGCGTACCAGACGAGCCCGGCCGTGGCCGCTGCGGCGCCCACGGCTGCCATCGCGACGAGGGCCGGACGGGGCGGCATCGAGAACGCGGGCAGCCGCTGCTTCAGCCGGACCGGCCGGTTGAAGACGAGAATCGGCCAATCGCGAGCGGTCGCCTCACGGCGCAGCGCGCGGTCCGGATTCACGGCGTGCGGATGTCCGACGGACGCGAGCATCGGGACATCGGTGGCGGAGTCGCTGTAGGCGTAGCAGCGATCCAGGTCGTACCCCTCGGAGGCAGCGAGCTCCTTGATCGCTTCCGCCTTGGTCGGCCCGTATGCGTAGTACTCCACCTCCCCCGTGAAGCAGCCGTCCTCGCCGACCACCATGCGGGTGGCCACCACCCGGTCCGCTCCCAGGAGCTCGCCGATGGGCTCGACGACCTCGGCGCCCGAGGTGGAGACGATGACGACGTCACGGCCGGCGGTGTGGTGCTCCTCGATGAGGGATGCGGCCTCGTCGTAGATGATCGGGTCGATCAGGTCATGGAGCGTCTCGGCGACGATCTCCTTGACCTGCTGGACGTTCCAGCCCTTGCAGAGCGATGAGAGGTACTCACGCATCCGCTCCATCTGGTCGTGGTCGGCACCGCCCGCGAGAAAAACGAACTGGGCATAGGCGGTCCGCAGTACGGCGCGCCGGTTGATCAGCCCGCCTTGGTAGAAGGACTTGCTGAAGGTCAGCGTCGAAGACTTCGCAATGACCGTCTTGTCCAGGTCAAAGAAGGCGGCTGTGCGCGGCAAGGAGTGGTTTTCCACGAGCCTGAGCATAGGTGCCCGCCATTCGGCGTACGCTCGGGCGTGTGGGTTTGCCTGAGAAGGCTCTCGGGTACACCATGGAAGTCACGGATCGTTCGCGACCGTGCTAACCCGGTCCGGCTCCTCCCCCCCCGAGTCGGCCGGAGAGACGACCCCCGCTCTCCCCCCCGGCGGGGGTCGTCGCATGTCCGGGCACCTTTTCGCCTCTGTGCGGTGATCCATCGTGATCGTTCTCCCTTCGTGCGGGCTGTGCTGCGGGCGGCCTCCCATTACTCTGCCTCGTCACTGAGCGTAGCGGAAGGGCTGCTCCTGGGAGTCACCGGTATGAGCTACGGAGATATTCACAACTGGCGAGTTGTCCACAGTTTTTCAGCAAGATCCACACCATTTTCCGTTGCCCTGCACGGTGATTCCACCCGCGTAGTTCGCGGACCGCGGGAATCGCAGATCTCACAACCAAGCGAGATCGAAGTAAGTAGGGGGTGGAGATCGTGGCTGGATCTATCACATCGCAGCGGCCGCCGGTCGTCGAAGGGCGTCGGGACGGGCCGCTGATCGTCACCGAAGACATGGAACTGCTCGACGATCTGCTGAGGTTGTGCGCCGCCGCGGGAGCCGAGCCGGACGTCCATCACTCGGTTCCGGAGCAGAGGGGGAGCTGGGAGGGCGCGCCGCTGGTCCTTGTCGGCGACGATGCGGCCGCGCGCTGCCGCGGGGCCACCCGCCGACGCGGCGTGCTGCTGGTCGGGCGCGACCAGGACGACCCGGATGTCTGGCGCCGGGCGGTGGAGATCGGAGCCGACTGCGTGCTGCGGCTGCCCGATGCGGAGGGCTGGCTCGTCGATCGGATCGCCGATGTGGTCGAGGGGGTCGGGCGGTCGGCGCTGACCGTAGGGGTGATCGGCGGCCGGGGCGGGGCGGGGGCATCGACGCTGGCCTGCGCGCTGGCGGTGACAGCGGCCCGAGGCGGTCGCCGCACCATGCTCGTCGACGGCGACCCGCTCGGCGGCGGGCTCGATGTGCTGCTCGGCGGGGAGCAAGCGGAAGGCAGACGATGGCCTGATTTCGCCGCTTCCAAGGGCCGTGTCGCGGGTGGGGCGCTGGAGGAGTCGCTGCCCGAGCTGCATGCGTTGCGGTTGCTCAGCTGGGACCGCGGCGACTCGGTGGTCATCCCGCCGGAGGCGATGCGGTCGGTGCTCGCCGCGGCACGCAGACGCGGCGGGGTGGTGGTCGTGGATCTGCCGCGCCGGGTCGACGAGGGCGTGGCCGAGGCGCTGGCTCAGCTGGATCTGGGGCTGCTTGTGGTCCCTGGCGAGCTGCGGGCGGTCGCCGCGGCGAACCGGGTGGCTTCGACGGTGGGCATGGTGCTCCAGGACCTGCGCGTGGTTGTGCGCGGGCCGTTCGCGGCGGGGCTGGACGAGCAGTGGGTCGCGGACGCCCTGGGACTTCCGCTGGCCGGCGAACTGCCGGCGGAAGCAGGGCTGTTGATCGCACAGGACGGCGGCACCCCGCCGGGCGGGGCGCGCGGGCCACTGGCCAGGTTCTGCACCGCCTTCTGGGAGCGGGCGCTGGCCGGGGGCGGGGTCTCATGACCACCGGACTGCTGGATGCCGTACGACAGCGGCTCGCGGAGAGCGGCGGCGAGCCCACGCCGGCCAGGGTGGCGGCCGCGTTGCGGGCGCAGGGGCGGCTGCTTGGGGACGCCGAAGTGCTCGGCGGCACCGAGAAGTTGCGCTGCGAGCTCGTGGGGACGGGGCCGCTGGAGCCGCTGCTGGCAGATCCGTCCGTGACGGACGTCCTGGTGTCCGCGCCCGACCGGGTGTGGGTGGACCGGGGCCGAGGGCTCGAGCTCACTGAGGTCACCTTCGCGGACGCGGCGTCGGTGCGCAGGCTGGCGCAGCGACTCGCGGCGGTTGCGGAACGGCGGCTGGACGACGCCCGGCCATGGGTGGATGCCCGGCTGCCCGACGGGACGCGGATGCATGCCGTGATCCCGCCGGTCGCGGTCGGGTCGACCTGTCTGTCGCTGCGAGTGGTGCGGCCCAGGGCGTTCTCTGTGGAGGAGCTCGTCGCGGCGGGGACGGTGCCGCCGGGCGGCGACCGCGTACTGCGGGCGCTGATCGAGGCGCGGCTGTCCTTCCTCATCAGCGGTGGCACGGGATCAGGCAAGACAACCTTGCTCTCGAGCCTGCTGGGGCTTGTGGGGGAGCGCGAGCGGATCGTGCTGGCCGAGGATTCGGCGGAGCTCAGACCCGAGCACAGGCATGTGGTCCGCCTGGAGTCGCGTACGGCGAATCAGGAGGGCGCCGGCCGGGTAACGCTGCGGGATCTGGTGCGGCAGGCGTTGCGAATGCGGCCCGACCGGCTGGTGGTGGGGGAGGTGCGAGGAGCCGAGGTGACTGAGCTCCTGGCCGCTTTGAACACCGGTCACGAGGGCGGCTGCGGGACTGTGCACGCCAATGCGGCGGCGGATGTGCCGGCGCGTCTGGAGGCGCTCGGGACGGCGGCGGGGCTCGACCGGGTGGCGTTGCACAGCCAGTTGGCGGCCGCCCTCTCGGTGGTGATCCATCTCGTCCGGGACCGGGGCGGGCAGCGGCGGATCGCCGAGGTGCATGTGCTGGAGCGGGACGCGGCGGGCCTGGTGGTGACCGTGCCCGCACTGCGGTGGGGCGCGGAGGCCTTTGCGCACGAGCGGGGCTGGGAGCGGCTGCGGCCGCTGATCGGAGGTGCTCTGTGATGGCCGCAGAGCCGGTGTACGCGGCCGCGGTGTGCGCGGGGGCCGCGGCATGGCTGACGGTCGGGCGGGACCGGGGGGTCAAGCGGGCGCAGCTGCTGCTTGCGGGCGGCGGCGCCATGCAGATCCCTCCGCGGTGGTCGTGGGAGCGGATGCTGCCCGTGGTCAGGCTCCGGCGGGAGTGGCTGTGCCTGCCGGTGGCCCTCGTCCTCGCCCTACTGGGGGAGTCGATGTTGCCGCTGATCACGGGGGTGGCTGCGGTGCCGCTGGTGAGGCGGCAGCTGAGGGCCCGGGAGGGCAAGCGGGAGCAGGAGCGGCGGGCCGAGGGGGTGATCGCCTTGTGCGGCGCGGTCGCCGGTGAGCTGCGGGCGGGGATGCAGCCCGGGCAGGCGCTGCTGTTCGCCGCCAGATCCACTGGAGCGCTGAGCGGTGCGGAATCCGCGGTGCTGGCCGCGGCGAGGTTCGGGGGCGATGTGCCCCAGGCGCTGCGGGAGGCGGCGCGGGAGCCGGGCGCGGACGGGCTCGCCGGAGTCTCGGCCTGCTGGCAGGTGGCCGTGGACAGCGGGGCGGGCCTGGCCGCCGGGCTCGACCGGCTGGAGGCGGCCCTGCGGGCGGAACGGGATCAACGGGAGGATCTGCGGTCCCAGTTGGAGGGTGCGCGGTCAACGATCCGGCTGCTGGCGCTGCTTCCGCTGGCCGGCCTGGCGATGGGCTCGGCGTTGGGCGCCGAACCGCTGAAGGTGCTGTTTCACACCGCGGCCGGGCTGGCATGTCTGGTGATCGGCGGGCTGCTGGAGGCCGCGGGTCTGTGCTGGGCAGGGCGGATCGTCGGGCAGGGGGCGGAGGCATGACCGGGGACGCCGTCCACAGGCTGGGGGCAGTGGTGTTCGTGCTGGCTGCGATGGCCTGCCTGGTCTTCACTGTCGCGGCGCGACAGCGGGAGCGCCAGGCGCGCAGGCGGATCGAGGCACTCATGGCCATGCAGCGCGCACGGCCGCGGTGGCGGCCGGAGTACCGGGTGTGGGCGCGGAGTTGGGCGGGGCCGCTGGGAGCTGTGGTCACCGGTTACGTCCTGGTGGGAGGTCTGATCGGCTGCGCGGTCGGGCTCGGCGGGGCGTATGGCGTGCGGCGCTGGCAGCAAAGACGTAAGCCTGCCGCCGAAGCCGTGGACCGGCACGCGGGCCGTCAACTCCCGCTCGCCGCCGACCTTCTGGCGGCCTGCATCTCGGCCGGAGCCGGTCCGCGGGAGGCGGCGGAGGCGGTTGGGGACTCGCTGGGCGGGCCGGTCGGCGAGCGGCTTGCGCGGGTGGCGGCCGAGTTGCGGCTCGGAGGTGAGCCGGCACGGGCCTGGGGGTGGTTCGGGCGGATACCGGGCGCGGCGGCGCTGGCCCGCTGTCTGGAGCGGGCCGACTCCACGGGGGCGCCGGCTGCGGAGCCGGTGTCGCGGCTGGCGGAGCGCTTCCGGGCGGACCGGGCGCGTGCGGCAGATGCCCGGGGCCGCAAGGCGCAGGTCCTGATCACCGCTCCGGTGGGGCTGTGCTTCCTGCCCGCCTTCCTGGCGGTCGGGGTGGCCCCGGTTGTGATCGGCCTGGCCGACGGACTGCTGAACGGCAACTGAACGAGATCTATTGGGGGTTGGCATGTGGAATTCAGTACGGGGACGGCTGCGCGGACTGGCGCGCTGGATGCGGAAGAGCTCGACGCGCAGGGACTTGATGCGCAGGGACTCGGGGATGACCACGTCCGAGTACGCGATGGGGACGATCGCCGCGTGCGCCTTCGCCGCGGTTCTGTACAAGGTCGTCACCAGCGGGGCCGTCTCGGGGGCGCTCCAGTCGGTGATCGGGAAGGCGCTCAATGCGCAGTTCTGACCTACCGGAGGAGGCACGGGCGGAGGGGCGTGAGGCTGTGAGTGACCGGGGGGCCGTGACGGCGGAGGCGGCCGTCGCGGTGCCGGCCCTGGTGGTCTTCGCCATGGCCCTGGTCTGGGCGCTGATGGCGGCCTCGGCCCAGATTCAGTGCGTGGACGCGGCGAGGGCAGGGGCGCGGGCCGCGGCCAGATCCGAGCCACAGGCTGCCGCCCTGGCCGCCGGCCGATCAGCGGCCCCTGGCGGTGCCCGGGTCACGCTGGGGCGGTCGGGGGACCTGTGGCGGGTGCGCGTCGAGGCGGACGCCCCAGGACCCGGCGCGCTGGCGTTGACGCTCAGCGCGGAGGCGGCGGCTCTCGCCGAGGACACCGTGGGACAGCCGGACACGGCCGCTCACAGCACCCAAGCGGTGGAACCATGAACCGGGATCGTGAGCGGGACCGTGGGTCGGCGACCGTATGGGTGGCCATGGCGGTGACCGTGTTCTGTACCGTGTTCGCCGTCGTCCTGGCCATGGGGCAGGCGGTGGTCGCCCGCCACCGGGCCGGCTCCGCCGCCGACCTGGCGGTGCTGGCCGCAGCCGACAACGCCCTGCGGGGGACGGCCACCGCCTGCGCGAAGGCGGCCGAGGTGGCCCGGGCACAGGGCGCGGCGGTGGTGCGGTGCGCGGTGCGGGGAGAGATCGCCGAGGTCACGGCGCAGGCCCGCTTCGGCCCGTACGCCCCGACGGTCAGGTCGCGGGCGGGGCCCCCGGGGCTCCCTGTGCGCCACGGTCAGCTCGTGGACGGGGCTCCCGGTCACCCAGGCCCCCCTCGTCCCCCTCGGCTCCCTGGGCCGCCGTAGGCCGGCTCCCGGGCCCCTCCTGGCCCCCACCCGTCCGGGGAGCTAGCTGGACGGGCCTCGCGGGGCCCCTGAACCCCGCTCGGGTCGCTCGGGTTCTCCGGAAAGCTCGCTCGGATCCCCCGGAGCCTCCCCGGGCGGGTCCCCCGGGGCTCCGCGCAGCAGTTCCGTGAGGAGACGGACGGCGCCGCGCTTGTGCAGCGGGTCGTTGCCGTTGCCGCATTTGGGCGACTGGATGCAGGACGGGCAGCCCGCCTCGCACTCGCAGGAGGCGATCGCCTCACGGGTGGCGGTGAGCCACTCGCGAGCGGTGTGGAAGGCCCGTTCGGCGAAGCCCGCGCCACCCGGATGGCCGTCGTACACGAAGACCGTCGGCAGCAGCGTGTCCGGGTGAAGCGGCACGGAGACCCCGCCGATGTCCCAGCGGTCGCAGGTGGCGAAGAGCGGGAGCATCCCGATGGACGCGTGCTCGGCGGCGTGCAGGGCGCCGCCCAGCTGCTCCGGGCCCACCCGGGCGGCGTCCAGCTGGTCCTCGGTGACCGTCCACCACACGGCCCGGGTGCGCAGGGTGCGCGGCGGCAGATCGAGTCTGGTCTCGCCGAGCACCTCACCGGTGATGAGTTTGCGGCGCAGGAAGGAGACGACCTGGTTGGTGACCTCGACGGAGCCGTAGCAGAGGCGTCCGTCGCCCCACGGGATCTCGGTGTCGGTTTCGAGTACGGAGATGGAGGTGGTGTCGCGGGCGGTGGTCGAATACGGCGGGTTGGCCTCCTCGACGAGGGCGACGGAGTCCTCCAGGTCCAGATGCTGCACCAGGTACGTACGGCCCTGGTGGAGGTGGACGGCACCGTCGTGGACCGCGGTGTGGGCGGCCGACTCGTCGACCGTGCCCAGCAGCCGGCCGGTCGCGGCCTCGACGACCTGGACGGGGCGACCGCCCTCGCCCCGGATGTCGGTGAGGTCGGCCGCCCGCTCCCGGCGCGTCCAGTGCCAGCCGGACGCCCGGCGCCGGAGCAGCTTGGCGGCCTCCAGCTGGGGCATCAGCTCGACGGCCGCCGGGCCGAAGAGCTCCAGGTCGGCCTCCGTGAGTGGAATTTCGGCCGCGGCAGCGCACAGATGGGGGGCGAGGACGTAGGGGTTGTCCGGGTCGAGGACCGTGGACTCCACGGGCTGCTGGAACAGCGCCTCGGGATGGTGTACGAGGAAGGTGTCCAGCGGGTCGTCACGGGCGACGAGGACGGCCAGGGCTCCCTGTCCTGACCGGCCCGCGCGGCCCGCCTGCTGCCACAGGGACGCCCGTGTCCCGGGGTAGCCGGCTATGACGACGGCATCGAGGCCCGAGACGTCCACGCCGAGCTCCAGGGCGGTGGTGGCGGCCAGACCGAGCAGCTCGCCGGAGTGCAGCGCCCGCTCCAGGGCGCGGCGCTCCTCCGGGAGGTAACCGCCCCGGTAGGCGGCGACCCGGGCCGGCAGCGACCGGTCCACCTCCGCCAGGCGTTCCTTCGCGATCACGGAGATGAGTTCCGCGCCGCGCCGGGAGCGTACGAAGGCGACGCTGCGGACGCCCTGCACGGTCAGGTCGGTGAGGAGGTCGGCTGCCTCTGCGGTGGCGGTGCGGCGAACGGGGGCGCCCTTCTCGCCGTGCAGCTCCGTGAGCGGTGGCTCCCAGAGGGCGAAGACAAGCTCGCCGCGGGGCGAGGCGTCGTCGGCGACCTCGTGGACGGGCAGGCCGGTGAGCCGGCCGGCGGCCAGGGCGGGTTCCGCGGCGGTGGCGGAGGCGAGGAGGAAGACGGGGTTCGCACCGTAGCGGGCGCACAGGCGGCGAAGGCGGCGCAGCACCTGGGCGACATGGGAGCCGAAGACGCCCCGGTAGGTGTGGCACTCGTCGATGACGACATAGCGCAGGGCGCGCAGGAAGGAGGACCAGCGGGGGTGTGAGGGAAGTATTCCGCGGTGCAGCATGTCCGGATTGGTGAGGACGTACGTGGCGTACTGCCGGACCCATTCGCGTTCCTCGACGGGCGTGTCGCCGTCGTAGACCGCGGGGCGGACGCGGTTGCCGAGCGGCGCGGCGAGCTCTTTCACGGCGCGGCACTGATCGGCGGCGAGTGCCTTGGTCGGGGCGAGGTAGAGGGCGGTCGCGCCTCGACCGTTCGGGGCCTCGGCTCCGTCGAGGAGGGTGGTGAGTACGGGCGCGAGATAGGCGAGGGACTTGCCCGACGCGGTTCCGGTGGCGATCACGACGGACTCGCCGTCCAGGGCGTGCTCGGCGGCGGCCGCCTGGTGGACCCAGGGGTGGTCGATCCCCGCCCGCTGAATGGCGTTGATCACTTCCGGGCGGATGCGGTCGGGCCAGACTGCATGGCGACCCGGTCTCGGGGGCAAGTGCTCCGTATGGGTGATGCGCGTAGCCCGGCTCGCACCTGCGGTGAGCCGGTCGAGGACCGTACCGGGGGAGGGGCGGTTGCCCCCGTTCTCGGTAGGTCGTCTGGGACGGTGTGTCTTGGCCATCGGCACCGAGTGTGTCACTGGCGTAGCGGACAATGGTCTCAAGGCGTCGTGCATGGCTGCTGGTAAGTGATTGAATGCCATCGCGGCTGGCGACCGTCCTCCGACTCCGTCGGGGAGACCTGAAGGGCGGCCGCTCGATAGCAAGGTGCTGGAGGATCCGTGGACCTGTCCCTGTCGACTCGCAATGTGTCCGGCCCTGGTGGCGACCGTACGGTCGTCGAGGTCGGTGGCGAGATTGATGTGTATACCGCGCCCAAGCTGCGCGAGCAGTTGGTCGAGTTGGTGAACGACGGCAACTACCACCTGGTTGTCGACATGGAGGGCGTGGACTTCCTCGACTCCACCGGCCTTGGCGTCCTCGTGGGCGGCCTGAAGCGCGTGCGCGCGCACGAAGGTTCGCTGCGCCTGGTCTGCAACCAGGAGCGCATTCTCAAGATCTTCCGGATCACAGGTCTGACCAAGGTGTTCCCCATCCACACCACGGTCGAGGAGGCTGTCGCGGCCACCGACTGACGGTTGCCGGAGACTGCCGGAAGAAGTGAGGGGCACCGGGCATCCAGCCCGGGCCCCTGAGATGCACGCCCGTACGTCTGAGGGGGATTGCATGGCCACCGTTGAACTCCGCTTCAGTGCTCAGCCTGAGCATGTCAGGACCGCCCGTCTGGTGGCCGCTGCCGTGGCTCGCCGGGCCGGGGTCGACGAGGCAGTGCTCGACGAGGTCCGTCTCGCGGTCGGGGAGGCGTGCAGCCGTGCGGTCGGGCTGCACCGCAGCCATGGCATCACAGCCCCGGTGAGGGTCGTGCTGACCGAGGAGGAGAAGACCTTCTCCATCGAGGTCGTGGACGAGGTCCCTGCAGCGGGCGCCGAAGGGTCCTCTGCGGCCTCCGACGGACGTGGCGGCACGGAACCGGACGTGGAGTCCGAGGACGAGGACGAGATGGGCCTCGCGGTCATCAGCGGCCTCGTCGACGACGTGGAGGTCAGCTCCACGGAGGAGGGTGGCGTGATCCGGATGAGTTGGCCGACGACACCCGTCGCCGTTGAGCCCTGATTTCTGGTGATCGACAACGGGCACGGGACACCGGTCCGTTGATCGTCTCCAGTCAGCCCCACTTGGATGAGGCCCTGCTGAGCAGGGCCTCTTTCCTTTTCTCTAGATCATTTATCGAACGTCAATGCTTTTGCCCCATTACCTCTTTCGGGGCGAGTTTCGGAACCCGATCATTTGCTGAGTAGCAAGTGAAGGTCAATTCCGTTTGTCGCGCTCTGTTTTGATCAGGTTCCGCTACCTACAATCCGTCCACATCTTGAGCTCTGAGCGTCAAGGAGGACGAATGGCGGGGCTCTTCAACCCAGAACTGATCGACCACCCCACTTCTCTCGCAGCCGCAGTACTCACGGACGACAATCGGCTCATCGTGATCGTCATCGCCGCCGTCGCGGTGGCGGCGCTGATCGTCGCGCAGCTGCTGGTGCGCCAAGTGCTCGCGGCGGGCGAGGGCACCGATTCCATGAAGAAGATCGCGGCAGCGGTGCAGGAGGGAGCGAATGCCTATCTGGCACGGCAGTTGCGCACCCTTGGCGTTTTCGCCGTCGTGGTGTTCTTCCTGCTGATGCTTCTTCCCGCGGACGACTGGTCACAGCGCGGCGGACGGTCGGTGTTCTTCCTGGTGGGTGCGCTTTTCTCGGCCGCCACCGGATACATCGGCATGCGTCTTGCCGTACGAGCAAATGTGCGCGTGGCAGCCGCCGCGCGTGAAGCAACCCCGGCGGAGGGCGAGCCGGAAAAGGATCTGACGGCCGTCTCGCACAAGGCCATGAAGATCGCTTTCCGGACGGGAGGCGTGGTCGGCATGTTCACGGTGGGCCTCGGCCTGCTCGGTGCCTCCTGCGTGGTTCTCGTCTACGCGGCCGACGCCCCCAAGGTGCTCGAGGGCTTCGGCCTCGGCGCCGCGCTGATCGCGATGTTCATGCGTGTCGGCGGTGGCATCTTCACCAAGGCCGCCGACGTCGGCGCCGACCTCGTCGGCAAGGTCGAGCAGGGCATCCCCGAGGACGACCCGCGCAACGCCGCGACCATCGCCGACAACGTCGGCGACAACGTCGGTGACTGTGCGGGCATGGCTGCCGACCTCTTCGAGTCGTACGCCGTGACGCTCGTCGCGGCGCTCATTCTCGGCAAGGCGGCATTCGGCGACGCCGGGCTCGCCTTCCCGCTGATCGTCCCGGCGATCGGCGTGGTCACCGCGATGATCGGTATCTTCGCGGTCGCCCCGCGGCGCGCCGACCGCAGCGGAATGACGGCCATCAACCGCGGATTCTTCATCTCCGCACTGATCTCGCTCGCCCTGGTCGCCGCGGCGGTCTTCATCTATCTGCCGTCCTCGTACGCCAAGTTGGACGGCGTCACCGAGGCCGCGATCCGTCTCCACGGCGGAGACCCGAGGGTCCTGGCGCTCGTCGCCGTTGCCATCGGCATCGTGCTCGCGGCCCTGATCCAGCAGTTGACCGGGTACTTCACCGAGACCAACCGGCGTCCCGTACGCGACATCGGCAAGTCCTCGCTGACCGGGCCCGCGACGGTCGTGCTGGCCGGCATCTCCATCGGCCTCGAATCCGCCGTCTACACCGCGCTGTTGATCGGCCTGGCTGTGTACGGGGCGTTCCTGCTCGGCGGTACGTCGATCATGCTCGCCCTCTTCGCGGTCGCGCTGGCCGGCACCGGTCTGCTCACCACGGTCGGCGTCATCGTCGCCATGGACACCTTCGGACCCGTTTCCGACAACGCCCAGGGAATCGCCGAGATGTCGGGCGACGTCACGGGCGCGGGCGCGCAGGTGCTCACCGACCTCGACGCCGTCGGCAACACCACCAAGGCGATCACCAAGGGAATCGCCATCGCAACGGCCGTACTGGCAGCTTCGGCGCTCTTCGGTTCGTACCGCGATGCCATCGCCGGCGCGGCCCGGGACGTCGGCGAGAAGGTCGGCGACGGCGCCCCGATGAACCTCGTGATGGACATCTCGCAGCCCAACAACCTTGTTGGCCTGATCCTCGGCGCCGCGGTCGTCTTCCTGTTCTCCGGGCTGGCGATCAGTGCGGTTTCCCGCTCGGCGGGTGCGGTGGTCTACGAGGTGCGGCGGCAGTTCCGCGAGCACCCCGGGATCATGGACTACACCGAGAAGCCGGAGTACGGGCGCGTCGTCGACATCTGCACCAAGGACGCGCTGCGTGAGCTGGCCACACCGGGTCTGCTCGCCGTGCTGACCCCGATCGCGGTCGGTTTCTCGCTCGGCGTGGGAGCCCTCGGCTCCTTCCTCGCGGGCGCGATCGGCACCGGCACGCTGATGGCCGTCTTCCTCGCCAACTCCGGTGGTGCGTGGGACAACGCCAAGAAGCTGGTCGAGGACGGCCACCACGGCGGCAAGGGCAGCGAGGCCCACGCCGCGACCGTCATCGGCGACACCGTCGGCGACCCGTTCAAGGACACCGCGGGCCCGGCCATCAACCCGCTGCTGAAGGTGATGAACCTGGTGGCGCTGCTGATCGCGCCCGCGGTCATCCAGTTCAGCTACGGGGACGACTCGAGTGCCGGAGTGCGGGCGCTGGTGGCGGTCCTCGCCATCCTCGTCATCACCGGCGCCGTGTACATCTCCAAGCGGCGCGGCATCGCCATGGGTGACGAAGACAACCATGCGGAGCGGAGCGCTAAGTCCCCTGATCCAGCGGTGGTTTCGTAACACCTGCTCAACAGGCGGGCGGGCGGCGCGTATTGACGTGCCGACCGCCCGTCGGCGTGTGGTCGTGAGCCTTGTCTCCCTTGGTGCAAATGGCTTTAATAGCTGATAAATGGGACACACGACATGCGGATGTCGCCCACTTGGCGTGTATGTTCCGGGGCCGAGAGCCTTGGAAGGGACCAATCCGGTGAACAAGAAGCTTGCGGCCGCACTGTCCGGCGGTGCGGTACTGGTACTGGCGCTGTCCGGCTGCAGCAGCGACGACGGTGACAGCAAGGTGAATGCCTGGGCCAAGAAGGTCTGCGACCAGGCACAGCCGCAGATCCAGAAGAGGGCAAACGCCCAGCAGACGATCATCTCGACTGCGGCGGACGGCAAGCCGGCCGACATCCAGGGCGCCGACTCGAAGGCCTTCCAGGACATCGCCGACGCGGACAAGGCGCTCGCCGCCGCCGTGAGCGCCGCCGGTACCCCGCCCGTCGACAACGGCGAAAAGCTCCAGCAGGACGCGGTCAAGGAACTCATCGCCACCGCCACGGCCTACCTCAATCTGAAGAAGCAGGTCGACGGGCTCGACGCCAAGGACCAGCAGAAGTTCGCGGACGGGCTGCAGGGCGTTGCCGACGGTCTGAAGAAGATCGAGACGATGGACCAGGACGCGCTGAAGAAGCTGCAGTCCGGCGCGCTGGGCAAGGCGATGGCGAAGCAGCCCGGCTGCCAGACGGCGAAGGTCTCCAGCCCCGGCGCCGGCTCGTCCGCGTCGGCGACCCCGTCCGCCCCGGTGAAACCGGCCGGATCGGCGTCCCAGAACCCGTCCGGGAAGCCTTCGGCGAAGACCTCCGCGTCCTCGTCCAGCGGGCAGTAGCGGGCGGTAGCGGGCAGTAGCGGCAAGCAGGCCGAGCGGCGGGCATCGGCGGGGCGGCGTTTGCCGTTTCGAGGGCGCGGCGTTTGCCGTCGGCGGTGCGGCGTTTGTCAGTGGCGGCCGCCACAATGGGCAGGTGAGTACGACCAGCCCTGCCCCAGGCCTTCCTTCGCCCGACCACTCGCCCCGGCTGCGTGAAGCCCTCATTGCCGCCGCCTTCACCGCCGACGGACTGCTCGACCTGCTCGGCGCGCCCGCCTATGCCGCCCTCGCCCGCAGCGAGACGGTGCCCGCCCTGCGCGCCACCCGCGCGGACGGCGTGCTCGACACGCTCGTACGGCTGTTTCTGCTCCAGCGACCCGTTGCGTACGAGCGGGCACGGGCCGCGCTGCCGCTCGAGGAGTGCCTGGCCGACGGCTGGGTGGTGCGGGACGGCGACGACGTACGGGCCACGGTGGATGTGCGTCCGTACGGCGGTCCCGAGGGCCAGGACTGGTTCATCGTCTCCGACCTCGGCTGTGCGGTCGGTGGCGCGGGCGGTGCGAGCGGCCAGGGCGAAGAGGTCGTCCTCGGCGTGGGCGGTGCCTCCACCACGCTCGCCGGCATCACCGTGCGTACGCCGGTCGCCTCCGCGCTCGACCTGGGCACCGGCTCCGGCCTCCAGGCGCTGCACGCCTCGCAGCACGCCATCCGGGTCACGGCCACCGATCTGAACCCGCGCGCCCTGCACTTCACCCGGCTCACGCTCGCGCTCTCGGGGGCGCCCGAGGCCGATCTGCGCGAGGGCTCGCTCTTCGAGCCGGTCGGCAAGGACAGGTACGACCTGATCGTGTCGAACCCGCCGTTCGTGATCTCTCCCGGTGCCCGGCTGACCTACCGGGACGGCGGGATGGGCGGCGACGATCTGTGCCGCTCGCTCGTCCAGCAGGCGGGGGACAGGCTGAACGACGGGGGATACGCCCAGTTCCTGGCCAATTGGCAGCACGTGGAGGGGGAGGAGTGGCAGGAGCGGCTGCGCTCCTGGGTGCCGCGCGGCTGTGACGCCTGGATCGTGCAGCGCGAGGTGCAGGACGTGACGCAGTACGCCGAGCTGTGGCTGCGCGACAGCGGTGACCACCGCGGCGACCCCGCCCAGTACGCCGCGCGGTACGACGCATGGCTGGATGAGTTCGAGGCCCGTAAGACCAAGGCTGTCGGCTTCGGCTGGATCACGCTGAGGAAGTCCGGTTCCGAGGACCCGTCGATCGTCGTCGAGGAGTGGCCGCACCCCGTCGAGCAGCCGCTCGGCGAGAGCGTACGGGCGCACTTCGCCCGGCAGGACTATCTGCGGGCGCACGATGACGCGGCCCTGCTTGCCGGGCACTTCACGCTTGTGGCGGAGGTCGTGCAGGAGCAGGTCGGGCTGCCCGGCGCGGAGGACCCGGAGCATGTGGTGCTGCGTCAGAACCGCGGCATGCGCCGGGCCACCAAGGTGGACACGGTCGGCGCGGGCTTCGCAGGTGTGTGCGACGGGTCGCTGAGCGCGGGGCGGATTCTGGACGCGATCGCCCAGTTGCTCGACGAGGACCCGGTGGTCCTGCGCGACCGTACGCCGCAGGCGCTGCGGCTGCTGATCGGGGAGGGCTTCCTGGAACCCGCCGCTCCGGTCGGCTAGGACGATGCGAGGCCGGTGCCGCGGACCGGAACCGTCCCGGACCGCCGCCGAGTTGGCGGCGTGAAGTGGAGGCGTAGTTCGAGCCGATGCCCCATGAGGTGAAACCGGCCAACATCCACAACGAGCCCCGGAAAAGTCGCAGCAAGAAGGGGAGCGGCGGCCTCCGGTCCGGTCCGGTTCACCCGGTACCGCCACCGGGCGGGTGAACCCGTCCGGCGTTCACCCGGAATTCGCATCCATGACGCCCGGAGGTGCCAGCCTCGGCCTGCGGGCACCTCGGCATCAGGGAAGGACCGGGTACGGGCATGGAGAGCGGGCCAGCGATCTTCGCCGGGACGGCGTTCACGCTGTTCGGGGCCGGGCTGCTGCTGTGGACGGGAATGCGCCTTCGGCACCGCGCACCGGTCGCGCACGGAGTGAGTCCCGCCACGGCCGTCGCCCTCGCGACACTCTTCGGTGCCGTCTCCTTCGCCCTCGGCCTCTGGTGTTTCGGCCGCGTCTGATCTGGGGGCATCTGGGCTCCGAGGCGTCTTCGTGCCGGTCCGGGCGGCAGGAATGGCCGGAGTCGGGTTACCGTTCGAGTGGCCGTTGCGGGCTTTTGCCGTTTGACACGGGGGCGGGTTGTACCGTCACACTCCGCAGCGACAGCAGCGTCACAGCAGTGCCGCACCCAGTGCCGCACCGCCGTGGGCGCGCACCGAGCGTCGACCGGAGAGAAGAGCGAAGTTGTCCCCGACCAGCGAGACCGCACAGGGCGGCCGCCGACTCGTGATCGTCGAGTCGCCTGCCAAGGCGAAGACGATCAAGGGCTACCTCGGCCCCGGCTATGTCGTCGAGGCAAGCGTCGGGCACATCCGCGACCTCCCGAACGGCGCCGCCGAGGTGCCCGAGAAGTACACCGGCGAGGTGCGCCGCCTCGGTGTCGACGTCGAGAATGACTTCCAGCCGATCTATGTCGTCAACGCCGACAAGAAGGCCCAGGTCAGGAAGCTCAAGGAGCAGCTCGCCCAGTCCGACGAGCTCTTCCTCGCCACCGATGAGGACCGCGAGGGCGAGGCCATCGCCTGGCACCTCCTCGAGGTGCTGAAGCCCAAGGTCCCGGTCCACCGGATGGTCTTCCACGAGATCACCAAGGAAGCGATCCGCGACGCCGTCGCCAACCCGCGCGAGCTCAACAAGCGCATGGTCGACGCCCAGGAAACCCGCCGTATCCTCGACCGCCTCTACGGCTACGAGGTCTCGCCGGTCCTGTGGAAGAAGGTCATGCCGCGGTTGTCCGCCGGCCGTGTGCAGTCCGTCGCGACCCGGCTCGTCGTCGAGCGTGAGCGCGAGCGCATCGCCTTCCGCTCCGCCGAGTACTGGGACCTGACCGGCACGTTCTCCACCGGCCGCGCCGGTGACGCGTCCGACCCCTCCCTCTTCACGGCCCGCCTGAACACGGTCGACGGACAGCGCGTCGCCCAGGGCCGCGACTTCGGCTCGGACGGCCGGCTGAAGTCCGGCCAGGTCCTGCACCTGGACGAGGCGAACGCCCGCGCGCTCGCCGCCGCACTCGAAAACGCCTCGTTCGCGGTCCGCTCGGTCGAGTCGAAGCCGTACCGTCGCTCTCCGTACGCACCTTTCCGTACGACCACGCTGCAGCAGGAGGCCTCCCGCAAGCTGGGCTTCGGGGCCAAGGCCACCATGCAGGTGGCGCAGAAGCTGTACGAGAACGGCTTCATCACCTACATGCGTACGGACTCCACGACGCTCTCCGACACCGCGATCCAGGCCGCCCGGGCGCAGGTCACGCAGCTGTACGGCGCCAACTACCTGCCGGACAAGCCGCGCACGTACGCCGGGAAGGTCAAGAACGCGCAGGAGGCGCACGAGGCGATTCGCCCCTCGGGCGACCGTTTCCGCACGCCCGCCGAGACGGGTCTGACCGGCGACCAGTTCAAGCTCTACGAGCTGATCTGGAAGCGGACCGTCGCGTCCCAGATGAAGGACGCGGTCGGAAACTCGGTGACCGTGAAGATCGGCGGCCGGGCGAGCGACGGCCGCGACGCCGAGTTCTCCGCGTCCGGCAAGACGATCACCTTCCACGGCTTCATGAAGGCGTACGTGGAGGGTGCCGACGACCCGAACGCCGAGCTCGACGACCGCGAGCGCCGTCTTCCGCAGGTCGCCGAGGGCGACGCCCTGTCCGCCGAGGAGATCTCGGTCGACGGCCACGCGACCAAGCCGCCGGCCCGCTACACCGAGGCCTCGCTGGTCAAGGAGCTGGAAGAGCGCGAGATCGGCCGCCCGTCGACCTACGCGTCGATCATCGGCACCATCCTCGACCGCGGCTATGTCTTCAAGAAGGGGACGGCGCTCGTGCCCTCCTTCCTGAGCTTTGCCGTGGTCAACCTGCTGGAGAAGCACTTCGGCCGACTCGTCGACTACGACTTCACCGCGAGGATGGAGGACGACCTCGACCGCATCGCGCGGGGCGAGGCGCAGGCCGTGCCGTGGCTGAAGCGCTTCTACTTCGGCGAGGGCGACGACTCGGGCGCCGCGTCCGGCGCGGGCAACGGCGACGGGGACCACCTCGGTGGCCTCAAGGAGCTGGTGACGGACCTCGGCGCGATCGACGCCCGGGAGATCTCCAGCTTCCCGGTCGGCGAGGGGATCGTGCTGCGCGTCGGCCGGTACGGCCCGTACATCGAGCGCGGCGAGAAGGACGCGGAGGGCCACCAGCGCGCGGACGTCCCGGACGACCTCGCTCCGGACGAGCTCACCGTGGAGTACGCGGAGGAGCTGCTGGCCAAGCCGAGCGGCGACTTCGAGCTGGGTGCGGACCCGGTCACCGGGCACCAGATCATCGCGCGGGACGGCCGGTACGGCCCGTATGTGACCGAGGTGCTGCCCGAGGGAACCCCGAAGACCGGCAAGAACGCGGTCAAGCCGCGGACGGCCTCGCTCTTCAAGTCGATGTCGCTGGACACGGTCACGCTCGAGGACGCGCTGAAGCTGATGTCCCTGCCGCGTGTGGTGGGCAAGGACGCCGAAGGCGTCGAGATCACCGCGCAGAACGGCCGGTACGGCCCGTATCTGAAGAAGGGCACGGACTCGCGCTCGCTGGAGACCGAGGACCAGCTCTTCAACATCACGCTGGAAGAGGCTCTCGCGATCTACGCGCAGCCGAAGCAGCGCGGGCGGGCCGCCGCCAAGCCGCCGCTGAAGGAGCTGGGTACCGACCCGGTCAGCGAGCGTCCTGTGGTGGTCAAGGACGGGCGCTTCGGTCCGTACGTCACCGACGGCGAGACGAACGCGACGCTGCGCACGGGCGACAGTGTCGAGGACATCACGCCGGAGCGCGGCTACGAGCTGCTCGCCGAGAAGCGCGCCAAGGGGCCCGCCAAGAAGAAGACGGCGAAGAAGGCCCCGGCCAAGAAGGCGCCTGCGAAGAAGACCGCAGCCAAGAAGACGGTGGCCAAGAAGACCGTCGCGAAGAAGACAACGGCGGCCGCGGCGAAGAAGACGGCCGCGTCGGCGAAGGCCTCGACGGCTCCGGCGGACGACGAGTAGGACCAGCGGCAGGACGAGTGGTCGGATTCCGTACGGGCGCTCTGTGCGGGGGAGCTTTCGCACCCTCCGCGCAAAGCGCCCGTATGTTCGGACAGGCCTCCGGGGAGCGCGGCGCTCCGGATAGGCTGGGCGGATGACGCGAGCCGAGCAGCCAGCCGAGCAGCAGGCGGTCGTGAGCACCGTCTCAGAGACTGCCTCAGACTCCGACGCATCCGAGGCACTTGCCGCGGACTCACGCGAGCGCGCGCTACGCGCCCTGTTGCGCTTCCCGCCGCTGAGGCGCCTCTGGAACGCCCAGGTGGTGGGCGGTGTCGGGGACTCCCTCGCGATTTTCGTGCTGCTGCTGCTGACGCTTCAGGCGGCGGTCCTGCAGGGCACGTTCGGCGGCGGCTACCGCGGCGCCGCCGTCGCCGTTGCCGCGGTGCTCGGCGCGCGCGTGCTCTCCACGCTGCTCTTCGGTGCCGTACTGCTCGGCCCACTCACCACCCTCACCTCGCCCAAGGGCCCGCTCGACCGGCGCTGGACCATGATCGGCGCGGACGGGCTGCGTCTTGCGCTCCTCGTGGTCGCACCGCTGTGGATCGACTGGACCCCTGACAACGCGCCCGCGATCCTGCTGAGCACCGTCTTCGTCACGGGCGTCGCCGAGCGTTTCTGGACGGTCGCGAGGGACGGCGCGGCCCCCGCGCTGCTGCCCGCCCCGCCGCCGGAGGGCGCGGCGGTGCGTCCGCTGCCGGACCACCTCGACGCGCTGCGCCGGCTCTGGCTGCGTACAAGCTTCGCCGTCATCCCGGCGGGGGCTGCGGCGCTGCTGCTTGCCACGCTCATCGGCAACCTCCTCGGCTCGGGCATCGACTGGTTCTCGCTGCACCAGGCGGCGCTCGGTTCCTATGTCGCGGCCGGTCTCTTCGCCGCGTCCATCTCGACGCTGTACTTCGTGGAGCTGCCCGGCTCGCAGACCCCGCGGCCGCGTTCGCCGCTCGAAGGGCTGCGCCGCCCCTCCACCGGCAACGGTCTGGACAAGGGGCGTACGGGCGCCATACCGCTGTTCGTCCTCGGCTGCGCCGCGGTCGCGGGTGCGATCTCCTCGGCCGTTGCCGTCTCCGTACTGCACGCCTTCGACCTCGGTGGCGGGCCCGCCGCCTTTGCGCTGCTCGTGCTCGCGCTGACCGGCGGCACGGGCCTCGGCATCCGCGGTGGCGCGTCCGTACTGCCCACGCTCTCCCGCCGGCGCCTGCTGGCCCTCGCGCTCGCGGTCACCGGGATCGCGCTGCTTGCCATGGGGCTGGTTCCGGACACGGCGAGCGTGCTGTTCATCGCGCTGCTCGCGGGTCTTGCGGCCGGCGTCGCCGCGAGCACCGGGCACGCGCTCATCGACCAGGAGTCGGAGGACTTCCGGCGGCCCCGGATCACCGAACACCTCCAGGCGGTCGTCCGGGTCGCCATCGGCCTCGGTGCGCTCGCGGCGCCGCTGCTCGCCTCGATGATCGGGCCGCACCGCCTCGCGAGCGGTGACTTCGTCTTCGCGCACGGCGGAGCGGCCTTCACGCTGATGCTGGTCGGGGCGCTGCTGCTGCCCGTCGCTGCGATCGTTCTGGCGAAGACGGACGACCGGGCGGGCGTGCCGCTGCGCCGCGATCTGGGTGACGCGCTGCGCGGCGGTGCGGACCCGGCCCAGGCTCCGGCCGCGACCGGATTCTTCATCGCCATAGAGGGCGGCGACGGGGCCGGTAAGTCCACCCAGGTCGAGGCACTGGCGGAGTGGATCCGGGCGAAGGGCCACGAGGTCGTCGTCACGCGCGAGCCGGGTGCGACGCCGATCGGGAAGCGGCTGCGGTCGATCCTGCTGGACGTGTCGTCGGCGGGGCTCTCGAACCGCGCGGAGGCGCTGCTGTACGCCGCCGACCGCGCCGAGCACGTCGATTCGGTCGTACGGCCGGCGCTGGAGCGCGGCGCGATCGTCATCTCCGACCGCTACATCGACTCGTCGGTCGCCTACCAGGGCGCGGGTCGCGATCTTTCGCCCACCGAGATCGCCCGGATCAACCGCTGGGCGACGGACGGTCTCGTACCGCATCTGACGGTACTGCTCGACGTCTCGCCGGAGGCGGCGCGGGAGCGGTTCACGGAGGCGCCGGACCGTCTTGAGTCGGAGCCGGCGGAGTTCCACCAGCGGGTGCGTGCCGGGTTCCTGACGCTGGCCGCGGCCGATCCCGGCCGCTATCTGGTGGTGGACGCGGTCCAGGACCCCGAGTCGGTCACCACCGTCGTACGCCACCGGCTCGACCAGTTGCTGCCGCTGTCCGCCGCCGAGGTGAAGGCGCAGGAGGAGGCGCGCAAGGCGGCCGAGGCGGAGGCCAGGCGCAGGGCCGAGGAAGAGGCCGCACGCAAGGCGGAGGAAGAGCGACTCGAGCGCGAGCGGCAGGAACAGCTCGCGAAGCTCCGCGCCGAGGAGGAGGAGCGCAAGCGCCGCGAGCTGGAGGAGGCGCGGCAGCGCGAGGCCGAACGGCAGGCGGAGGAGGCCAGGCGCAGGGCCGAGGAGGCCCGGCGGCTCGCCGAGGAGGAGCGGGCGCGGCGGCTCGCGGAGGAGAAGACGCGCCGGGAGGAAGAGGAACGGCGGCGCAAGCAGGCGGAGGAGGAGGCCCGACTGCGGGCGGAGGCGGAGGAACGGCGTCTCGAGAAGCAGCGCAAGGCGGAAGAGGCGCTGATGAGGGCGGAGGAGGCGCGGCGGCAGGCCGAGGCTTCCGCGGCTGCTTCTGCCTCTGCCTCTGCTGCTGTGGCCTCGACCACGGATGTGACGGTGCCGACTCCGGTGGTGAAGCCGGACGAGGTGACCCAGGAGGTGCGGAAGCCGACGCCTGCGGCGGCCGACGAGACGGCCGTGCTGCCGAAGGTCCCGGACGGTGCGGACGAGACGACGGTGCTTCCGCCGGTGCGGGACGCGGACGAGACGACGGTGCTTCCGCCGGTGCGGGACGCGGACGAGACGACGGTGCTTCCGCCGGTACGGGAGGACGGGGATCCGGCCGGCCGGGTCCCGCCGGGCATCTTCCGCGACGGGAGTGGACGTCCGGCCGCGGGCGGAGCCTCGAACGACCGCACCCGCGAACTCCCGCAGGTCGACCCGCAGTCGGGCCGCTCGCGCCGCCGCTCGGACTGGGCCGAGGAGACCCCGCTGGACGACCTGCCCACCCTGGCGGACGAATTGCTGGGCCCGCACGAGGACGACGACGAGGGCAGGGGCAGGCGCTGACGCCCGGGTGGTGACGGCCTGAGGGCAAGCGACCCGCCCGCTCGGCCGTCACTGTCAGACCCGTCCCCCACAATGGGAGATCCCTGCAAGGGGAGACTTCAGCACGGGACATCCAGCACGAAAGGCGGTGACGGCGCATGACCGTCTGGGACGACCTCGTCGGCCAGGACCGCGTCCAGGCGCAGCTCTCCGCCGCCGCCCGGGACGCCGATGCCCGCGTCACCGCCGAGGCTCGCGGTGAGCGGTCGGCCGACGCCTCGAAGATGACGCACGCCTGGCTGTTCACCGGGCCCCCCGGCTCCGGGCGGTCCACCGCCGCGCGGGCGTTCGGGGCCGCGTTGCAGTGCACCAGCCCCGACCGGGCACTCGGCGGTGAGCCGGGCTGCGGGTTCTGCGACGGCTGTCACACCACCCTCGTCGGTACGCACGCCGACATCGAGGTCGTCCGCACCGACCTGCTCTCCATCGGCGTCAAGGAGACCCGCGACCTCGTCCGCCGGGCCCAGCTGTCCCCGGCCGGCGGCCGCTGGCAGGTGATCATCCTGGAGGACGCCGACCGCCTCACGGAGGGCGCGGGCAATGTCTTGCTGAAGGCCGTCGAGGAGCCCGCCGCCCGCACGGTATGGCTGCTCTGCGCACCGTCGCTGGAGGACGTGCTGCCCACCATCCGCTCCCGCTGCCGCCACCTGACCCTGCGTACGCCCCCGGTCGACGCCGTCGCCGACGTACTGATCCGGCGGGACGGCATCGAGCCCGACGTCGCGATGGCCGCCGCCCGCGCCACGCAGGGGCACATCGGCCGGGCCCGCCGGCTGGCGACCGACGAGCGGGCCCAGGCCCGGCGCGCCACCGTGCTCAGGCTGCCGCTGCGCGTCGAGGACATCGGCGGCTGCCTGAAGGCCTCCCAGGAGCTGATCGACGCCGCGGCCGAGGACGCCAACCAGGTCGCCGAGGAGATCGACGTCAAGGAGACCGAGGACCTCAAGGTGGCTCTCGGCGCCTCCGCGGGCGGGCGGATGCCGCGCGGGACCGCCGGGGCGATGAAGGAGCTGGAGGACAGGCAGAAGCGCCGCAAGACGCGTACGCAGCGGGACAGCCTGGATCTCGCGCTCACCGATCTGACCGGCTTCTACCGCGATGTGCTGGCCCTCCAGATGGGCTCGGAGATCGCGCTCGCCAATGGCGACGTACGGGATGCGCTGGACCGGATCGCCCGCGCCTCGACCCCCGAGGGCACTCTGCGGCGGATAGAGGCAGTTGTCGCCTGCCGCCAGGCCCTGGACAGCAATGTGGCGCCGTTGCTGGCGGTGGAGGCGATGACGGTGGCGCTCCGTGCGGGCTGACGGCGGCGGGGCCTCCCGGGTGCCTGACGGCCCGCTGAGGGGGTTGACCGGCTCACCCGAATGAGCGCGGTACGGTGCCGTCGCCCACCGGCCGACTAGGCTCCAAGGATGGACACCAGGCGACTGCTGCGTATCTCCGCCCTCGCGCTGACCACGGTCGGCCTGCTGATCTCAGGCTGCACGGGCGGGAGTTCTTCGCCGAGCGCCTCCGCGAACGCCTCCACCCCGGACGGCGGGTCCGCACCCAACGCCGCGCTCAAGCCGTACTACACGCAGCAGTTGAAGTGGCGGCCCTGCGGCGTCACAGGTTTCGACTGCGCCACCATGAAGGCGCCGCTGGACTACGCCAAGCCCAGCGGGGAGTCCATCAAACTGGCCGTCGCCCGCAAGAAGGCCACCGGCCCCGGCAAGCGCCTCGGCTCGCTGCTCGTCAACCCGGGCGGCCCCGGCGGCTCGGCCGTCGGCTATCTCCAGGGGTACGCGGGCATCGGCTACCCCGCCCCCGTACGCGCCCGCTACGACATGGTCGCCGTCGACCCCCGCGGCGTCGCCCGCAGCGAGCCCGTCGAGTGCCTCACGGGCAAGGAGATGGACACGTACACGCAGGTCGACCAGACCCCTGACGACGCCGCCGAGACGACCCGCCTCGCCACATCGCTGAACGACTTCGCGGCGGGTTGCAAGGAGCGTTCGGGCAAGATCCTGCCGCATGTCTCCACCGTCGAGGCGGCCCGCGACATGGACATCCTGCGCGCCGTGCTGGGCGACGAGAAGCTGTCGTACGTAGGGGCTTCGTACGGCACCTTCCTGGGCGCGACGTACGCCGAACTCTTCCCCGACCGCACCGGCCGCCTCGTCCTCGACGGCGCGATGGACCCGTCGCTGCCGGCCCGCGCGATGAACCGCGACCAGACCGCGGGCTTCGAGGTCGCGTTCCAGTCCTTCGCCGCCGACTGCGTCAAGAGGAAGGGCTGCCCGCTCGGCACCACCTCCGCCGCGGATGCCTCGGCCCGCCTCAAGGCCTTCTTCGCCGCGCTCGACGCCAAGCCGGTCCCGACCGGCGAGAGCCGCAGGCTCGGCGAGTCACTGGCGACCATCGGAGTGATCGCCGCGATGTACGACGAGAGCACCTGGCCCCAGCTGCGCGAGGCTCTCGCGAGCGCCATGGCCGGCAACGGCGCGGCTCTCCTCGCGCTCGCCGACAGCTACTACGAACGCGAGGAAGACGGCTCGTACGCGAACCTGATGTATGCCAACGCCGCCGTGAACTGCCTCGACCTGCCGCCCGCCTTCACCGCCCCCGAGGCGGTGCAGTCCGCGCTCCCCGAGTTCGAGAAGGCCTCCCCGGTCTTCGGCAGGGGCTTCGCCTGGGCCTCGCTGAACTGCGCGTACTGGCCGACCCCCGCGACCGGCAAGCCGCACCGCATCGAGGCCAAGGGCGCGGCCCCGATCGTGGTCGTCGGCACCACCCGGGACCCGGCCACCCCCTACAAGTGGGCGCAGGGGCTGGCCGGGCAGCTCTCCTCGGGATCCCTGCTCACGTACGAGGGCGACGGTCACACGGCGTACGGGCGCGGTAGCGACTGCATCGACACGGCGATCAACACCTACCTGCTGGACGGCACGGTTCCGCCGGAGAACAAGCGCTGCCGCTGACGGCGTCAGCGGGCCACCGGGAGGTGGTTCGGGGCACCCAAAACAACCCTGTAGACTTGGCGCCGCTGCTGATGCGAACGTGTCTTCGCGAGGACGGGTATATCCGCAGCTTGCCGCCTTAGCTCAGTTGGCCAGAGCAACGCACTCGTAATGCGTAGGTCTCGGGTTCGAATCCCGAAGGCGGCTCCACTGAAGCCCGGCTCAGACCCTGTCTGAGCCGGGCTTTTTCGTTCAGCGGACCCGACGATGACGCCGCGCACGTGCCGCTCGGCTGTCTGTGGTCTCAGTGATGTCCAGCGACCGAGGCCTGAGCTTCAGCACCGCGATGGCGGTGAGGTACGTTCTCCATCCACTGGTCCACGGTCGGCTTACGTCCAGCCGCGGGGCGCGCTCCGCGACTCGAGCGTCTCCAACTCCCGCACCCTGCGGCACACTTCGGCCTCGTCTTGGCCCTACGGTGACGTCGGTCGGGGCTGCTGTCGTTGCTACGGCACCATTCCGCCAGGTCCAGCCGGGCCCAAAGATTGTGGAGGGTTGGCCTGCGATTGCATGTTAGCCGCATTGAGGGATGCTATCTGCGACCGTTGTACGGCCCTCATCGCCCCAGAGTCAATCTTGCGCAGAACAAAGAGGCCGCCCAATGAAAGCATGCTGGGACCGGCCAACAGCGCAGCCAGCCATGGATATCCTTGTATTCCAACTGATACGGCCCCGGTTAGCATTCCTGAAATCAACATGAATCCAGCGACAAGCCCGAGTAAGTAAAGCCTGTGGGCGCGAACGCTCGTCGCTTCGGCGGCAGCCAGATGCTTATCCATCATGATTCGTTCATGCTCCCGGGCAAGCTCCGGCTCCAGAGCCTTGAGGGCGGCTTCAAGTACCTCGGGAGGGAGCTTCGACCACTCCACGGCAATTTCGAGGCCTGATGCCAGCCGACGCTGTTCACTCATAGCTGCGTTCCCCCATTGTGCGGCCCCACAGAAAGAAAGCCCGAGGTCGAGTCAGGAGGATGTCCTAAGCGCTGAAAGAGCTTATCCAGCCCCCCTGCCAGGTGCGACGCAGCGTCCGCAAATTCAGGCTGATCTGCATAACTCAGAAGCCCCGAAACAGCGCCCAACTCGTCGTCTCCTGTGGGCCGATCAGTCGACGCCGCCTCCCTGACCCCACCACCAAAAGCTTGAAGCGTACTGTAGAACAGAACGTATAGATCATTTGACTCCGTCCGTCTGTAGAGGTGGGCTCTTTTCCATACGGACGCTTCCGGGAGGTTGTCAAAGAATGCCGAAGTAACGGCAATGATGAATCGCGCCTCACTCTCCCGCTGGACTTGGCGAATAATATTCTTGTTGGAAATCGAATGTATGCGATCCAGGGGTCGGAGGGTGAAATCATCGTCCGTGATCAGATCCAGAACGACCAGAAAGCGCGCGTGGCCTGCGGTGGGGAATTCAGTCACCTGCTGTGATCGCAGAACTGCCGACGTGAGCAATTCGTCTTGAAATCTTCCCTGCGCCGTCGTTTCATGCCAGTAAAATTGCGTAGCAATAATGCGACGATCGCCCTTCAGGCCGCGTTCGTTTTTTGTCGCGTACCTCTTTCGGAACCAGTTTGATTCCTTCAGTGCGCTGGATCGAGCAAACCTGGTGTTGCCACTCTCGATTTGCTCTACAAATAACGCAGGCAGAAGCATCTCGGTCACCGCCCCCGTGGCACTTATCGCCCCTTACTGGGCAATGCTCGTCATTGTGGCACGCGGTAGGGATCGGTGTCAGCCGTACCGCCGGATCGCATGGGCAACTCAATTTGATCTAGCTGGATTTACCCTGACAGTTGATCACTGTTTATGAGTTCACCGGCTCTGCGGCCCGGGTGGGCGTGATCGCTTTGCAAGACTTCAAGCGCTTGCCTGCAGATGGGCAAGGCCGGCGCCGACGGCGACTGGGCAGGTCAGTGACCATCGGCTGAAGGGCAACCAGCCCCGTTGACTTCCCTCGCTTGTGTTGGTTGAGTGGCTCATCCACTGAGCCAATGGGAGGGATGGCATGGAGGCACTGCCCCGCGAAACCATCGTCGATGTCCTCGAGGGCCGGCTGCGCGAGGACATCCTCGCGGGGCGCCATCCCGCCGGGAGTTATCTGCCGCCCGAGCGGCAGCTCGCCGACGGGTACGGCGTCACCCGCACCACGCTCAAGCACGCCTTCGGGCGGCTGGTGCAGGCGGGGTTGCTGGAGACCAAGCACGGGGTGGGGACCCGGGTGCGGGACTACGCGCGGCTCGGTGGCGCCGACTTGTTGCCCATGCTGGTGCGGCACAGCCCGGACTGGATCGGGGAGATATTCGAAGTGCGGCGCAGTGTCGGTGCGTTGATCGCCGTGCGGGCCGCCGCGCGGGCGACCGAGCAGCAGCGGGTCGAGTTGCGCGGGCTGTTGGAGGCCGTGCGGCTTGCCGAGGGCGGGGACGGGGTGCAGCTGGCCGACATCGAGGTGCACCGGGCGTTGGCGCGGGCCACCGGGAACCGGGTCTATGCGCTGCTGACCAACACCCTCTTCAACGCGTATCTGCCGGTGCGGGCCGCGCTCGTGGGGCCATTCCTCGACCCCGGTGTGGCGCATGACCGGCTGGAGCCCGTCGTCGAGGCTGTCGCCGCGTGTGACGAGGATGGCGCGCGGCGGGCCGCCGAGGCGTATCTGACCGCTACCGAGCGGATCATGCTGGAGGGGCTCGCGTGAGGGGGCGGGGGACCGACTTCAGGGAGACCATGCTCGGTCACGTCCAGCTCGACGGTGAGGGACGTACCCGCCGCATGCGGCTCGACCTGTGTGTTGCCGCGGACCGGCTCCTGCGGGGCCTCGGCACCACCGAGGCGCGGGCATCCGGGCGGGTCCGCATCGCCGGACAGTGTGACGATCCGGGCGCCGACGGCGAGTTGGAGATATCGCCGATCGCCAGACGGCGTATCCGCTACCGGATTTCCTTCACCGCGGACGGCCGTCGGCTCACCCTCGACGGCTGGAAGTCCGTGTCGCCGCGCAGGCCGGTGAGGTCGATGACCGTGCTGCCTTTCACGCTGTACGAGGACAGCGTCCGGGTCGGTACGGGCACGCTGCGCTTCCCCCTGGCGACCGGGCTCGCGCCGTTCCTCGCCAGTTTCCGCTTTCCGCGGCGCGAGGTGGCGGCTCGGATGATGGCGCCCCGCTGGAACGGCGCGCCCGGTCGGACCGAGGTCTGGTACACCACCGCGACCGATCCGGCGACCGGGACCGGGCTGTGGCTGCACCATGAGCTCACCGCGCCCGCCGACGGGGCCCAGCCGTACGTGCACGGCTGGGCCGCCGTGTTTCCCAAGGACGGGCCGGTGGTGCACGCCCGCTTCGGGCCCGCCAAGTGGACCCGGAACGATCACGGCTTCACGGCGGACGGGGTTTCCGTCGCGTCCGGGCGGTTGACCGGGGCGGCCGGGGCGCTTCGCTGGGACCTCGCCGAAAAGAACCAGGACGCGCCGCTGTTCACCTTCCCCCGCTGGTCCTGGCGGCGGCCCCTGCTGCCCGCCGCGCAGGTCCTTCCCGCCGCGCGTGCGTCGTACGACGGGACGTTCTCCTATGGTGACATGAGCCTGACACTAGACGCCGCGCCCGGTGCCTCCGCGCGCATCTACGGGCACGGCAACGCCCGCCGCTGGGCCTGGCTGCACGCCGATCTCGGCAAGGGGGACGTGCTGGAGATCGTGGCCGCCGTCTCCATGCGGCCGGGGCTGCGACGGCTGCCGCCGCTGGTCTTTCTGCGACTGCGACGGGGCGGCCGCACCTGGCCGCGGCGGGCCGAGCGTACGGCCGTCGGCTGGGCCGGGATCGCGCGGTTCCGTACCGCCGTAGGGCTGTCCACCTGGACGGTGACCGGGCGCGCGGGCCTGCGGCGTATCCGCGTCGAGGTCACCCAGCCCGAGGAGCGGACACTGGCGCTCGACTACACCGACCCCGACGGCTCCCGCGCGATCTGCCGCAACAGCGAAAGCGCCGACGCGCATGTCCTGTTGGAGCGGTGGTGGTGGGGCGGGTGGCGTACGGAGGCCGAGTGGACCCTGTCCGGCACGGCGCACGCGGAGGTGGGCACCCGATGAGTCTCGATGGGCTCGTCGCCGCGCTCATCGCCGATGACGGCACCGCCGACTGGCCCGCGCGCGTGCCGAGGAGGGTGGAGTCCGTCCTCGACTCGATGCCGCTGCCCGCACGGGTCGGCGTACGGGCGGCGGCCGGAGTCCTCGACGCGTACGCCATGGTGCGCACCGGCCGCAGGCTCGCCGCCCTCACCGGCACCGAGCGGGAGGCGGTGCTCGGCTCCCTCGGCGGGCGCCCCGCGCTGCTGCCGCTCCTCGACGTGCTCAAGGTGCCTGTGCTGCTGGCGGCAGGAACCGAGCGGATGCTCCAAGGAGACGTGCAGGCACCCCGGTTGACACGGGAGGATCCCTCGCTCGATTGCACACCCGGGGATGCGTGGGCCGCCCGCTCCACCGCCGACGCCGTCGTCATCGGGTCCGGCGCCGGCGGGGCCATGGCCGCCCGGACGCTCGCCCGCGCCGGGCTCGACGTCGTCGTACTGGAGGAAGGGCAGCATCACTCGACGGCCTCGTTCGGGAGGCGCACCCCACTCGACCGGTTCGCCGAGCTCTACCGGGACGGCGGAGCCACCGTCGCCGTGGGCTCCCCGCCCCTGCTGCTTCCCGTGGGGCGCGCCGTCGGCGGTACCACGGTCGTCAACTCAGGTACCTGCTACCGCACTCCGGACCATGTGCTCCGCCGCTGGACGGGCGACTTCGGGTTCCAACTCGCCGAGCGCTTCGGGCCGTACCTCGACGAGGTCGAGCGCACGCTGCGCGTGGCGCCCCAGCCGCTCGACGTCCTCGGGAACAACGGCCGCCTCGCGCTCGCGGGGGCCGAACGCCTCGGTTGGCGGGCCGCGCCGCTGCGCCGCAACGCGCCCGGCTGCAAGGGCTCCTGTCAGTGCGTGGTCGGCTGCCCCACCGGCGCCAAACAGAGTGTGCAGCTGTCCGTACTGCCCGATGCCTGCGCCGCGGGTGCCCGCATCGTCACCGGTGCACAGGTCCGGCGGATCCTCGTGGACGGCGACTGTCCCGGCGGCCCGCGGGCGGCCGGTGTACGCGTACGGCGCGGGGGCGGAGGCGAGTTCGAGATTCTGGCTCCGCTGGTCGTCGTGGCCGCGGGTGCCCTGCAGTCGCCGCCCCTGCTGCGACGCTCCGGCCTGGGCGGGCATTCACGGCTCGGCCGGAACCTCAGCGTCCACCCCGCGACCAGCGTCGCCGGGCGATTTGCAGAGCCCGTCACCGCCTGGGAGGGAGTCCTGCAGAGCGTGGGCGTGGAGGAGCTGCACGACGGGGGCGTACTGATCGAGGCCACCGCGACGCCGCCCGGGATGGGTTCCTTCGTACTGCCCGGCCTGGGCGGCGAGTTGCGGCGCGAGCTGGAGAACGCCGACCGGCTCGCCACGCTCGGAGCCATGATCGCCGATCGCCCGTCCGGCCGTGTGCTGGGCCGCGAACGGACCCTGCTCCGCTACGACCTGGACCGGCGCGACGCGGACCGGCTGATGCGATCCGTACGTGCCATGGGGCAGCTCCTCTTCGCCGCGGGTGCGGAGGAGGTCCTCACCGGAATTCCTCTCGCGCCCCGCGCCCGCACGCTGGCCGAGCTTGACGACACGCTCCGGCGTGTGACGTCACGGCAGCTGCATCTGTCCGCGTACCACCCCACCGGTACGGTCGCCGCGGGCGCCGATCCGCAGCGCTTCCCGGCCGACGCCGCCGGGCGGCTTCGTGGCGTGCGCGGGGTGCTGGTCGCCGACGGCTCGGTGCTGCCCGGCTGCCCCGAGGTCAATCCGCAGCTCAGCATCATGGCCGCGGCACTGGCGGTCGCCGAAGCTCACCTCGTACGGGAGCGGTAGTCGGCGATCCTCGCGTAGCTGCCCTGACCTGGGGTTTCCTGTTTCTCCTCGGCCCCTGTCACACACTCGCGCCGGCGCGGGTCATACCTGTGATGGCCCACGAACAGCATGAGGAGTACACCATGAACGAAGGCATCAAGACCGTCATCTACCCCGTCAGGGACCTCGCGAAGGCCAAGGCCCTGTTCGCCGAACTCCTCGGGGTGGAGCCGATCATGGACGAGGCCTATTACGTCGGCTACCGGGTCGGGGGCCAGGATGTCGGTCTGGACCCCCACGGCCACAGCAAGGGGATGACGGGCCCGGTCGGCTACTGGCACGTCGACGACATCAGGGCGAGCGTGAAGGCCCTCATCGACGCCGGGGCCGAGGAACAGCAGGAGGTCCAGGACGTCGGTGGCGGCAAGCTGACCGCCGTGGTGAAGGACGCGGACGGCAACATCATCGGGCTTCTCCAGGCCGCCTGAGGCCAAGGGCGGGGACCGGCACGCGGGCGCTCGGCGGTGCCCCGCGCGCCGGTTCCTGGGGTCAGTCGCCCAGGATCTCCAGGTCGAGCAGCGCCAGCTGTTCCGGGTCGGCCAGGATGTCGATGGCGGCGATCCGGCCCTGCCTGATCGTGAAGCCGAAGACGACGCGGGGCTGTCCGCCCGGGGCCCAGACCAGACCGGCGGAGCCGTTGATGAGGGCGGGCTGCGCCGCCTTGGCACGGCCCGCGAAGGTGTGGGCCACGGCCGCCGCGCCGCGGGCCCCGGCCGCGCCCGACAGAACGGCCGCGCTGTCGGCCCGCAGAACGACGTCCGGGTCGAGGAGCGCGAGAAGGGCCTCGAATTCGCCGCCGCGGGAGGCGGCGAGGAAGGCCCCGACGACCTCCCGCTGCCGCGAGACATCGATCTCGGGAGCGGCCGGCGCGCCCTGCACCCGGCGGCGGGCGCGGCTCGCGAGCTGCCGGGTCGCGGCCGTGGAGCGCTCCACGATCGGTGCGATCTCCTCGAAGGGCACGGCGAACATGTCGTGCAGTACGAAGGCGAGCCGTTCGGCGGGGGTGAGGGTGTCGAGGACCACCAGCAGGGCCAGGCCGACCGAGTCGGCGAGCACCGCCTGATGTTCGGGGTCGGCGGTG
This sequence comes from Streptomyces sp. NPDC019890, assembly GCF_044903445.1. Lineage (NCBI taxonomy): Bacteria > Bacillati > Actinomycetota > Actinomycetes > Kitasatosporales > Streptomycetaceae > Streptomyces > Streptomyces sp. NPDC019890. The sequence continues at coordinate 100,881 of NZ_JBJDQK010000015.1, read as the reverse complement.
TCCTGGTGGCCGACGGCCGGTTCGGGCCCCTCGGCGTCCCAGGGGTCCTCGCGCCGCGTCTCGCGCGAGCGCAGCATGTTCAGGGACACCCGCGCGACGACGGTCGTGAGCCAGCCGCCGAGGTTCTCCACGTCGCCGGTGTCGGACCGGCTCAGGCGCAGCCACGCCTCCTGAACCGCGTCCTCGGCCTCGCCGGTCGAGCCGAGCATCCGGTACGCCACGGCCCGCAGCCGGGCACGGTGCTTCTCGAAGCGCTCCGCCAGAAACTCGTTCTCGTCCATCGGGCGCATTCCTCCGGTCATGTTCCTCAGGCCACGGTCCTGGGGTCACATTCCTGCGGTCACATTCCTCTGTTGCGATGTGTCATAGGAGTGACCCACGAGACCGAGCCGACGTGACACGCGATGGGCAATCATGGCGCGAAAGGAGGACCGATGACCGGCATTGAGTATGTGCTGCGGCCGATCGGCCGGGTCGAGTCACCGTTGGTGGACCTCGACAAGGCGCCGAAGCAGGGTGACGAGGGGGCGCCGGACGCCTGGCTGGTGTTCGAGCCGGGCGTGCGCGAAGGGCTGCGCGACCTGGCGGCGGGATCCGAGGTCATGGTGCTCACCTGGCTCGACCGCGCGAGCCGCGACGTCCTGGTGGTGCACCCGCGCGGCGTCGCGGCACGGCCGGAGACGGGTGTGTTCTCCACGCGTTCCCCCGCCCGCCCGAATCCGATCGGGCTGCACAGGGTGCGAATCCTGTCCATCGAGGGCATGAGGGTGTGCGTGCAGAACCTGGAGGCGCTGGACGGCACGCCTGTGCTCGATGTGAAGCCCGTACTCGACGAAGGAGTTGAACGGTGATGGCCCCGCTGCCCCGCACCCCGAAAGAGCGCAAGCAGGACACGCTGGACCGGCTGGAGAAGGACACCGACGCATGGGTCGCCACGGCCGACGCGGAAAGCGGTACGCCGTACATGGTGCCGCTGTCCTTCCTGTGGGACGGCGAGACCCTGCTGGTGGCGACACCGGCGTCCAGTCCGACCGGCCGGAATCTGCGGGCCACCGGACGGGTCCGCCTCGGCATCGGAGAGACCCGCGATGTCGTCCTCGTGGAGGGGGAGGCCGACACGCTGACGGCCGACGGGCTCGGGGAGGGCGTCGGCGACGCCTTCGCGGCCAGGACCGGCTTCGACCCGCGCCAACTCGTCGGCCCGTACCTCTACTTCCGGATCCGTCCGCGACGGGTCCAGGCCTGGCGCGAGGCCAATGAGCTGGACGGCCGTGAGCTGATGCGGGAGGGGCGCTGGCTGGTCGACTGACGGATCCCTGGTCGGCGAACCGGTCGGGCGGCATACGGCTTGCTGCGGACCCGGCCGCGGCGGCGACACTCCCCCGAGTGTGGCTGGCCACGCCGAGCACCACCAGGGCCGGATCCGATGCACCGATCCAAACAGTCACCCCCAACAGATCGCTAACATGTGGCCAACGCTTGGCTCAATGACGCCCTGGGAAGGCGCCTGTGACTGGTGGGGAGGGACGCGGATGCGGTTCGGGCTGCTCGGCCCCCCGGCCGTGCACGGCTCCGCCGGTGAGCTGCGCCCCCTGCGCAGCGCCAAGGCCCGTGCCCTGCTCACCGCGCTGCTGCTGCGTGCCAATCGCGTCGTTCCCGTCGACGAGCTCAAGGCCGCCCTCTGGGGTGACGAACCGCCCGCCTCCGCCCACGCCTCCCTGCACAACCATGTGACCCGGCTGCGCCGGCTGCTTGCCGAGAACGACCGGCTGCGGGCCGTGCCGCCCGGCTATCTGCTGCGGGTCGAGCCGGGCGAGCTGGACACCGAGGTCTTCGAGGAGCAGGTGCGCACCGCCCGGGCCGCGCACGGCCGCGGGGACTGGGAGGCCGTCGCCGAGGCCGCCCGTGCCGGGCTCGCGCTGTGGCGCGGCGCCCCGCTGGCCGGGCTCTACGACCCCGACGAGGGCCCGCCCGCCCTCGCCCAGCGGCTGCGGGAGTCACGGCTGCTGATGCTGGAGTGGCGGTACGACGCCGATCTCGAGCTCGGCCGCCATGACGGGCTCGGGCCCGAACTGGCCGCACTGATCGCGGAGTTCCCCCTGCGTGAGGCATTCCACCGGCAGCTGATGCTGGTCCTGCACCGTACGGGCCGGCAGGCCGAGGCGCTCGCCGCGTACCGGTCGCTGCGCGCCACGCTCGTGGAGGAGTTGGGCGTCGACCCGGGCCCGGCCGTGCAGGAGGCCCACCAGGAGGTGCTCCGTACTCCCGCCGCCGGAGTCGAGTCCCGGCCGCCGCGCCCCGCCCAACTGCCGCCCGCACCCGCTCACTTCACCGGGCGCGACGCGCTCGTCGCCGACCTCTGCAAGGCGCTGACCAGCCCGGGCGAGGGTCCCGCCGTGGTCTCCGGCATGGCCGGAGTCGGCAAGTCCGCGCTCGCGGTGCATGTCGCCCACGCGCTGCGCGATCAGTTCCCCGACGGGCAGCTGTACTTCAACCTGCACGGTGCCACCCCCGGCGTGACCCCGCTCGAACCGGGCCAGGCGCTCTCCGGGCTGCTGCGCGACCTCGGCGTCGACCCCCGTCAGGTGCCCGACCACATGGACGCGGCATCCGCCCTGCTCCGGTCCACCCTCGCGCCGACCCGGACTCTTCTCCTGCTCGACGACGCGGCCTCCGCCGCGCAGGTGCGACCGCTGCTGCCCGCCGGGCCCGGCTGCGCGGTCGTCGTCACCAGCCGTTCCCCGCTGACCGCGCTCGACGGCGCGGCCCGCTTCCCGCTCGCGCCACTGTCCGCCGAGGACAGCGGGATGCTGCTGCGGGCGGTCTCGGGCCGCGGCCTCGACGAGGGCCTGGAGCGGCTGGTCGAACGCCGCGGCCGGCTGCCCCTCGCGCTGCGCGTCGTCGCCGCCCGCCTCGCCGCCCGCCGTGCCCTCACCCCTCACGTACTCGCCGGTCTCCTCGACGCCGAGGCCGGCCGGCTCGACCACCTCGAGTACGACGACCTGAGCGTGCGCGGCTCACTCGCCGTCGCGTACGACGGCCTCGACGCGGACGCGGCGCTCGCGCTGCGCCGCCTCGGCGCGGTGGACCTGCCCGAGTACGGCGCGCCCGCCGTCGCCCGGCTGATGGACAGCGACGAGCGGCGTGCCGCGGGAGCCCTCGACCGGCTCGTCGATGTGGCGCTGCTCGAAGAGGTCTCGTACGGACGCTTCGTCCCGCACGACCTCGTACGGGACTTCGCCCGCGAACTCGCCGAACGGGACGACGGCCGGCAGCGGGCGGCCGACCGCGTCCTGCGCTGGTACGCCGAGGCCGCCCGCCAGACGGGCGTGGCCCTCCTCCCGCGCGGCCCCGAGGCGGAGCTCCGGCTGCCTGAGCCGATTGGTGAGGCGGCCCCCTTCGACACCCCCGAAGCGGCCCTGGCCTGGGGCGATCTCGAACTGGTCAATCTGGTCGCGCTCACCGAGCGGTACGCCGCCGCCTCCAGGACGGTGCTGCTGCTCGTACGGTCCTGCTTCACCTATCTCCAGCACCGCGGCAGGCCCCAGGAGCTGGCTGCCCTCAACCGCGTCGCCCTGGACGCCGCCCGTGCCTCCGGCGACCCCGAGACCGAGGCGCACGCCCTGAGCGACCTGGCCGGGATGAACTTCCTCACCGGCAGGCCCGAACGGGCCCTGCCGCTGAACGAGGAGGCGATCGCCGTCTGGCGCGCGCTCGGCAACGAACGCCGTCTGCAGCGCGGCCTCGGCAACCGCGGCATGCTGCTGGAGAGCCTGGGCCGCCACAAGGAGGCCGCCGAGGCACTGGAATCCAGCCTGGAGCTCGCCCGCAGGCTCGGCGACGCGCACGCCGAGGCGATCGTGCTGAGCCATCTGGGCAATCTGCACGAGCACAGTGACGCCCGTGCGGCCATCGCGTACCACGAGCGCAGCCTCGAAGCCGGGGTGCGTCTCGCGAGCGACATGCTCCAGGAGACCGCTCACTGCAATATCGGCTACGCCTACCTCACCCTCGGCGAACCGGCCTCGGCCGCCGCGCACTTCGACGAGAGCCTGCGCATCCTCGGCGACGACGGCCACTGGCACGGCCAGTCCCAGACCCGCGTCGGCCGGGTCCGCGCACTGCGGGGCCTCGGCCGCACCGGGGAGGCCGCCCGCGAGTGCGCCCTCCTGCTGGAACGCGCCGAGTCGCGCACCGACGCCTACATGGTGGGGCTGGCACGGCACCAGCGCGGTCTGCTTCTCCAGTCCGAGGGGCGCGAGGACGAGGCGCGTGAGCAGTGGCGGCTGGCGGTCGCGACGCTGGAGGCGTTCGACGGGGCGTACGAGTCGACGCTGGGCGAGCTGCGGGAACTGCTGGCCGCTCGCTGACCGCCTGAGCGTTTCCTGTGAAACATTCCCTCGGTGCCACCGCGTCGATGAGACGAAGGGGTGAGAGACCCCGCTCGACACAACGGTGATGAACGGGGAGGGCATGAGACAGTCCCGCGCGGACGAGTTCATGGAATTCGCAGCCGGTCGCACAGGCCATCTCTTTCGCTCCGCATGCCTGCTCACCAGCGGCGACACCCAGGCGAAACTGCGGGCCGTGCTGGGCACGAGCCTGGCCGAGTTCGTCGCGCCGTGACCCGATCCGACCCGATCCGACCCGAGCAATCCCCCGGACTTACCCAGAACTGGTGGTTCCCCATGTCTTTCGAGGACGAACTCGGCGAGGCGCTGCGCCGTATCGGCAACACCTTCGACAGCGACCAGCAGACTCTGCTCACGTCGGGCCTGGAACGCGGCCGCCGGACGGTCCGTCGCAGACGCGTCCTCGCGGTCACGGCGACCGTGGTGGCCCTGGCGCTGATGGGTTCGGGTGCCTACGCGGGCGGACTGCTCGACGACTCCGCGGTACCGAGGTCGCCAAGGAGGCACCCTCGGTGGACAGCGGCCGGGTCTTCGAGATCTGGAAGAAGCTGGTCCCGACGGGGACGTTCAGCCAGGAGCGGGTGCTGCCGCGGAAGGCGGGGGAGTACGCGCATGTGTCGTTCGTGTACGACGACGGCAAGGGGGCGGGTCTTGTCGAGTTCCGGATGGGCAGGGCGGACCTGCGGGCGGGCGCGGCGGGCTGCGAGCCCGCGGACCAGAAGTGCCACGCCGACACGCTGTCGGACGGCGGTCGGATGCTGAGCGTGGCGAGTCACGCGGCCCCCTACACCACGACCGAGACCAAGTCCGATCGGTGGCAGATCATCACGCCCGAAGGCTTCTTCGTCGAGGCCACCGTCTGGAACACCCCCGATCCCAAGCTGGCCACAGGCACCCGCAAGGTGCCGGTCCTCAACTACGACCTGTACCGGCTCAACGCGAACGAGTGGCGCAACGAGCTGAAGAAGTTCCCGCTGCCCGATCCGCTCGAGGGCGAGCCCCCGCTCGATCCATCCTTCGTCACTCCCACCGGAAGGATCTCGGGCGGCGAGCTGCTCGGCACGTTCAAGGGGCTTCTTCCAAAGGGCACGTTCAGCCAGGAGCAGGGCCGGGGCACGGCCGATCAGCTCGGCCCGAGGGCATCCTTCGTGTATGACGACGGCAAGGGCAGGGCGTTCCTCTCCGCCGAGCTGTACCGCGTCGACCCCCATGGCTTCACCACGCGGCAGCGCATCTCGTGCCGCCCGGTGTCCTACTGCACCGCCACCAAGACGGCCGACGGCTCCAAGGTGAGGGTGTACAAGGAGGAATACGAAAGACTCGGCAACCATCTGAAATTCTGGACCGCCACCCATCTCTCCCCGCAGGGGCACATGGTCGAGGTCTCCGCATGGAACACCACGACCCGGGAGGGCGCCGAGGCCACCCGGGACACACCGCCTCTCACCGTTGGGCAGTTGCAGGCCCTGGTGTCGTCCCCGAAGTGGCAGCCCGCCCTCGACGAATTGCCCGCAGCGCCCGACGAGAAGACCGGCGGCTCCACCCTGCCCAACGAGGAATCCCGCAGGCATCTGGACAACCTCAATGGAACCCACCGGGCGATGAAGGAAGGGCGCGTCAAGGCGTGCGGCAGCGGGTGCTGGTCGCAGATCACCGTCAACCACGATGGCCTGGGCCCCGGAATCATCCAGGTCCGCCTCGACGCGAAGAAGGTGAACACAGGCACGGAACCGCGTCTCAGTATCCGGCAGGAGCAGGTGAAGGGCGGCGGCAAGGGCGTGATCCGCTGGATCGTCACGGCCAGTCAGCCGGGTGGCCGCGAGGTGACCGTCACCGCCTACAACGCACCCGCACCGGACGCCGACGCCACGCGCACCAGCCCTCCGGTCAATGTGCCCATGCTCAAGGCCATCGCGCTGGACCCCGAGTGGGACAACGCGGTCTTCCTCAGGATGGCCGAGGAGACGCTTCCCACCGGCTGACTCACTTCGCGTCGGCGTAGCACTCAACAACCGCCGTCGTGAACGGAAACCGCACCGGAGTCTCCCCGAAGGCGATCCGCCCGGCCAGCTCCCCGGCCGCGCGGATCGCCCGCGCGACCTCGTCCGCCTCCTCGGCCGGGCAGTGCACGATCACCTCGTCGTGCTGGAAGAAGACCAGCTCCGCGCGCATGCCCGCCGTCGCCTGCCGCAGCGCGGCCAGAAGCAGCAGCGCCCAGTCCGCCGCGCTGCCCTGCACCACGAAGTTACGGGTGAAACGGCCCCGCGCCCGGGCGTTGGACGACGCGTAGCCGGGCGTGAACCCGCCTTCCTGGGGCGGAAGTTCTCCCTGGGGCGGGAGTTCCTCCTGCGGGATGCCCGCCTCGTCGTCCTCGCCCGACCCCGCCGCTCGCGGGCTGGTGCGGCCCAGCCAGGTGCGTACCAGACGGCCTTCCTCGCCCGCCCGCGCCGCCTCGTCCACGTACGAGACGGCTAGCGGGAATCTGCGCCGCAGCATCGCCAGGTTCTTCAGGCCGTCGCCCGACGTCTGGCCGTAGATCGCGCCCAGCAGCGCGACCTTGGCGTGGTCGCGGTCGCCGGAGAAGGCCCGGTCCGACAGGGCCTTGTACAGATCGCCCTCGTGGCCCGCGACCTCCATCAGGCCCCGGTCGCGCGAGATCGCGGCCAGCACCCGCGGCTCCATCTGGTCGGCGTCGGCGACCACCAGACGCCAGCCCTCGTCCGCGACCACCGCGCGGCGGATCACCTTCGGTATCTGAAGTGCCCCGCCGCCGTTGGTCGTCCAGCGGCCCGAGACCGTGCCGCCGGGCAGATACTCGGGCCAAAAGCGCCCGTCCCGGACCCAGTCCTGGAGCCAGCTCCAGCCGTGCGCCGTCCAGATCCGGTACAGCTTCTTGTACTGGATCAGGGGCTTCACCGCCGGGTGGTCGATCTCCTCCAGCTCCCAGCGGCGGGTCGACTTCACCTTGATACCGGCCTGGGCGAACGCCTTCACCACGTCCGCGGGCAGATCGGGGCGCACCCGGCGTCCGAACGCCTCCGACACTTCGTCCGCCAGCTCCGCGAGACGGCGCGGCTCGCCCCCACCCGCGTACCGCTCGCCCAGCAGCTCGTGCAGCACTTGGCGGTGGACGTCCGCGCGCCACGGCAGCCCCGCGCGGTTCATCTCCGAGGCCACCAGCATCCCCGCCGACTCCGCGGCCGTCAGCAGCCGCATCCGCCCGGGGTGCTCGGCGGCGTCGTGTCTTCGCTGCTGATCGGCGTAGACATCGAGCAGGGCCTCGAGCGGTACGGGCACGGGCTGCGGCTCGAAGAGCGAGGACTGCGAGCCCGGTTCGGCCCCGCGCTGCGGCGGATCGGGCGGTACGGGGCTGTTCCGCAGCCTGGCCCAGGCAGCCGCCGCCGACCGGGGCTCCCCGAGGCGTCCTTCGTGGCCGAGCAGCAACAGCTCCGCGTCCTCGATGTCGTAACACCGCTCGACGCGCACGCCGGCCGCCAGCAGGCGTGGATAGATCTCGGCGGTGGAGCGCCAGACCCACCGGCCCACGTCCGGCCGGGAGCGGACGGCCCCGACCAGATCGGGCTCCTCCTGGATAGGCCCGGCGGGCAGCCCGTCGGAGCCGAGGGGGACGAGCCGCGCCCCGTCGCCCTCCGCAGCCGCCAGAGCCCATCGTTCGCCCATGGGTTCGAGTGTGGCAGCCGCCACTGACAACCGCCGGGTCCGACAGCTACGCCACGGCGTGGAACAGCGCCGATGCCTCGCCCCGGGACGCTACCCCCAGCTTGGCCAGGATGTTCGCGACATGGAACTTCACCGTCGACTCGCTGATGTGCAGCTCCTGCGCGATCACGCGGTTGCGGTGTCCGCGGGCCAGACGCGTCAGCACCTCCAGCTCACGCGCCCCCAGCGAGCCGAGCGGATCGGTCGGCATGGGCTGGGGCGTCCCCAGCGGGAACGTCGCCGTGATCGTCGTGCCCCAGCCCGGCACCGCGTCCACGTCCAGCCGCCCGCCCAGCGCGTCGAGCCGCTCCCCGACCCGGTGCGCGCCGAGCGCGCACGAGGTGAGCTCGCCGGGGCCGTCGTCCCGTACCGTCACCCGCAGCTCGGTCTCGGTCAGATGCCATCCGACATGGATCCGGCCGAGCCGGTCCTGTTCGAGGACGGTCAGCAGCAGGGCCCGTGCGACCGCGCGCGCCGCGTGCGCCACATCGGCGGCCAGCGGCCGGGCGGTGTCCGGCGCACCCAGCTCGAGACGGACCGGGCTGTAGCGCAGCATCGGCCGCAGCGAGTCCGCGAGCCGGGCGAAGGCCTGACCGGCGGGCTCCTCGGCGACCGCCTGGTCCCGTTCCCGTTCGGTCCGCAGCTCCACCAGTGCGGTGACGGAGAGGTCGACGGCGGCGGCGCGGGCGGCGCTGTCGTCGAGACCCCGGCTGCGCAACACTCCGAGCAGCCCCGACAGCGCGGTCGCATGAGTCTCGGTCAGCTCGGCGATCACCCTGGCCCGTTCGCCGGCCGAGGCCCGCGACTGGGCCAGCGCGCCCGGCACCGCTTCGGTGGCGAGCCGGTCGAAGTGGCTGGTCACCAGGTCCCACATGGCCTGTACGACGGCGGTGTCGGCTGCGGCGATGACGCTGTCCGCACTCCGTACGAGCACGAGCAGGGCCCCTCGCGCGGTCGCGTCGCTGGCCACCGCGAGTACCGGGTACTCCGTCCCGCCGAGCTGCACCGTGCCCTGCCAGGGCTGTCCGGCGGGCACCGACGCGACCAGCGGATGCAGGTCGGCGGCGGTGATCCGGCCGGCCGGTGAACCGCTGTCGCCGTGCGTTTTGAACGGTGAGTGCGCGCAGTGCGTGGACAGCTCGGCCGCGGCCAGATGCGGGACGAGCCCGTGCAGGGTCGCGGACAACCGGGGCAGGATTTCGCCCAGCGGCTGCCGGATCACCTCGTATGCGGCGGCCAGGACGGGCCCGGCGGGCGTGGATCCGGTGAGTTCCATGACGGCCAGCGTACGACCGCGGGCGGCGCGGGCGGCTGTCCCTTCGGCCAGGTCGAACCGTCCGAAAGGCGGGCCGGGTATGGCTCGCCGGGGATCGAAGGTTGAACCCGGCGGAAGGAGCCAGACATGGAAGCGATCGTCTTCGAAGAGTTCGGCGGACCCGAGGTGCTGCGCCTCACCGAGGCCGCGGAGCCGCACCCCGGACCGGGACAGGTGCGGGTGAGGGTCAGGGCCGCGGGCGTCAACCCGGCTGACTACAAGATCCGTTACGGCTGGATGCAGGAGGTCTTCCCGACGTCGCTGCCCGCGACTCCGGGTCTGGAGTTCGCCGGGATCGTCGACGAGGTCGGCGAGGGTGTGACCGGCGCGGCCGTCGGCGACGAGGTCCTGGGGTGGACCGTCACCGGGGCGTACGCCCAGTACGCCCTGGCCGAGTCGTTCGCCCCCAAGCCTGCCGGGCTCGACTGGGCGGAGGCGGCGGCCCTGCCCGTCGCGACCGAGACCGCCCAGCGGGTGCTCGACCTGCTCGGGGTGCAGGCGGGCGAGACCCTGCTGCTGCACGGTGCCGCGGGCGCGGTCGGCGCGGCCGCCACCCAGCTCGCGGTGGCGGCGGGCGTGACGGTCGTCGGCACGGCCTCTCCGGCCGGTCACGACTATCTGCGGGAGCTGGGCGCGACCCCGGTGGCGTACGGAGACGGTCTTGCCGAGCGGGTGCGCGCGGTGGCTCCCCAGGGTGTGGACGCCGTGTTCGACGCGGCGGGCAAGGGTGTGCTGCCGCTCTCCATCGAACTGCGCGGGGGAACGACCGAGCGGATCGTCACCATCGCGGACCCGGAGGCGCAGGCGCACGGGGTGGCGTTCTCGGGGGGCGGCACGGAGCGGCCCGAGATCGCGCTCGCGGACCATGCCCGACTGGCGGCCGACGGCCGGCTACGGATTCCGGTGGTGGAGGTCTTCCCGCTGGCCGAGGCGGCGAAGGCGCAGGCGCTGAGCGAGACGGGCCATGTGCGGGGGAAGCTGGTGGTCACCCCGTAGCGGGTGTCCTTCGCGACCACCGGTCCCACGATCTCCCTGTCGGTCGGCCTCTCTAGGATCGAGCGAGTTGTTCGAGCTGAACCAGGGGTGGGGAATCGTGGTACGAGGTCAAGGTCGAGGTCAAAGACGCGTTGTGGGCGCGGGACTGGTCTCCGCGACGCTGCTGATGGGGGTGCTGAGCGGTTGCTCGTCGGAGCCGAAGCCGGACCGGTCGGCGGGCGCCGCGAAGGGCACGGCGAAAGACGGGACGGAAGACGGGGCGAAGGGCACGGCGAAGACCGAGACGCCGGCCGCGGCCAAGGGCGGCACGGTCGGGGGCGCGGGCTCGCCGTGCGCCCTGCCCGTCTCGTTCGACCTCGCCGCCGACTGGAATCCGAAGGCGGTCAAGGACGACCCCACCTTCGGGCTGACCAAGCAGGGCCCCGTGACGCTCGTCTGCGAGATCGACGCGAAGCCCGCCGGGCACATCGGCTTCATCCGCGTCTGGACCGGGGACGCCGGTGCCGACGACCCGCGCAAGGCGCTCGAAGCCTTTGTCGCCGAGGAGGCGGAGAGCCGGTCCAAGGTCGTGTACTCACAGACGAAGGCGGGCGAGTACGCGGCGGCCGAGGTGAACTACCTCAACACCAACGAGTTCCTGGACGAGCCCAAGAAGGAGCGGGCGCTCGCCTTCACCACGGGAAAGAGCGTGGTCGTCGTGCATCTGGGCGGACTGGACTCCGAGGAGCACGAGGCGATGCTCCCGGCGTACGAACTGGCGAAGAAGAGCGTCCGCAACGTGTGACGCAGGGGGCGCGTCGTGGGGGGGGCCCCCCCCCCCCGGGGGGGGGGGGGGCCCCCCCACCCCCCGCGGGGGGGGGGGGGGGGGGGGACACACCCCCCCCCCCCGCCCCCCCG
>NZ_JBJDQK010000015.1:0-89531 GCF_044903445.1 Streptomyces sp. NPDC019890 | reverse complement strand
GTCCTCGGGGGGGTGGCCGCCGGGTAACTCCGGGGCTACTACTCGGGGCCCCATGGGGGGCCGGGGGGGGGGGGGGGGGCCCCCCCCCCCCCGGCGGGGGGGCGCGGCACCCACGACACACCGCTGCTGGCGGCGGTGACGATCGCGTACCACCGGCGCAGGCGCGAGAGCCTGGCGACGGCCTGAGGGCGGCACGGGGGGGGCGTCCCCGGGGGCCTGTCATACCCGCCTGGGATCATCGGTACGTGAGTACGGTCGAGAAGGCGCTGGCAGGCGCGCTGTACGTGGAGGACGATCCGGCGCTGGACACCGCGGCCTCGCTGCTCGCGGCGGACCCGGCCGCCGATGCGGAACTGCGACTGCGCGGCGAGGAGTTCGTGCGCCGGGCGTGGGAGCGGGGCTGGCAGCCGGCCGATGTCGTACGGCTCGTGCGGCGCGACCTCGACGAGGCGCACGAGCGGCTGGCCGCCGAGCTGATCACGGGGGAGAGCAGGCGGTACGAACACCTCACCCCGCGCTGGACGGCGCAGCTCACCGAGCTGGAGGCGTGGGCCCCGTACCGCGCCCACCGCTTCTCGTACGCGACAGCGGTGCTGGAGCTGTACCGATTGCTGGTCCGGCTGCCTTCCATCGAGCCGGTCGGCCCGGTGCCCGGCGCCTCCGCCCTGCACGTGGCCCCGTCGGCGGGGGAGCCGCGCATGCTCACCCGTATCCGTGCCCTGCTCGCCAAGGCCGAGGCGACGGGCTACCCGGACGAGGCGGAGGCGCTCACCGCCAAGGCGCAGGAGCTGATGGCCCGCCACAGCATCGACGAGGCCCTGCTCGCGGCGCGGACCCACCGTCCGGACGCTCCCGCGGCCTGCCGCATCGGCGTGGACGCGCCGTACGAGACGGCCAAGGCGATCCTGCTGGACGCGGTCGCCTCCGCGAACCACTGCCGGGCCGTGTGGAACAGCGCGTTCGGCTTCTCGACGGTCGTCGGTTTCGAGGCCGATCTGGAGGGGGTCGAGCTGCTGTTTACCTCACTGCTGGTGCAGGGGACGGCGGCGATGACGCGTGCGGAGGCGGGCCAGCGCGCGGGTGGCCGCAAGCGGACGAAGACTTTCCGGCAGTCGTTCCTGATGGCGTACGCGAGCCGGCTCGGCGAGCGCCTGGCGGCGGCGAGTGAGAGCGTGACCGCCGCCGCGGATCTGCTGCCGGTACTGGCGTCCCGGGACGTGGCGGTCACGGATCGCGCGGATGAGATGTTCCCGCAGACGACGAGCACGCGGGTGCGCGGGGTGACGGACCTGGCGGGCTGGGAGCACGGCACGACGGCGGCGGACGGCGCCCAGATGCCGAAGGCGCACCCTCCGCTTCCTTGACGGCTTGCTTGAAGCTCGGGGAGGTTCAACGGCGGACCCCTGCCCCGCCCGGAGGCAGGGCAGGGGTCCGTGGATCAGCGCTGCTGGACGAGCGCCTTGCCCGCGCGGGCGTCCGCGGAGCAGGACTGCTTCTCCGCGTCGGTCATCTTGCGGCTCTTGACGACCACCGCGTTGCTCCGGCCGTCCGTGCCGTTCGGGGCCGGTCCGGTGATGGTGTCCTGCCAGAACCAGTAGTAGTGACCCCACTTGGGGCTGTCGTAGTGGGTCTGCCAGGTGCCGGAGACCTTCTGCATCACCTGGGCGCGGGAGATCCAGCCCACTTCACCGGGCTTGACCGTCATGCCCAGCGAGCTGCTCTCCGAGTGGGTGCTCGACCAGGTGTGGCTGTAGGTCGCGGTCACACTCAGGTCGATGATGCCCGCGATGTTGCCGCCCGCGGTGACCGAGACGCCGGCCGAGTCGGTCGAGCCCACGGTGTCGTTCCAGGTCATGGACTGAGTGGCGTCCGACGTACTGCAGTTGAAGAGCGAGTCGGAGACCTGTCGGAACTCACCCAGGTACGCCTCCCCCAGCTGGGGGGAGTTGAAGGAACACTTGCCCTCGCCCGAGGCGCAGTCCGCCGTCAGCTGCTGCACGGTCGGCTGGTCGTCGGCGACCGCGGACGGCGCGGCCGCCGCCGCTATCCCGCATGCGGCCACGGCTGTGACCAGTAAACGGCCGGCGTACCGCGTGGCGCGGTTGTTCGTCATCCTGTTGCCTTTCGCATGTGCTGGGGGGTCGGTGAATCCGCCTGTGGGCAACGGGAGTTGAGGCGCCCGATGCCCGCCGGCGATCACCGCCTGTTGCGCCTGCGATTGTTGCGACAACGAGCCCGACACGCCAGGGGTGGCACAACGACGAAGGGCCACGGACCCGTTGAAGGTCCGTGGCCCCGCCCTGTACGTCAGGGAGTCGGGAAGCCGGTCGGCAGGCCCGTCGGCAGCTTGCCCGCCGCCGACTTGGTCAGCGTGTCCTTCGCGCCCTTGTCCCACGAGACGACCAGCGTCTTGCCGTCGTTCGACTCGATCGAGCCCATCGTGCGGTCGGTGTTCCCGTCCGCACACTTCAGCGACAGCATCTGCTTGCCCATGTCCGACACCTCGCCGGTGCAGGCGTGCCCGTCGGCCAGCAGCACCGCCTTCGTGCCGGTGACGGCCAGGGACACGGCCTTGCCCTCGGTCACGCCTGCCCAGGCGCCCTCGATGTTCCCGCTGTCCCCGCCCGGGTCGCCGCCCGCGTTCGTCGGCGCCGTGGACGCCTTCTCCTTGCCCGCGTCGTCACCGCCGTCGCTGCCACAGCCGGACAGCACGAGAGCGGCGGCCGCGACGAGACCCGCCGCGGCGACCGATGTACGTACGCGCTTGTGCACTTCTCTGTCCCCCTTGTCGGTTCCAAGACCGCGCCAAGCTACCAGGAGGACTTCCGCACCCCCGGCAGGAACCCGGCGTGCGCCTGCTCACGCACCCACCGGGCAGCGTCGCGCTCCATCGCGCGGGAGATGGCGCTGCTGCCGTACTCCTCCGGCAAGTGATTGTGTGGACGTGGGAGCCAGAACGGCCCGGCGTACGTCTCTTCCTTGTGTAGGTGCCCTTGTGCAGGTGCCCTTCAGGCGTTGCGGGAGACGCCGGACCGGCTCGGCCGCGGTCGTGTGAGCTGTAATCGGGGGACCACCCCGTGTGCACGTGCATCTGCTCAGGCGTCTGCTCATGCATTGGCATATGAACACAGCTATGATCCGGGATAGTTGACACCTGCACCTTGCATCCCGGGAGCGACTTGTGCACCACGTGTACAACGGCATGGCGGCCACGGAGCTTCACGGTGTCGTCTGGCAGAAGAGCAGACACAGCAACTCCCAGGGATCCTGTGTGGAGTTCGCCAAGCTGCCCGGCGGGGATGTGGCGATGCGCAACTCACGGCACCCCGACGGCCCCGCACTCGTATATACGCCTGCGGAGATCGAAGCGTTGCTTCTGGGCGTCAAGGACGGGGAGTTCGACCATCTGATCGCGTGATCGCGGGGAGCCGGCCCACCGAGGGGCCGGCTCAACCTGCGCGAAGCCGGCCGAAACCAGCGAAGCCGGCCGAAGCCGGCGAGGCTAGCCGAGGCGGAACAGCGCCCAGACCACCTTGCCGTGCAGTGACCCGGCCAGCGGGTGCCACCCCCAGCTGTCGCTGAAGGAGTCCACCAGAAACAGACCCCGGCCCGACTCGGCCGCGCCGCTGGGATCCGGAAAAGGGGCGTCGTCGCTCTCGCCGGCCGACCCCGGGCTGTCATGGCTGGGATCGCGTACCGCGCACACCAGTCGGGTCGTCCACCGCATCAAGTGCAGCCGTACGGGACAGTCCTGGTCCTGCCGGGGAGTCTCCGCGGGCAGCGCGTGCCGCAGTGCATTGGTGACGAGTTCGGAGACGACCAGCGCGACATCGTCGAAACGGTCGTTCAGATCCCACTGCCCGAGCGTTGCCTTGGTGAACTGCCGGGCCCCGCGCACCGCTTCATAGCGGGCGGGCAGGGCGCACGAGGCGGAGCTGGAGACCGCTGCGGGATCGATGGGGGGAAGCCCCTGCCGTAACGGCTCGAGCATGGTCGATCCATTCATCCCCATGCGAGGCACTCCCGGGAATCGCGGCTGTGACGCTACAACACGTACGAGCATGCAGGTGCGCGAGCACCATGGTTCCGAATGCGTAGGGCAGATGCAAGGGCAGATGCACGTGCACGCGCCGGACCTGTCCAGTCCCGTGACGGTTCTTACTCATTTCTTCCCCCAATCTCTTTCGCCCCCTTCCCAAGGCCTTCTCATTTCCGTAATCGAATGAGTACGGGGTGAAGCGTTTTGGTGGCAGAATCCCGGGTCTCGGGGTTCGGGGGTGCTCCGTCAGGCCAACCGAAGTAGCGATGAAGAGCGATGGGGAGGGCTGGAGTCGTGACCGCAAGCGAGTCGAGCGGTTCCGTGGTGCGGCGCATCCTGTTGGGCTCGCAGCTGAGGCGGCTGCGCGAATCACGCGGCATCACCCGAGAGGCTGCCGGCTACTCGATCCGCGCATCCGAGTCAAAGATCAGCCGCATGGAGTTGGGACGGGTGAGCTTCAAGGCGAGGGACGTCGAAGATCTGCTGACGCTTTACGGAGTCACCGACGAGGCGGAGCGCGGATCCCTGCTGGGCCTCGCCAAAGAGGCCAATGTCGCCGGATGGTGGCACAGTTACGGCGATGTACTGCCCGGCTGGTTTCAGACATATGTAGGGCTGGAAGGCGCCGCCTCGCTGATCCAGATCTACGAGGTGCAGTTCGTGCACGGACTGCTGCAGACCGAGGCGTACGCCCACGCCGTCGTCAGCCGCGGCATCCCCGACGCCCCTCGGGCCGAGATCGACCGCCGGGTCGCACTCCGCCTGGAGCGCCAGAAGGTCCTCGTCTCCGAGCGTGCGCCCCGCTTCCACGCCGTCCTCGACGAGGCCGCGCTGCGCCGGCCGTACGGCGACCGGGCAGTCATGCAGGGCCAGTTGAGGCATCTGATCGAGGTCTCCGAGCAGTCGAACATCACCTTGCAGGTGATGCCCTTCAGCTTCGGCGGTCACGCGGGTGAGAGCGGATCCTTCACCATGCTGCGCTTCCCCGAGTCGGACCTCTCCGACATCGTCTATCTGGAACAGCTCACCAGCGCCCTGTATCTCGACAAGCGCGAAGAGGTGGCCCAGTACGAAAGGGCCATGAAGCGCCTGCAGGAGGACAGTCCGGATCCGGCCGAGAGCTGTGACCTTCTCCGGGGTCTACTCCAACTCACCTGAAACGCAAGTACGATGACGCGACATCAGCCATACAGCCATCTGCTTCTGCCGTAAGGAATCAGATCACATGTCCTTCTTCACCGAGCTGGCCCACCAGTACATCGATGGCGAGTGGAGGCCGGGCAGCGGCTCCTGGGACATCATCGATTTCAACCCGTACGACGGCGAGAAGCTGGCCTCGATCCCGGTCGCCACGGCGGTCGAGGTGGATCAGGCCTACCGCGCCGCCGAACGCGCGCAGAAGGCCTGGGGCGAGACCAATCCGTACGCCAGGAGGCTGGTCTTCGAGCGTGCCCTGCGCATCATCGAGGAGCGCGAGCAGGAGATCACCGAGACGATCATCGCGGAGCTCGGTGGCACGCATCTGAAGGCGGGCTTCGAGCTGCACCTCGCCAAGGAGTTCCTGCGCGAGGCGATCCAGCTCGCGCTGCGGCCCGAGGGCCGGATCCTGCCCTCGCCGGTCGACGGCAAGGAGAACCGCGTCTACCGGCTGCCGGTCGGTGTCGTGGGCGTCATCAGCCCCTTCAACTTCCCGTTCCTGCTGTCGATCAAGTCGGTGGCCCCGGCGCTGGCGCTGGGCAACGCGGTGGTCCTCAAGCCGCACCAGAACACCCCCATCTGCGGTGGATCCCTGGTGGCCAAGGTCTTCGAGGACGCGGGCCTGCCCGCCGGACTGCTGAACGTCGTCATCACCGACATAGCCGAGATAGGCGACGCGCTCCTGGAGCATCCGGTGCCGAAGGCCATCTCCTTCACCGGCTCCGACAAGGTGGGGCGCCATGTCGCCACGGTCTGCGCGGCCAACTTCAAGCGCGCCATCCTCGAACTGGGCGGCAACAGCGCGCTGATCGTGCTGGACGACGCGGACATCGACTACGCGGTGGACGCGGCGGTCTTCAGCCGTTACGTGCACCAGGGCCAGGTCTGCATGGCCGCCAACCGGGTTCTTGTGGACCGCCGTGTGGAGCAGGAGTTCACCGAGAAGTTCGTCGCCAAGGTCAAGACCCTCAAGGTCGGCGACCCCTCCGACCCCGCGACCCACATAGGCCCGCTCATCAACACCTCGCAGGCCGACGCCGTCACCTTGCTCGTCGAGCAGACCGTGGAGGCGGGCGCGACGGCGCTGCTGCACGGCGGCACCGAGGGCAATCTGGTGAGCCCGTCGGTGCTGACCGGCATCGCGGCCGACTCGCCGGTCCTGACGCAGGAGATCTTCGGCCCGGTGGCGCTGATAGTGCCGTTCGACGGGGAGGACGAGGCGGTCAGGATCGCCAATGACACTCCGTACGGTCTGAGCGGCGCGGTGCACACGGCGGACATCGAGCGGGGCGTACGGATCGCCAAGCGGATCGACACCGGCATGATCCACGTCAACGACGGCACGGTCCACGACGAGCCGATCGTGCCCTTCGGCGGCGAGAAGCACTCGGGCAGCGGGCGGTTGAACGGGGAGTCGATGATCGAGGCGTTCACGACGCAGAAGTGGATCTCGGTGCAGTACGGCCGTTCGCAGTTCCCCTTCTGAGGCAACGGGCCCTTGCGGACAGAAGCTGACCGCAAGGGTCCGTAGCTTGGTTGTTGTCAGGACGGCAGGACGGCAACAGCCAGGTTTGGAAGGGCGTACATCATGGTCACTCACGTTCCCGCAGAGGCTCACGGCGACGAGCGCGGCGCGCTTCTCTCGTTCGTCGAGGCGCAGCGCGCCGCGATCCGCCGCTCGGTGCTCGGACTCACCGAGGAGCAGGCGGCCGGACGCCCCAGCGTCAGTGAGCTCTCGCTCTCCGGACTGATCAAGCATGTCGCGGAGACGGAGCTCGGCTGGCTGCGTCTGGCGCAGCAGAAGCCCAACGAAAAGCAGCGCACCGAGGAGACGTGGGCGGACAGCTTCCGCCTGGTCGGCGACGAGACGGTCCCCGAGATGCTGGCGTTCTGGGATGCGGTGGCCAAGGAGACGGCGGAGTTCATCCACTCCGTGCCGAGCCTGGACGACACCTTTCCGCTGCCCGCGCAGCCCTGGTTCCCCAAGGACGGCGGGGTGTCGATGCGCTGGCTGCTGCTGCATCTGGTCGAGGAGATCGCCCGGCACGCGGGCCATGCGGACATCGTGCGCGAGTCCCTGGACGGGAAGACCGCGTTCCAGCTGGTGGCGCTGGAGAGCGGGCAGAGCTGGGGTTAGGGCCTGTCCTGGAGCCCGGTCGGAGCTGCGGTCAGGGCCTGTCCTGGAGCCGCTCGGCGATGTCCGCGCGCAGCTCGAGGAGTTGGACGCGCTGTACGGCGGTGGGTTGCTCGTCCTCCAGGGCGAGCACCCGGTCCAGGATCTTCGCCGCGCCCGCCGGATCGTCCTTGGAGTCCGCGAAGAGTGTGGCCAGGTGCAGGGCGCGGGCGAAGGTCTCCTGGGGAGCCGGCCGGTGGTGCTGGTCCTCGCTGATCTGCTTGCCGACCCGGACGCAGTTGCCGCCGGGGTCGGTCATCAGGAACTGGCGCACTCCGTAGCTCATGTCCAAGAGCTTCCCGATCCGGGGCAGACCGCGGGTCGGGATCTTTCCGTACGCTGCTTTCAGGCCGCTGCGGAAGGACTCGTACAGCGTGTCGACGTCGTCCGTAACGACGTAGCACGTGCTGAACGACGCGGCGGGGTCGTACTTCTTCATACCGAAGAACTGCAGTTGGATGCCGCCGCGCTCGACCACGGCGTACGGATTGGGGCTCTTCTGCTGGAAAATCACCTCGAAGCCGAGCGCGGTGTAGAAGTCGAGCACTGGCTGGAGGGTCTGGCACGGCAGGATCGGAATCGTCTTCTCGGCCATGCCGACTACTCTAGTCAAAGTTGAATAGAAAGGTGCGGGGATGTCAGCGATCCGGCTGCTGGTGCTCGGCGCCGTACGCCAGCACGGGCGGGCGCACGGTTACCAGGTGCGCAACGACCTGGAGTACTGGGGAGCCCATGAGTGGTCCAACGCCAAGCCCGGCTCGATCTATCACGCGCTGAAGCAGATGGCGAAGCAGGGGCTGCTGCACGCCCATGAGATCGCGCCGTCCACGGCCGGCGGGCCGCCGCGGACCGAGTACGAGATCACCGAGAAGGGCACCGACGAGTTCTTCCAGCTGCTGCGTGAGGCTCTGACGTCCTACGACCAGAAGATGGACGTGCTCTCGGCGGGGATCGGCTTCATCGTCTGTCTGAAGCGGGAGGAGGCGGTGGCGCTGCTGAAGGAACGGGTGCGCGGCCTTCAGGAGTGGCGGACCTCGGTGACCGAGTACTACACGCCGGCCGACGGGCCCGAGTCGATCGGGCACATCGGCGAGATCATGAACATGTGGGTGAACTCGTCGGACGCCGGAGCGGAGTGGACGCGGGGCCTGATCGAGCGGATCGAGGGCGGGGCGTACACCTTCGCGGGGGAGGGGGACCCCTTTGTGGGGGTGCTGGCGGAGGGCGAGGAGAACCCGTACGCGACGGGCGAGCCGCATGAGGGAGACCACCGCTGATCGAGTGACCCACGGTCACCACGACCCGGGGTGACGATCAGTGGTGGAACGCCGTCGCCGCCGCTGTGTCCTTGCTCAGGGGGTGCGGCTGGCGGCGCAGTTCCGGCAGCAGTCCTTGCAGGTCATCCATCAGCAGCTTCGCGAGATCCGCCGAGAAGCCGTTGCGGCACACCACCCGCAGTACCGACAGATCCTCGCGGTTCGCCGGGAACGTGTACGCGGGCACCAGCCAGCCCTGTTCGCGCAGCCGCCGCGAGACGTCGAAGACGTCGAAGTTCCGGACGTCCGGCGCCGTGGTGAGCGCGAACACCGGCAACTCGTCGCCACGGGTGAGCAGTTGGAAGTCGCCCAGCTCGTCGAACCGGTCCGCGAGCCCGCGCGCGACGTCCCGGGACGCCTGCTGGACCGCCCGGAAGCCGTCCCGGCCGAGCCGCAGGAACGTGTAGTACTGCGCCACCACCTGCGCCCCGGGCCGCGAGAAGTTGAGGGCGAACGTGGGCATGTCGCCGCCCAGATAGTTGACCCGGAAGACCAACTCCTCCGGAAGTTCGTCGGAGGTGCGCCACAGCGCCCAGCCGACCCCGGGATACACCAGGCCGTACTTGTGCCCCGAGGTGTTGATCGAGGACACCCTCGGCAGCCTGAAGTCCCAGACCAGATCCTCGTCCACGAAGGGCGCGACCATCGCGCCGGACGCCCCGTCGACATGGACGGGGATGTCCAGGCCCGTGAACTCCTGCAGGGCGTCCAGGGCGGCGCAGACCTCCGCGACGGGCTCGTACGACCCGTCGAAGGTGGAGCCGAGCACGGTCACCACGCCGATCGTGTTCTCGTCGCAGAGGTCGGCCGCCGCCTGCGGATCGAGATGGAAGCGGTCCCCCTCCATGGGCACCAGCCGCGGCTCGACCTCCCAGAAGTTGCAGAACTTGTCCCAGCAGACCTGCACATTGACGCCCATCACCAGATTCGGCCGGGCGGTCGCGGGATAGCGGTCGGCGTTGCGGAGCGCCCAGCGGCGCTTGAGGGCCATCCCGGCGAGCATGCAGGCCTCGCTGGAGCCCGTGGTGGAGCAGCCGACCGTCGTGGACGGGTCCGGCGCGTTCCAGAGGTCGGCGAGCATGGCCACACACCGCCGCTCCAGCTCGGCGGTGCGCGGATACTCGTCCTTGTCGATCATGTTCTTGTCCCGGCACTCCGCCATCAGCACACCCGCCTGCGGCTCCATCCAGGTGGTGACGAAGGTGGCGAGGTTCAGCCGGGAGTTGCCGTCGAGCAGCAACTCGTCATGAACCAGCTGGTACGCCGTCGACGGCGGCAGCGGGCCGTCGGGAAGCCGGTGCGTGGGCGGAGCCACGGTCATTTCGCTGACCGGGTCGGCCTCCCCGAAGAACGGATTGAGGGAGAGCCTGCGCATGTCCGCGTCCCCCTCGGGGGTGCTGCCCGCGCCCTGGTGGAGTGGCATCGTCGGTGTCCGCCTTCCCAACTCTGGGGTCTCAGCTCTCAGGCTCATACGGGCTTGCACCTCACGCAACGTGAGGACTCAGGCTGAGGTGCGTACCGAGAAAACGAAGGAGCGGAAAGCGATGAGCTACTCCGTGGGACAGGTCGCCTCATTCGCCGGAGTGACGGTGCGCACGCTGCACCACTACGACGAGATCGGACTGCTCTGTCCGAGCGGCCGCAGCCACGCGGGTCACCGGCGTTACGACGACGGCGACCTCGACCGGCTGCAGCAGATCCTGTTCTACCGGGAGCTCGGCTTTCCGCTCGACGAGGTCGCGGCGCTGCTCGACGACCCGGACGCGGACCCGCGCGAACATCTGCGCAGGCAGCACCAGCTGCTGACCACCCGGATCGCCCGGTTGCAGGAGATGGCCGCCGCCGTCGAACAAGCCATGGAGGCGAAGAAGATGGGCATCAACCTCACGCCCGAGGAGAAGTTCGAGGTCTTCGGGGACAAGGACCCCGAGCAGTACGCCGAGGAGGCCGAGCAGCGCTGGGGCGGCACCGCGGCCTACGCCGAGTCGCAGCGCAGGGCCGCGGGCTACAGCAAGGACGACTGGAAGCGCATGCAGGACGAGGTCGCCGACTGGGGCGCGCGCTACGACTCCCTGATGACGGACGGTGAGCTTCCGACCGGCGAGCGGGCGATGGACATGGCCGAGGAGCACCGGCAGCACATCACCAAGTGGTTCTACGAGTGCACGTACGAGATTCACACCGGTCTCGGCGAGATGTACGTCTCGGACGAGCGGTTCCGTGCGTTCTACGACGCGACGAGGGAGGGGCTCGCCGTGCATCTGCGCGCCGCGATCCTCGCGAACGCGGCACGCAACAGCTGACAGCCCCGGGCGTCGGGCCGACGCGGGCGTACGAGCCTTCGCGCGCAGGCCGGACGTGGACGTACGAGCCCCGCGCGCGGGCCCGCCTCCCGGCCCGGCTCGAGGTCAGGGCCGGGCCCGACGTCCGGCCCTGGCCCGACGTCCGGCCCGATGTCCGGCACCGTGTCCGGTCGGTCCGGGCCCAGTGCCCCGTTCGGGTGGCTCAGGTGCGGGCGATGACCGCCGCCGTGCCGTACGCGCAGACCTCCGTGCCCACGTCCGCCGCCTCCGACACGTCGAAGCGGAACATCAGCACGGCGTTGGCGCCACGCGAGCGCGCCTGTTCCACCAGGCGCTCCATCGCCTGGTTGCGCGTCTCGACCAGGGTCTTCGTCAGGCCCTTCAGCTCGCCGCCGATCATCGACTTGAGGCCGGCGCCGATCTGGCTGCCCAGATGCCGCGAGCGCACCGTGAGGCCGAAGACCTCGCCGATCACCTGCTGCACCTGGAATCCGGGTACGTCGTTCGTGGTGACGACCAGTACGTCGGACTGCGGCCCCTGTCCGCCCCCGTAATCCTCGATGCCCATCTGCGTCCACCTTCCGTGCGTCTGCTGGAGGCTTGTGACGCACAGCTTTGTCCCAGTCCGCGCACAGTGCATCCTGGGCGGGCCGATGGAACGTGGACCAGTGGCGATGCGTTGATAGCTTTAGGTGGCCGACCACGCCGAATTCGACGGCCGAATCGACGATCGACCGACTACCGACTCAGGAGCCCGGACCTCGTGACTACCCTTGCGCTCGGACCGAGCTGGCTGGACCCGGACTATCTCATCGGGACCTTCGGCCTCATCGGTGTCCTGGCCATCGTCTTCGCCGAATCCGGCCTGCTCATCGGCTTCTTCCTGCCGGGTGACTCGCTGCTGTTCACCACCGGCCTGCTGGTGACGACCGGAAAGCTCAACACTCTGCCCCTGTGGGCGGTGTGCCTGCTCGTCGTGGTCGCGGCCGTGCTCGGCGACCAGGCGGGGTATCTCTTCGGCCGCAAGGTCGGCCCTTCGCTGTTCAAGCGCCCGGACTCCAGGCTCTTCAAGCAGGAGAACGTGGAGAAGGCGCACGAATTCTTCGAGAAGTACGGCCCCAAGTCGCTGGTCCTGGCCCGCTTCGTGCCCATCGTGCGGACGTTCACGCCGATCATCGCGGGTGTGAGCCGGATGAACTACCGCTCGTTCGTCACGTTCAACGTGATCGGAGGCGCGCTGTGGGGCGCGGGCGTGACGCTGCTCGGCGCGGCGCTCGGCAACGTCGAGTTCGTCCACAAGAACATCGAGGCGATGCTGATCCTGATCGTGCTGCTCTCGGTGCTCCCGATTGCGATCGAGTTCCTGCGGGCGCGGTCGAAGAAGAAGAAGGAAGCGGCGCAGGCCGGCCCGGCGGCGGACGAGCCGCCGGCGCAGCGCGGCCGCCACGCCAAGCGCTGAGCGTCCCTGCGCGCTCACCGTGCTGAGGAACGTCCCTGCGCGCTCACCGTGCTGAGGAACGTCCCTGCGCCTACAGCGCCGAGCGAACGTCCCCGCGTGCCAAGCGCCGAGTGCGCGCTGTCCTTCGTCGCCGGGCGGGCCAGCCCCTCGAGCCCGTCCGGCGGTCGCCGCTAGAAGCCTCGCGTCCGCTTCGCCGCGCGGCGCCCGGACGGGCCCTCCGCGCCCGGCACCCTGAGGAACAGCCGGGAAAGCTCACCTCCCAGGTTCACCCCGATCGCGATGGCCAGCGCCAGCGCCGCCGCCTTGGTCAGTGAGGCGAGGCCCGCGTTCAGGTCGTTTCTGGCGATCTCCAGGAGGCCGAAGTAGGTCGCGCTACCGGGCAGCAGCGGCCCGATGGCGGCGGTGACGTACGGCAGCGCCGAAGCGAACCGGTAGCGCGAGAGCATCTGCCCGAACAGGCCCACCAGACCCGCCGCCACAGCCGTCGCCGCGACCGGCGAGACATCCGCCGTGTCCGCGAGTGCCGCGTACACCGCCCAGGCCACCCCGCCGTTCAGGGTCGCGAGCAGCACCGTGTTGCGCTCCTGCTGGAGCAGTACCGCGAAGCACAGCGACAGCGCCATCGCCGCCAGCGTCTGGACCACCGGCCGCTGCACGCTGTGGATGGCCGTCTCCGGGTTGAGACCCGCGTCCAGCGCGACGCCCAGATACAGCACCATCAGTACGCCGACGACGATCCCGACGATGAGATAGCCGACCTCGAGCAGCCGGGCCGCCGCGGTGATGTAGAAGCCGGTCAGACCGTCCTGTACGCCGGCGACGAGGGCCCGTCCCGGGATCAGCGTGAACAGCCCACCGGTGATCACCGCGGATGCGCGTACGTCCAGCGGCGTCAGCGTCAGCGCGACTCCCATCGCGGCGGGCGGCATGGCCGCGGCCACGAACTGGTAGAACTCCGGCAGCCCGCGGCCCGCGCAGAGCCACGCCAGCCGGTCGCCGAGCATCGCGCCGATCGCGGCCGCCAGGAAGACCAGCAGGTCACCGCCGACCAGGACGGAGGCCGCGCCCGCCAGCAGGCCGCCGGCCGCGGTGAGGACCCAGCCGGGGTACGGGTGCCGGTTGCGGCGGATCTCCGCGAGACGCCGGTAGGCCTCCTCCAGGGAGATCTCCGACTCCTCGGTGCTGATGTCGTGGACCAGCCGGTAGACCGCGGCCAGTCGGGTGTAGTCGGTGCCCCGGCGGCGTACGGTCCGGTTCGCCGTCACCGGATCGTCCACCAGCGAAGGCTGGTAGGTGATCGACAGCAGTGTGAAGGTGACGGTCGGCTCGCAGCGGTCGAGGCCGTACGAACGGGAGATGGCGAACATCGCCGCCTCGACGTCCTCCGCGCCCTCGCCGCCCGCGAGCAGCAGCTCGCCGATACGCAGCGTCAGGTCGAGGACGCGCGGGACGGCTGGGCCGCCCTCTTCGTGCCGCTGCACCGTCTCGGGAACGGGCCGCTCGCCCACCGGCATCCGCAGCATCGCCCGCATCCGGTCCTGCCAGGGCGCGTCCCTGGTGAGACGGACGACGGGGACGCCGTGGGCAGGCGTGAAGGCGGGCGGCGACTGCTTGGCGCTGTACGTGCGGGGCGGGGCGAAGGCGGAACCTTCCGGCTCGGCGGGCACTTCGGGCGCAAGGCCGGCCGGAACGGCGAACTCCGAGGTCGGATGGTCCTCTTCGGGCGCGTCCGGTGTTCCCACCCCGGGCGGCGGGGTGAAGGCGCTGTGCGCCTCGTCGGACTGAGGCTTCCGGTCTTCCGGAACGTCCGGCTCCGCCACCACGTGCTGTCCTCGCTCCCTCTCGTGTCGCCGGTGTCTGCCCAGTATGGGCATGGTCAAGCACTCCGACGCACGACGGGTCCCCGACGGCCCCCGCCCACCGGTCCGGGCCGGAGCTGTGCGGGGCGCACGACGGGCGGGGCACCTCTCGGTGCCCCGCCCGTCGTCAGCTCGATGCCGGCTACTACGCGCTCAGTGCGAGCCGCCCTGCGCCTCCAGGCGCTTGTAGGAGGCCTCGATCTCCGCCTCCGCCTCGGTGCGGCCGACCCAGTTGGCGCCCTCGACGGACTTGCCGGGCTCGAGGTCCTTGTAGACCTCGAAGAAGTGCTGGATCTCCAGGCGGTCGAACTCGGACACGTGGTGGATGTCGCGCAGGTGCTCGACCCGCGGGTCGGACGCCGGCACACACAGCAGCTTGTCGTCGCCGCCCGCCTCGTCCGTCATCCGGAACATGCCGATCGCACGGCACTTGATGAGGCAGCCGGGGAACGTGGGCTCGTCAAGGATGACCAGCGCGTCCAGCGGGTCGCCGTCCTCGCCGAGGGTGTTCTCGACGAAGCCGTAGTCGGCCGGGTAGCTGGTCGAGGTGAAGAGTCGACGGTCCAGGCGGATCCGACCGGTCTCGTGGTCCACCTCGTACTTGTTCCGCGAACCCTTCGGGATCTCGATGGTGACGTCGAACTCCACGGGTGGCTCCTCCATGATCAACACATACGTCTGGTGGTTAAGTGTCCCTCACGCAGGTGTGTGATCGCGAAAGGGGCTGGTTCGAGGTGCCAGAGGTCAGGACGTGGCAGCTCGCATCGGGCGCCGCCGTGGTCGGCCTTGCCCTCGCTGCCGGGGCGGTGGCCGCGGCGGGCCCCTGGGACTCCGGCCAGCGTAAGGCCGAGAGGCAGTGGGCGGCTGCCCAGAGCCCCGTGGGTGGCGCACATCACGAGCGGCCCAGGCCCAAGAGCCCGGCGCCCGCGCCCAGTGCACCCGGCGTGCTCGCGGCACTCGGCGCCCCCAGGGCCGCGACCGTCTCGGCCCCGAAGGCCGCCGCCGACCTCGCCAAGGTGCTCGCGCCGCTGCTCGGCGACCCCGGTCTCGGGACGGTCCGTACGGCCTGTGTCGTCGATGTCGCGACGGGTCGGCGGGTGTACGAGAAGGGGGCGGCCGACCCCATGACACCGGCCTCCACCATCAAGATCGCCACCTCCGTCGCGGCCCTGTCGGCGCTCGGCCCTGACCACCACATCCCCACCACGGTCGTCGCTTCCGAGGACGCCAGGTCGCTCACGCTGGTCGGCGGCGGCGACCCGACGCTGGACTCGGCCGACCTGCGCACGCTCGCGGACCGTACGGCCCGTGCCCTGCGCGCCCGCGGGGTCACCCGCATCCGTCTCGCGTACGACACCTCGCTCTACAAGGGACCGCTCCGGCACCCCATCGGCCCCAATGTGAACATCTCCCCGGTCAGCGCGCTGATGGTCGGCGAGGGGCGGGTCGACGAGAAGTCCACGGGCGCAGCGGCCCGCAGCGGCGACCCGGCCGGCGACGCGGCTCGGGCCTTCGGGCGGCTGCTGACCGAACGCGGCGTCGCGAGTTCCGCGGCGCCCGCCCCCGGCCGGGCCGCCGCCGGGACCAGGCCGCTCGCCCGAGTGCTCTCCGAGCCCCTGTCGGCCCTGGTCGAGCGGGCGCTGACCAACAGTGACAACGACATTGCCGAGGCCCTCGCCCGGCAGACGGCCCTCGCCGCGGGCGAGGAGGCGAGCTTCGCGGGCGGCGAGCGGGCCGTCACCGGGCAACTGAAGCGGCTGGGGCTCCCGTTGGCCGGGGCCCGTTTCGCCGACGGCAGCGGCCTCAACCGCGAGGACAGGCTCACCGCCGGCCTGCTGACCACGCTGCTGATCCGCGCCGCCGACCCGGCCCACCCCGAGCTGCGCCCGGTCCTGACCGGTCTTCCGGTCGCGGGCTTCAGCGGCACCCTGCAGTCCCGCTACACCGAGACCTCACCGGGCACCGGTTTGGTCCGGGCCAAGACGGGCACTCTGACCGGCGTGAACACGCTGGCAGGCACCGTCGTCACCCCGGACGGCCGACTGCTCGCCTTCGCCTTCCTGGCCGCGAACACGCCCTCCCGTGAGGCCGCGCAGCCCGCCCTCGACCGGCTGGCCGCCGCGCTGGCCTCCTGACGTTTCCGGCGATCCGGCCGTTGCCGACACCTCACCGCCGCCGGAGCCGACAACGTACGGTTGACGCATGACGAGCATCGGTGGTGCCGAGATGGTCGACTGGAACCTTGCCGTGGCAACCGCGACCCGCTTCGTGCGGCCCGGACCCGAAGTGACCCGGGACGAGGCGCGTGCCGTCGTCGCCGAGCTGCGGCAGCATGCCAAGTCCTCCGAGGAACATGTGCGGGGCTACACCCGGATGATCCCCGAGGGCCATGACCCCCAGGACACCCCCGTCCTCGTCGTGGACCGGGCCGGCTGGGTCAAGGCGAATGTCGCGGGCTTCCGCGAGCTGCTCAAACCGCTGCTGGACAAGATGCAGGAACGCCGCGCGTCCAGCCCCGGCGGCGCCGTGCTCGGCGCGGTCGGCGGCAAGGTCACCGGCGTCGAGCTGGGCATGCTGCTGTCGTTCCTGGCCTCGCGGGTCCTCGGGCAGTACGAGACCTTCGCCCCCGCCACCCGCGAGCTGCCCGCGGGCGAGAGCGCCGGCGGCCGGCTGCTGCTCGTCGCCCCGAACATCGTCCATGTGGAGCGCGAACTCGATGTCGACCCGCACGACTTCAGGTTGTGGGTCTGTCTCCACGAGGAGACGCACCGCACCCAGTTCACGGGTGTGCCGTGGCTGCGGGACCATCTCGAGGGCGAGATCCAGTCATTTCTCGGCGAGACCGAGGTCGACCCGATGACCGTTCTGGAGCGGTTCCGGGAGGCCGCCCAGTCGCTCGCGGGAGCCCGCCCCGAGGGCGAGCAGGACGAGGGCGGCCGCTCCATCGTCGAGCTGGTGCAGACCCCTGCGCAGCGGGAGATCCTGAGTCGGCTGACCGCCGTGATGTCGCTCCTGGAGGGGCACGCGGACTATGTGATGGACGGCGTGGGACCCGATGTCGTGCCGTCGGTGGCCGAGATCCGGGAGAAGTTTCAGCAGCGCAGGGCACGTGGGGCGAGCCGTCTCGACCAGGCGCTGCGCAAGCTCCTGGGGCTCGATGCCAAGCTGCGTCAGTACCGCGACGGCGAGCGTTTTGTGCGCTCCGTGGTCGAGGAGGTCGGTATGGAGGGATTCAACCGGGTGTGGACGTCTCCGAACACCCTGCCCACCAAGGCGGAGATCGCCAAACCCGCGGACTGGGTCGCGAGGGTGCACCGCAAAGCGGAGTCGTGAGCGGGGGCGGCCGCAGGCGGTAGCGCGCTCTTCGGGGTTCGAGGGTGTACTCCCGGAGCCGCAGCATCACCCATCCGAGGGACCGTAGCCCATGGGTAGGCGTGCAATGCTCGGGGAACGGCCCGGTTCTGTCACCATCGACGCACTCTGAGTGACTGATTCCGACTTCGACCGAGGCACCCCCCAAC
This sequence comes from Streptomyces sp. NPDC019890, assembly GCF_044903445.1. Lineage (NCBI taxonomy): Bacteria > Bacillati > Actinomycetota > Actinomycetes > Kitasatosporales > Streptomycetaceae > Streptomyces > Streptomyces sp. NPDC019890. The sequence continues at coordinate 71,664 of NZ_JBJDQK010000015.1, read as the reverse complement.
TTTTCACGAAGGGCACCGGACATGGGTCCCCATCCTGCGGTCGCGGCGATACGCCTGGCGGTCCGCCGCGTACTCCACGACGTACTCACCGAACACTCCGAACGTGTCGCACGCTCCGTGAGCCACGCGGCCTCCGCGCGCTCCTCCGCGAGTCGCGCGGCCTTCGCGACCTCATCGGCCCACTCCTCGCTGAACTCCGCCTCGCTGAACCCCCCCTCCGACAGCGAGCGTCCGCTCGTGCTGGTGGCGTGCTCCGGCGGCGCCGATTCCATGGCCCTCGCCTCCGCCCTCGCCTTCGAGGCCCCCAAGCTCTCCGTCCGGGCCGGTGGCATCACCGTCGACCACGGCCTCCAGGACGGCTCCGACCTCCGCGCCGCCGAGGTCGCCGCCCGGCTCACCGCGATGCGGCTCGACCCCGTCGAAACCATCGCCGTACGGGTCGGCCGCGGCGGCGGGCCCGAGGCCGCGGCCCGTGACGCCCGCTACGCCGCCCTCGACGACGCCGCAGAGCGCTACGGCGCCGCCGCCGTCCTGCTCGGCCACACCCGTGACGACCAAGCTGAAACCGTCCTGCTGGGCCTGGCCCGCGGCTCGGGCACCCGCTCGCTCTCCGGAATGGCCGCCGTCTCGGGGGCGGCCGGCCGTTACCGCCGCCCCTTCCTCCAGCTCGACCGGCAGACCGCCCGCAAGGCCTGCATGGCCCAGTCGCTGCCCGTATGGGACGACCCGCACAACGCCGACCCGGCCTACACCCGCTCCCGGCTGCGCCACGAGGGCCTGCCCGCCCTGGAGAAGGCGCTCGGCAAGGGCGTCGTCGAGGCCCTGGCCCGCACCGCACAGCTCTCCCGCGACGATGCCGATGCCCTGGACACCTGGGCCGCCGACGCGGACGCGACCGTACGGGACGAGGCGGGCCGGCTGGACTGCGCGAAGCTGTACGGGCTGCCGCCCGCCGTACGCCGCCGGGTGCTGCGCCGGGCCCTCATCGAGGCCGGTGCGCCCGCCGGTTCGCTCTTCGCCCGGCACGTCGAGGAAGTGGACCGGCTGATCACCGGCTGGCGCGGTCAGGGAGCCATCAATCTGCCGGGTCGCGTCGAGGCGCGACGGCAGGGTGGCAGACTGGTGATTCGGCAAGGCTGACGCAGCCACTGCTGAGACCCTCCGGACCCCGGGCACTGGCTGTGTCTGCCCGGGGGTCGTCCGGGGGACAACCCCATGACGACCCCAGGACCCCCCGGCAACAGAAAGCGACCGCGTGAACGAGCAGGACATGGGTACCGACCTTCAGTCGGTGCTCATCACCAAGGAAGAGATCGACGCGAAGCTGGCCGATCTGGCCGCGAAGATCGATGCGGAGTACGCGGGCAAGGATCTGCTGCTCGTCGGTGTCCTCAAGGGCGCCGTGATGGTCATGGCGGATCTGGCACGTGCGCTGTCCACCCCCGTCACCATGGACTGGATGGCGGTGTCGTCGTACGGCGCGGGCACCCAGTCCTCCGGCGTGGTCCGGATCCTCAAGGACCTGGACACCGACATCAAGGGCAAGCACGTCCTGATCGTCGAGGACATCATCGACTCCGGCCTCACGCTCTCCTGGCTGCTGTCGAACCTCGGCTCGCGCGAGCCGGCCTCGCTCGAGGTCTGCACCCTGCTACGTAAGCCGGATGCCGCGAAGGTCGCGATCGATGTGAAGTGGATCGGCTTCGACATTCCCAATGAGTTTGTCGTCGGGTATGGCCTGGATTACGCCGAGAAGTACCGCAATATGCCGTTCGTCGGCACGCTCGCACCGCACGTTTACGGCGGCTGAAGCCCCGCACGGAGACGGGAACCCTGGCCCCACTCCCGCCGTTGGAGCAAAGGAAGGCGGTCGCGGGTGACAATGCTGGGGTACCGTCCGAAGAACAGTCTTTTCTCACAGCAGCATTTACCTACGGGCAGGAGGGACGGGGCGATTCCGCTCCGTATGGATGGACGTGAAGCGATACTTCCGTGGGCCGGTCATGTGGATCGTGCTGGCCGTCCTCGCCGTGGTCGTGTTGATGCAGGTCGTCGGCTCGTCCGGCGGCTACAAGACGGTGGACACCGGCGAGGTCGTCCAGGCGATCGACAAGAACCAGGTCGACCAGGTCAAGCTGACCACCGGCGACGAACAGATCATCAAGGTTGATCTGAAGGACGGCCAGAAGGTCAAGGGCAGCGACAAGATCCAGGCGAGCTACATCGGTTCCCAGGGCGCCTCCCTGGCAGACAAGCTGCAGACGAAGTACGAGGCCGGCGACATCGAGAAGGGTTACACCGTCTCGCCGTCGAAGCAGAGCCCGTTCGTTTCGGTGCTGCTCTCGCTGCTGCCCTTCGTCCTGATCGTCGTGGTCTTCCTCTTCCTGATGAATCAGATGCAGGGCGGCGGCTCCCGAGTCATGAACTTCGGGAAGTCCAAGGCCAAGCTGATCACCAAGGACACTCCGAAGACGACCTTCGCCGATGTGGCGGGGGCCGACGAGGCGGTCGAGGAGCTCCACGAGATCAAGGAGTTCCTGCAAGAGCCGGCCAAGTTCCAGGCGGTCGGCGCCAAGATCCCGAAGGGTGTGCTGCTGTACGGCCCGCCTGGTACGGGCAAGACGCTGCTCGCGCGCGCCGTCGCGGGCGAAGCGGGCGTCCCGTTCTACTCGATCTCCGGCTCCGACTTCGTCGAGATGTTCGTCGGTGTCGGTGCCTCCCGAGTCCGTGACCTCTTCGAGCAGGCCAAGGCGAACGCCCCGGCGATCGTCTTCGTCGACGAGATCGACGCCGTCGGCCGGCACCGCGGTGCGGGTCTGGGCGGAGGCCACGACGAGCGCGAGCAGACGCTGAACCAGCTGCTCGTCGAGATGGACGGCTTCGACGTGAAGGGCGGCGTCATCCTGATCGCCGCCACCAACCGGCCGGACATCCTCGACCCCGCGCTGCTGCGTCCGGGCCGATTCGACCGGCAGATCGCCGTCGACCGTCCCGACATGCAGGGCCGTCTGGAGATCCTCAAGGTCCACCAGAAGGGCAAGCCGGTCGCCCCGGACGTCGATCTGGGCGCAGTTGCCCGGCGTACGCCCGGCTTCACCGGCGCGGACCTGTCGAACGTGCTGAACGAAGCGGCGCTCCTTACGGCGCGCAGCGACAAGAAGCTGGTCGACAACCATGCCCTGGACGAGGCGATCGACCGTGTGGTCGCGGGCCCGCAGAAGCGGACCCGGATCATGTCGGACAAGGAAAAGAAGATCACCGCGTACCACGAGGGCGGTCACGCCCTGGTCGCGGCGGCTTCACCGAACTCCGACCCGGTCCACAAGATCACGATCCTGTCCCGCGGCCGGGCGCTCGGCTACACCATGGTCCTGCCGGACGAGGACAAGTACTCCACGACGCGCAACGAGATGCTCGACCAGCTGGCGTACATGCTGGGCGGCCGCGCGGCCGAGGAGCTCGTCTTCCACGACCCGACCACCGGTGCGGCCAACGACATCGAGAAGGCCACGGCCACGGCCCGCGCGATGGTCACGCAGTACGGCATGACCGAGCGTCTTGGCGCGATCAAGTTCGGCGGCGACAACACCGAGCCGTTCCTCGGACGTGAGATGGGTCACCAGCGCGACTACTCGGAAGAGGTCGCGGCGCTGGTCGACGAAGAGGTCAAGAAGCTCATCGAGACCGCGCACAACGAGGCCTGGGAGATCCTCGTCGAGAACCGCGACGTCCTCGACAACCTGGTCCTCCAGCTCCTGGAGAAGGAGACCCTCGGCAAGGAGCAGATCGCCGAGATCTTCGCCCCGATCGTGAGGCGCCCGGCCCGCCCGGCGTGGACCGGTTCCTCACGGCGTACGCCCTCCACGCGGCCGCCGGTGCTCTCGCCCAAGGAGCTGGCGCTGACGAACGGCGCCGTCGGTTCCAACGGTGCCGCCCCGACGGACGCCGCTCCGGCGATCGAGGCGGTCCCGGAGGAGCGCCCGGAGAGCTGACACATCCGGCGCTGCGGCCACGCAGGGCCCGGAATGAATGCCGCGTCCCCCAGGTTCTAGCCTGGGGGGCGCGGCATTCTCGTATGTCCGCATGCCGGAGCACGAAGGAACGAGGCACAAATGACCGATCCGGTGACGCTGGACGGCGAGGGCACGATCGGCGAGTTCGACGAGAAGCGGGCCGAGAACGCTGTTCGTGAGCTCCTCATCGCGGTCGGGGAGGACCCGGACCGGGAGGGCCTGCGGGAGACGCCGGGCCGGGTGGCCCGCGCGTACAAGGAGATATTCGCGGGGCTGTGGCAGAAGCCGGAGGAGGTCCTGACGACAACGTTCGACCTCGGCCACGACGAGATGGTCCTGGTGAAGGACATCGAGGTCATGAGCTCCTGTGAACACCACCTCGTGCCGTTCCACGGCGTGGCGCACGTCGGCTACATCCCGTCGTCCGACGGGAAGATCACCGGCCTGTCGAAGCTGGCCCGCCTCGTCGACGTCTACGCGCGGCGGCCGCAGGTGCAGGAGCGGCTGACGACGCAGATCGCGGACTCGCTGATGGAGATACTGGAGCCGCGCGGTGTGATTGTGGTCGTGGAGTGCGAGCACATGTGCATGACGATGCGGGGTGTGCGGAAGCCGGGCGCGAAGACGATCACCTCGGCGGTGCGGGGGCAGCTGCGGCACCCTGCGACGCGCAACGAGGCGATGAGCCTGATCATGGCGCGCTGACCGGGTGCGTTGACCTGGCGCGTTGGCCTGGTGCGTTGGCCTGATCATGGCGCGCTGAGCGGTCGCGTTCGCGCAACTCCAGTGTGGTGGCCGGGCCCGCGGGCGGCTGCGCAGGCCGAGCCGGCGCAGCCGTCGGCGTGCTACGCCCGCGTCGCGTTCTCGTCGTCGTCCTCAGGGAGCTTGCAGACCCGCTCCAGGAAGAACGCCGCCGCGATCACCCCGATCCCCGCCAGCACCGAGAAGGCCGCGTAGATGGCCTGGTCCCTGCGGGGCGGGATGTCCAGGGAGCCCAGCAGGAACACTCCCGTACCGCCGTACATCCCCGACACGATCGCCGCCACCAGCGCGCTCGCCTGGCCGAAGACCACTGCCCGCGCCGCCATCAGCGGCTCCACGCCCTTCGCGCCGGGGCGCCTTTCGCGCTGGGCCCGCAGACGGGCGCGCAGCGACAGCGCGGTCGAGGTGAGGACGACCGCGATGACCGCCAGCACGATCGGCGCGGCCAGCGGCACGCTCGGCAGCGTGCCGATCGACTCCCACAGGCGGGCGGCGCCCCAGGACAGCACTCCGGCCGCGGCGAAGAGACCGGCCAATACACCGAGCCGTAGTTGCTTCACCGAGAGCGCCGCCCTTCACTTGTTGCCGCTTGCCGCACGAAGCCGTACAGGCTCCGCAGAGCCTAACGACTACTCCGGCAGACGGAGTTCCAGGTCGGCACGGGGAAACACGCCGTCCTGGCCGATGCCGTCCAGCAACTGCGCGACCGGTCCGCGGCCCGGCAGCTGGGCCTCCGGCTCCACGTCGTGCCACGGCGCGAGCACGAACGCGCGCTGGTGGGCCCGCGGGTGGGGCAGCGTGAGCGCGGCGTCGTCGGAGATCACATCCGCGTACGCAACGATGTCGACGTCGATCGTCCGCGGCCCCCAGCGCTCCTCGCGGACCCGGTCGAAGGCCTCCTCGATGGCCTGGCCGCGCTCCAGCAGGGACGACGGCGGAAGAGTGGTCTTGATCACGACGACCGCGTTGAAGTACGACGGCTGGCTGCCGGCTTCGACGCCCCACGGCTCTGTCTCGTACACCGGAGAGACCGCCTTGACCCGCAGGCCCGGCGTGTCCTCCAGCGCGTCGATCGCGCCCTGGAGGGTCTCCAGGCGGTTGCCCAGGTTGGAGCCGAGGGAGATCACGGCCCGTTTCGGATTGGACAGGGTGACATCCGCGGCGTCCACCTGCTCCACCACGGAGGCGGGCACGGGCTGCACGGTGGGGTCGCTCATGCTCGGCTCCGGGTGATCGTGATGGTCACGTCGTCGAACGGGACGGTGATCGGGGCGTCCGGCTTGTGCACGACCACCTCGACCTCCTGGACGCCCTCGTGCTTGAGGCACTGCTGGGCGATGCGCTCCGCGAGGGTCTCGATCAGGTCGACCGGCTCGCCCTGGACGACGTCGACGACCTCCTCCGCCACCACGCCGTAGTGCACGGTCTTCGCCAGGTCGTCGTCGGCCGCCGCGGGGCGGGTGTCGATGCCGAGCGCCAGGTCCACGATGAAGGTCTGGCCCTCCTCGCGTTCCTTCGGGAAGACGCCGTGGTGCCCGCGGGCCTTGAGGCCGCGCAGCGCGACACGATCCACGCGAATCACTCCTGCTGTCGTTGGTCTTGCGGGCACACGGCTGCGTGCGGGCGGCCTGTGTCCATATTCGAATCTACCTGCGGGCACTGACAGTGCTTGCCCATGGGGGCTCCGGCGGGAGTTGGGCGCGCGGGCCCCGAGAGGCTGGTAGCCGCCCCTACCCGGGTGCCCGGATTCCAATCCCCGTCGGGCTGGTTACCTCCTTATGAGGAGGTTTCGTCGTCCTCTTCGGCGTCGCTTTCGGACAGTACGGGTGAACCGTGGTGTGACCAGATCTTCCAACCGTCCGATGTGCGACGAAACACATTGGTGGCCACGACGAGCTGTCCGACGAGCGGGCCGAGCTCCCCGGCCTCCTCGGCGGGGCCGCCGCTGAGGATGTTCTCCGTACAGGAGACGAGGGCGGTGTCGCCGTGCAGGCTGACCTTCACGTCGGTGAGGAAGAACTGGATGTAGTCCGTGTTCGCCATGATCAGGGCGTACGAGCGGAGCACTTCGCCGCGGCCGGAGAGTACGGGCCAGCCGGGGTGGATGCACGAGATGTCCTCGTCCAGCCAGAGGCTGGAGAGCTTCTCGAAGTCACCGCGCTCCATGGTCTCGTAGAACGTGGTGTTGGCCTCTTCGACCAGTTCTACGTCGGTACGGCTCACCGGGCGCCCTCGACGGCGCGGGCGACGCGTACCGCGTCGGCCGTGGCGCGCACTTCGTGGACGCGGACGGCCCACGCGCCCTCGTGCGCGGCGATGGCGGAGACCGCGGCGGTGGCGGCGTCCCGCTCTCTCGCGGGCGGCGGGGCGCCCTCCTTCGCGAGCACGTGGCCGAGGAAACGCTTGCGGGAGGCGGCGACGAGCAGGGGGCGGCCGAGCGCGTGGAGTTCGGCGAGGTGGGCGACGAGGGCGAGGTCGTGCTCGGCCTGCTTGGCGAAGCCGAGGCCGGGGTCGATGACGATGCGCTCGGGGGCGATGCCGCCGGAGACGACGGCGTCCATGCGGGCGCGGAGCTCGGCGACGACTTCGGCGACAACGTCGGTGTAGACGGCGCGGGAGTTCATGTCCTGGCTGAAGCCGCGCCAGTGCATCACGACGAAGGGGACGCCGGTGGCGGCGACGGCGGGGACCATACGGGGGTCGGCGAGGCCGCCGCTCACATCGTTGACCAGTACGGCGCCGGCGGCGACTGCCTTCTCGGCGACGGAGGCGCGCATGGTGTCGACGGAGACGGTGACGCCCTCGGCGGCGAGGCCGCGGACGACGGGGACGACGCGGCGCAGCTCTTCGTCCTCATCGACACGGGTGGCGCCGGGGCGGGTGGACTCGCCGCCGACGTCGACGAGGTCGGCACCCTCGGCGACGAGCTCGAGGCCGCGCTTGACGGCGGCGGTGGTGTCGAACCAGCGACCGCCGTCGGAGAAGGAATCGGGCGTCACATTGACGACCCCCATGACCGCACAGCGATCCCACTCCGGCAGCCCGCTGGCCGTGCCCCGTGCGCGCAACGTACTCATGTCCCCAGCCTAGGCCCGCGCCCAGGTCCCTCATCGCCGGGTGCGCTGTCCCCACCCCACCCGCCAGCCATTGCTGGGGCGCGGGGCACCCCCCCCACGGAACCCGTTCGGCCCGGGGACGCGGTTGTTCCGCGTCCCCGGGCCGAACGGGCCGAGCGCTGCCGAGGGCGGCGGGCCCGGCAGGGCCGGCTCCCGCGGTGGCGGGTGGCTTCGTGCCGCCGACGGGCCGGGGTGGCCCAGCGGCTCACGCGTACGGTCTACGCCGCGCGGACTTCCCTTTCCGCCTGCGCGATGTGCGCGCACGGGCGGGGCTGGCGGGCCGGGCGGCGGCGCGGGAAGAGGCGAGGGAGGGCGACGTTCACAAAGCCCTCTGCCTGCATCGCGGCGAAGCCGATACGCGGCAGGTCACGCGTGTTGCGGAAGACCACGAAGCGCGGCTCCCACCGCGGCTGGAACTTCGCGTTGAACTTGTACAGCGACTCGATCTGGAACCAGCGCGAGAGGAAGACGAGCAGTCCGCGCCACATGCGCAGCACCGGCCCGGCCCCGATCTTCTCGCCGCGCGCCAGCGCCGAGCGGAACATCGCGAAGTTCAGCGAGACCCGCTCGATCTTCAGCCCGGGAGACGCCTGCAGTGCGGCCACGATCAGCAGTTCGTTCATGCCTGGGTCCGCCGAGCGGTCGCGGCGCATCAGTTCGAGGGACATCCCGTCCGTACCCCACGGGACGAAGTGGATGATCGCCTTCACGTCGCCGTACGGAGACGCAGTGCCGTCGTCGTCCTGCTTGTGCGCCGTGGCTATCACCGCGTCGCCGTCCGCCGGGTCGCCGATCCGGCCGAGCGCCATCGAGAAACCCCGCTCGGTGTCGGTGCCGCGCCAGTCCGCCGCGGCCCGGCGGATCTGCTCCAGCTCCTCGTCCGAGAGGTCACGAGCGCGCCGCACGCGGGTTTCGTATCCATTGCGCTCGATGCGCTTCACCATCTGGCGCACGTTTCGCATCGCGCGCCCGGTGAGGGAGAAATCCGCGACATCCACCACCGCCTCGTCACCGAGCTCGAGCGCGTCCAGACCGGTCTCCCGGGTCCAGACCTCGCCGCCGGTCTCCGAGCAGCCCATCACCGCCGGGGTCCAGGAGTGCGCCTTCGCCTCGTCCATGAAGCGCTCGATGGCGCCCGGCCAGGCCTCGACGTCGCCGATCGGGTCGCCGCTGGCGAGCATCACGCCGGAAACCACACGGTAGGTGACGGCGGCCTTGCCGCTGGGGGAGAAGACGACGGCCTTGTCGCGGCGGAGCGCGAAGTGGCCCAGTGAGTCGCGGCCGCCGTGCCTGGCCAGCAGGTCGCGCAGCCGCTGCTCGTCGTCCTCGGTCAGCCGCGCGGCCGGGTGCTCCGGGCGGAAGGCGAGATAGATGGTGGTGACGGCGGTCAGCAGGCCGAGTGCGCCGAGGGAGTAACCGACGGTCCAGGACACCCCGTCGAAGTAGTCGACGGGACCCTCGAAGCCGAAGAGCCCGTACAGGACATGCTCCAGGCGGTCCGTCAGGCTCGGGCTGCCGACCTCCTTGCCGGGGTGCGCGCTGACGATGACCAGGCCGAGCCCGAGGGAACCGGCGCCCATGAGGACGAAGTTGGCGAGCGCCTTCCAGCGGCTGCGCGGGTCCGGCAGCGCCGCGAACTCACTCCGGTGGCGCAGCAGCAGTGTGAGCAGCGCCAGCGAGAGCAGTACGCCGATGATCGAGTGCCGGTAGACGAACTGCCCGGCCGCCCCGACGGGCAGCAGAATCACCGCGGCCCGCCAGGCCCGGCGCTTGTGGCGCTTGAGCCCGTGGGCGAGCAGCAGAAGCAGTACGCCGACGCTCAGCGAGAGCGCCGCGGCGAAGGGGCCGGTGGCTCCGGGGAGCACCTCGGCCAGGGAGTGCATGCGGCTGTGCCGGAACCGGGGAAAGACCCCGGCGGCAATGTCGATCAGGCCGACGAGTGTGCAGGCCGTTCCGACCAGCGAAGGAACTGACTCCGGCCGGGGGCCGCGCAGCACGCGACGCACCCAATCCGGAACCAATCCTGACTTGTCCCCATCTACCGTTGCAGACATCGCTTCCCGTGACTTCGCGAGAGATCCAGTGTCCGTGGGCCGCAGGTTGGGCTTCGGACGATTAGCGCTCTCTAGGACGGGACTTTCGGGAGGCGGGTTCACTCATTCACAGGAAATTCTCAAGGAAGAAAGCTCACGCGACTCATGGGTCTGACCAGTAACAAAGTTCTGGCCTTGGCCGTCCTCGTGGCTGTGCTGCTGTTCGCCGCCACGGTCTGGCTCTGGCCACGGCTCGCCCGCCGCGGCTGGCGCGCCGTGACCGGGAGGATCGGCTTGCTGCTGGTTACCCAGCTCGCACTGTTCGCCGCGGTCGGACTCGCGGCCAACAACTCCTTCCTCTTCTACGGGTCTTGGTCCGACCTGTTCGGTCAGGAACAGGAGATGGGCGTGGTGGTGGACCACTCGGCCGGTGCGAAGCGGATCAAGATCGTCGAGAAGAAGAGGCTCGATGTGCCGGGCGGCGCACGGCCGGCGGCGGGCGGTCAGATACAGAAGATCGTCATCGCGGGCGAGAAATCGAAGATCGACAGCCCGGCTTATGTCTATCTGCCGCCGGAATATTTCCAGCCGAAATTCGCGAAAAACACTTTTCCGGCGACTGTCGTGCTGACCGGGTATCCGGGGACCGCGGAGAACCTGCTCAAGGGGCTCAAGTACCCGAGGACGGCCTACCAGCAGGCCAAGGACGGCACCATGCAGCCGATGATCCTGGTGATGCTGCGGCCGACCGTCGCGCCGCCGCGGGACACCGAGTGCGTCGACGTACCGGGCGGGCCGCAGACCGAGACCTTCTTCGCCAAGGACCTGCCGAAGGCGGTTTCCGAGACGTACCGGGTCGGGACCAAGCCGCAGAACTGGGGCTTCATAGGGAATTCGACCGGCGGTTACTGCGCACTGAAGATCGCGCTGCACCACCCGGAGCAGTTCGCCGCGTCCGCGGGCCTCTCGGCGTACTACAAGGCCGCCGACGACCCGACGACCGGTGATCTCTTCCAGGGCAACAAGAAGGAGAAGAACCGGTCCAATCTGCTGTGGAGCCTGGACCATCTGCCGCAGGGCAAGTCGTCGTTCCTGGTGACCAGCTCCACGTCGGGCGAGGCGAACCTCAAGAACACCCTGAAGTTCATCGACAAGGTGAAGGCCCCCGCGCGCGTTTCGTCGATCATGCTCGACAGCGGCGGGCACAACTTCAACACCTGGCGGCGCGAGATTCCGCCCGCCCTGGTGTGGATGAGCGGCAGGCTCAGCGCTTCGTGACGGACGTCTTCGTGTCTGTAGTCACGGTGTCTGTCTTCTCCGTGGCGGACGTGTCCTGCACGGACGTGTCCGTCACGGGCGTTACGGGCGCGACCGTCTCGATCGACTCCAGCTCGACCGCGGTACGGGGAATGTCCTGCGCGTCCGCGTCGATCGAGCGGCGCAGCGCCTCGTGCAGCCGGGCCGGGGTGAGGACCCCGAGGAAGCGCCCGGTCTCCTCCTTGTCGATGACCGCGATCCATCCCGCGTCGTGCTGCAGCATCGTGGAGAAGGCCTGCTTCAGGGAGGCGCCGACGGGCAGCCAGGCCTCCATCCGGCGGGCGTATTCGCGTACGGAGCCCTGCTGCCGCGCCTGTTCGGCAGAGATCCAGCCGTGCAGGTCGCCCGATTCGTCCAGGACGACGGCCCAGCGGGAGCCGAGCTCCTTCGGCAGCGGGTCGTCGAGCCGTACGACGGGAGGCTCTTCCAGATCGCTCTCCTCGATGGGGGTGACGGAGAGCCGCTTGAGACCGCGGTCCGCGCCGACGAAGTCGGCCACGTACGCAGTGGCAGGAGTGCCGAGGACCGCCGCCGGGGCGTCGAACTGCTCGATCCGCCCCTGGCCGTAGACGGCGATGCGGTCGCCGAGGCGGACCGCCTCCTCGATGTCGTGGGTGACGAAGAGCACGGTCTTGCGCACCTGGGACTGGAGCTTGAGGAACTCGTTCTGCAGATGCTCGCGCACCACCGGGTCGACCGCGCCGAACGGCTCGTCCATCAGCAGCACGGGCGGATCGGCCGCGAGCGCCCGGGCCACGCCCACGCGCTGGCGCTGGCCGCCGGAGAGCTGCTCGGGGTACCGCGCGCCGTACGTCCCCGGGTCCAGGCCCACCAGATCGAGGAGTTCGGCTGCCCGTTCACGGCCCTTGGAGCGGCTCCAGCCGAGGAGATGGGGGACGGTCGCGACGTTCTCCAGGACCGTCTTGTGCGGGAACAGGCCGACCTGCTGGATCACATAGCCGATACGGCGGCGCAGTTGGACGGGGTCGATGGCGGAAATGTCGGCCCCGTCGAGGAATATCCGGCCGCTGCTCGGCTCGATGAGGCGGTTGACCATCTTCATGGTCGTGGTCTTGCCGCAGCCTGAGGGTCCGACGAGCGTGACCAGTTCGCCCTCGGCGACCTCGAACGACAGGTTGTCGACCGCTGTCGTCCCGTCCGGGTACCGCTTGGTGACGTGCTCGAATCGGATCATGGTTCCCCATTGTGACGGGTGTTGTGTGAAAGCCATGTTGCTGCAATGTGGCGGCCCTCGGCGATTGTCAGTGGTCAGGGATAGGGTCGCCAGACATACGTACGGCACTGCTGGGGAGGTGGGGGCGCATGAGTACGGAGCAGGCTGCGCAGAGTTGTCTGGCGGCCAATGACTGGATCTGCGGGGAGTACCTGCGCACCCGCAGCCAGGAGTTGACCGACGCCACCGTCCAGCATGTCTGGATCACCGTGGTGTCCGTGCTGATCGGCCTCGCCGTGGCCTTTCCGCTGGCGCTGCTCGCCCGCGCAAAGCCGCGATTCGCCGGCCCGGTCCTCGGCCTGACGACCCTGCTCTACACGATTCCGTCGCTGGCGATGTTCTCGCTTCTGCTGCCGGTGTTCGGCCTTTCGGCCGCGCTGGTGGTGACGGGCCTGGTGCTCTATTCGCTCACCATTCTCGTGCGGAACATCATGGCCGGTCTCGAGGCGGTGCCCGACGAGGCGCGGGAGGCCGCGCGCGGAATGGGGTACGGCTCGGGGCGGCTGCTCTGGGAGGTCGAACTACCCCTTGCGTTGCCCGCGCTGATAGCGGGCCTGCGCATAGCCACCGTCTCGACGATCGCGCTCACCACGGTCGGCGCGCTCGTCGGCAAGGGCGGCCTCGGCAATCTCATCGACGACGGGGTGCAGACCACCTTCAAGGCACAGGTGCTCACCGCCTCCGTGCTCTGTGTGCTGCTCGCGGCCGTCGCCGATGTGCTGCTGCTCGGTCTGCAGCGGCTGCTGACGCCCTGGACCCGCATACGTACGGGGAAGCCTGCGGCGCAGTCGGCGGGGAATTCCGCGGGGGACTCCGTGGGCAATTCCGCGGGGAATTCCGCGGCGAAGGTGAAGGTGGCGGGCTGATGGGGGTAGTGGCCGACGCGTGGACATGGCTGACCACCGGCTCCAACTGGTCGGGGGAGAGCGGCGCCTGGCACCGCCTTGGCGAGCATGTGTACGTCAGCGGGATTGCTCTCGTGCTGGCCTGTGCCATCGCTCTGCCGATCGCGCTGTGGCTGGGGCATCTCGGCAGGGGCGGCGCGCTCGCGATCAATATCTCCAACGCGGGGCGGGCGATCCCCGTCTTCGCGGTCCTCGCCCTCTTCATGCTCACGTCGCTGCGCAACGCCGGCTATCTGCCCACCATCATCGCGCTGGTGCTGTTCGCGGTGCCGCCGCTGCTGACCAACGCGTACGTCGGCATGCGCGAGGTGGACCGGGCGGTGGTGGAGGCCGCGCGGGGGATGGGGATGTCGGGCGGCCAGCTCTTCCTCCGGGTCGAACTGCCCCTCGCCTACCCGCTGCTCATGACCGGGCTGCGGTCGGCCGCCGTCCAGGTGGTGGCCACGGCCACGATCGCCTCGATGGTCGGCCAGGGCGGCCTCGGCCGGATCATCACCGCGGGATTCAACACGTACAACACCCCGCAGGTGGTGGCGGGCGCGCTGCTGGCGGCGCTGCTTGCGCTGCTGGTGGAGGGGGTGCTGGTGGCGGCCGACCGGCTGCTGAGCCCCCTCCGTAAGACCGTGTGACAACACTTGGACGGAGAACCTGATGAGCAAGACCTCGCGCATCGCGGGTGCGGTACTCGGTGTGGTGGCCCTGACGGGTTCTCTCGCCGCATGCGGCGGTGACAGCCTGGAGAAGGAGAAGGGCGGCTCGGCCTCGGGCGGCGGCTCGGGCAAGAAGGGCACGCTCGTGATCGGCGCCGCGTCCTTCACCGAGTCCAAGGTGCTCGCCGAGCTGTACGCACAGCTTCTCAAGGACGCCGGATACACGACATCGGTCACCACGGTGAAGAACCGTGAGCTGTACGAACCCTCCCTGGAGAAGGGCGAGATCGACGTCGTACCGGAATATGCCGCGACGATCGCCGAATTCCTCAACGCGAAGGCGAACGGGCCGAAGGCGCCCGACGAGAAGCCGGTCGCGTCCGGCGATGTCACCGCCACCGTCGCGGCGCTCACCAAGCTCGCCGAACCGCGCGGGCTGAAGGTGCTGTCCGCCGGTGCGGCCGTCGACCAGAACGCCTTCGCGGTCAGCAAGGAATTCGCCGAGAAGAACAAGCTGAAGACTCTCTCCGATCTTGGGAAGTCGAAGCTGAAGGTGAAGATCGCGGCGGGCGACGAGTGCGAGGTGCGGCCGTTCTGCGCGCCCGGTCTGAAGAAGACGTACGGCATTGATGTCGCGGGCATCGACCCCAAGGGCGTCGGCACCCCGCAGTCCAAGCAGGCCGTCAAGGACGGCACCGACCAGCTGGTGCTCACCACGACCACCGACGCCGTGCTGGACGGCCTTGTCTTCCTCGAGGACGACAAGAAGCTCCAGAACGCCGACAACGTGCTGCCGGTGGTCAATGCGAAGGACGCGGGCTCCAAGGAGATAGCCGATGTCCTCGACAAGCTCACCAAGGTGCTGACCACCGAGGATCTTGCCGACCTGAACCGCAAGGTGGACGCCGAGCGCGCGAAGCCCGAGGACGCGGCGAAGGCATATCTCGAGTCGAAGGGCCTGCTCAAGAAGTAGTGAGGGGCCGCTTCGGAGAGGCGGGTGCCCGCTTGGAGAAGTGGCGGGCGCCTGCCTCGGAAGTGGCCGTGGTACGGCCCGGCGTTCTTGAACGAGAGATTTGCCGGTCCGAGACCCCATTCGGCGTCTACGCACGGTAAATTTCAGGCCATGCCACGTGGACGCCACCGCCATTCCCCACCCCTTCACAGGCTGCTGCCGCCTTCGGCGGTTGCCGGAGCGTCGGTTCTTTGTGCTGCCGGCGCGTGGTTTCTGGCGGAGCCAGTTGTGCTCCGTTCGCTGGTCACCGCCGCTACGGCCGCGGCCGTCACCGGCGCCGTCATGATGCGCAGTTGGGACCGGGCCGCCGGGCGCCGGGTCGCGGAGCTGACCCGAGGCCGAGCGAGCGACGCCTGGAAGACCGAGGAGCGCATAGCCGAGCTGGAGACGGACATCGAGGAGTCGCGCGAGCTGCGCGCCAAGCTCGATGCGAGGTTGCGGGCAAAACGGGTCGAACTGGCCGCGCTGCGCGGTGAGCACGCCGCGCTGCTGCGCCGGTACGCAACCGCCGAGACCGAGCGGGCCGGTGTGCTCGAGGACCGCCGGCAGCTCGCGCTGGAGGCGTCGTCCCCGGTCAAGGCGCTGCCCCCGGCCGGGACCACGCCCACTCCGGCGACCTTCCTGCGCGCCAACAAGGCCCTGGACGAGCTGTCGCGCAACGCCGCCGAGCAGGAGGCCAAGCGCACCGTTGAGGACGCCCGAGCGCGCGATCTTGCGGAGCGGGCACGTGAGGCGGACGAACCGCAGGGGAAGCACGCGGCGGTCGCCGGGGGAGAGCAGCACACCCGCCCGTCGTCCGCCGTCCCCGCCAGGCGTCCCGTCCCGGCAGCGGCTGCGATCGTTCCCTACGGACCCCAGCGCCGCCCGGCCAAGCGCCCCGAGGGCGGCTTCGACTTCTTCGGCACCACCGCTGCCGCTGCCGCCGCGGCGGCGGGCGCGGGTGCGCAGAAGGCGATAGAGGCCGCGCACAACGAGGATCTCGCCGATGTGGTGGGCGAGGAGGCGCTGGCCGAGCAGGAGTCGGCGGACGCCCGCCCGGTCGGCAAGGTCATCGACCTGACCGCGCACGACGAAACGGAACACCTCGACGTGGTCGCCCTGCGCGACGCGGTCAGCTGATCACTGGCCCGCTGATTGCCGGCGAGTGATCACTCGCCGGTGGATCACTTGTCGATGTCGCCGACGACGAAGAACAGCGAGCCCAGGATCGCCACCATGTCGGCGACGAGCGTCCCCGGCAGGAGCACCGCCAGCGCCTGGATGTTGTTGTACGACGCCGAGCGCAGCTTCAGCCGGTAAGGGGTCTTCTCGCCCTTGGAGACCAGGTAGTAGCCGTTGATGCCGAGCGGGTTCTCGGTCCATGCGTAGGTGTGGCCCTCGGGCGCCTTCAGCACCTTCGGCAGCCGCTGGTTGATCGGTCCCGGTGGGAGGTCTGCGATCCGGTCCAGGCAGGCATCCGCCAGCTCCAGCGCGTTGTGCGTCTGATCGAGCAGCACCTCGAAGCGGGCCAGGCAGTCGCCCTCCGCCCGCGTGACGACCTTGAGGGTGTCCTGCAGCTCCCCGTACGCCAGATAGGGCTCGTCGCGCCGCAGGTCGAAGTCGACGCCGGACGCGCGGGCGATGGGGCCGCTGACTCCGTACGCGTGCACGGCCTCTGCCGACAGCACGCCCACGCCGCGCGTACGGCCGCGGAAGATCTCGTTGCCGAGGACCAGCCGGTCGTACACATCCATCCGGGAACGGAGCTCCGCCACCGCCTGCCGGGCCCGGCCGAACCAGCCGGCCGGAAGGTCCTCCTTGAGGCCGCCGACCCGGTTGAACATGTAGTGCATCCGGCCGCCGGAGACCTCCTCCATGACGTGCTGGAGGTCTTCGCGTTCCCGGAAGGCGTGGAAGATCGGGGTGATTCCGCCCAGTTCGAGGGGGTACGAGCCGAGGAACATCAGGTGGTTCAGGACCCGGTTGAGCTCGGCGAGGAGCGTACGGGTCCAGACCGCGCGCTCGGGGACCTCCATGCCGAGCATGCGCTCGACGGCGATGACGACGCCGAGCTCGTTGGAGAAGGCGGAGAGCCAGTCGTGGCGGTTGGCCAGCATGATGATCTGGCGGTAGTCGCGCGCCTCGAAGAGCTTCTCGGCGCCGCGGTGCATATAGCCGATGACGGGCTCGGCGTGCTGGATGCGCTCGCCGTCGAGTACGAGACGGAGGCGGAGGACGCCGTGGGTGGAAGGGTGCTGGGGGCCGATGTTGAGCACCATGTCGGTGCTTTCTGCCGCGCCGCCGATGCCGACCGTCGTCTCCGTCATGGGCGACAGTATCCCTCTGTCGGGGCTCCGCCCCGAATCCGGTCCTCAAACCCCGGGAGGGCTTGATGGTGAACCGCGGTCCTCAAACGCCGGGCGGGGTTGATCGCCGGCCCACCCGCTGGCGGAGCCAGCCGAAGTCGCCGAGGCCGGGCCTCGCCGTCAGTTCCGCCGCCTCGCTCGCCGAGGCCAGCGCGCGGACGTAGGCCGTCGGGTCCGTCGACGCCAGCGACAACGGGGGCCGCGTGGCCGAGACGCCCAGGTCGGCGAGGGCCTCGCGTTGGGTGGTCAGGGTTGCGCCCGGGAGCGCGCACGCGTCCAGGGCCACATGCGCCGTGATGTCGCAGCTGCCGTCCGGGACGGGCTGGACCTCCCGGCCGGCCCGGAACCCGGTCAGCGTTCCGAAGGGCGGCCGGGCGTCCCGTACATGCGCATAGTCCACCGCGACCGCAAGCCCCGCCCGGAGCGTGCCGACCGCCGACGCCCATGCCTCGTCGCGCGGGCGGCCGATCTCCGCGCGCATGCCCGGCTCCGTCAGCGGCCACCAGCGGGCCAGCCACTGCGCGCCCGGGCCGGTGACGGGGGAGCCGAGGCGCTGCGTGCCGTCCGGGCGGACGAGGACGTAGCGCGCCACCCCGTCCTGATCCGCCTCGGCGACGTCCACCGGGACGTTGTCCAGCCACTCGTTGGCGAAGAGGAGTCCGCTCACCCCGGCGGGCGGCTCGGCGCACCACTCGATCCGCGGGTCCAGGCCGGCGGGCCGGGGGGCCTGTTCGACGGCGTACGCCTGTACCGGGAAGCCGGAGGGGAGCGCGGCCAGCACGCCCGTGAGGAGTTCGCCGCGCCCCGCACCGACATCGACGAACGCCACTTCCTCCACTTCGTCCAGCTCGTCCGCCGTCGCCAGAAGCAGTCGCGCGACGGCCGCGGCGAACAGGGGCGAGGCGTGCACCGAGGTACGGAAGTGGCCGGCCGGTCCCTCGGGCCGCAGATAGAAGCCGCCGGGTCCGTACAGCGCAGCCTGAGTCGCTTCCCGCCAACCCCGCCACTGACACGTCTCAGCCGCCACGTCATCCATCACGGGCACAAGTCTCCACCTTGCGGAGTACGCCTCCGCCGCCCGGATCGCTCCTCCGGTTGACCCCTGCACCTATCTGCTTTCCCTACTCTGGGTTACGTGCAGCGCCTCTATGACTTCATCCGCAGACACCCGATGGGCGTCGACACCTTCTGGGCTGTCATGCTCTTCGGGTTCTCCATGCTGTGGGTGATCCAGGTGCCGGTCGGGGTCGAGGCCCGCTGGTCGGCCGCGTTCATCGTTCTCCTGCTGTGTGTGGTGGTGGCGCTGCGCCGCCGTATGCCGGAGAAGATGCTGGTCCTCGCCGCCGCGCTGGGCGTGGCCCAGCTCGTGGCGGACGTCGACGTCAACCCGGCCGACTTCGCGATGCTGGTGATCATCTACACCGTGGCCGCCCACGACGGACCCCGCTGGGCGTCCCGTCTCGCGCTCGCCGGCGGGCTCTCCGCGGCCACGCTCTCGCAGATCCGCTGGCCCGCGGAGAACACCGGCCTCGGCGGCAAGATCTTCTTCACGATCGTCATGAGCGTGCCCTTCGCACTCGCCTGGGTGCTCGGCGACTCGATACGCACTCGGCGCGCCTACTTCGCCCAGCTCGAGGAGCGCGCGACCCGGCTGGAGAAGGAGCGAGAGGCGCAGGCGAAGGTCGCCGTCGCGGCCGAGCGCGCCCGGATCGCCCGCGAACTGCACGACGTTGTCGCGCACAACGTCTCGGTGATGGTGGTGCAGGCCGACGGCGCCGCGTATGTCCTGGACGCCGCGCCCGACCAGGCCAAGCAGGCGCTGGAGACCATCTCGACCACCGGCCGCCAGGCGCTCGCGGAGATGCGCAGGCTGCTCGGCGTACTGCGCACCGGCGACGCCCCGGAGAGCGGCGAGTACGTCCCGCAGCCCGATGTGCAGCAGATCGAGGACCTGGTCGAGCAGGTGCGCCGGGCAGGTCTGACCGTGGACTTCAAGATCGAAGGAACGCCGCGGCCGCTGCCGAGCGGCGTCGAGCTCACCGCGTACCGCATCGTCCAGGAGGCGCTGACCAACACCCGCAAGCACGGCGGCCCGGACGTCGGAGCCAGCGTGCGTCTCGTCTACTTCGACGACGGCCTCGGGCTGCTGGTGGAGGACGACGGCCGTGGCTCGGCGCACGAGCTGTACGAGGACGGGGGCGCCGACGGCCAGGGCCACGGGCTCATCGGCATGCGCGAGCGCGTCGGTATGGTCGGCGGCACGCTGGACGCGGGGCCACGGCCCGGCGGCGGCTTCCGGATCAGTGCACTGCTTCCCCTCAAGCCCGCCCACTAGAGCCCGCCACCAGAGCCCGCCACTAGAGAACGAGGACTCAACTGACATGTCCATCCGTGTGATGCTCGTCGACGATCAGGTGCTGCTGCGCACGGGGTTCCGGATGGTGCTCGCCG
Source organism: Streptomyces sp. NPDC019890 (assembly GCF_044903445.1). NCBI lineage: Bacteria > Bacillati > Actinomycetota > Actinomycetes > Kitasatosporales > Streptomycetaceae > Streptomyces > Streptomyces sp. NPDC019890. The sequence goes on along the minus strand of NZ_JBJDQK010000015.1, from coordinate 51,826 downwards.
CCCAGCCGGACATGGAGGTCGTCGCGGAGGCGGGCGACGGCGCGGAGGCCATCGAGAACCTCCGGTCCACGGCCGTGGACGTGGTGCTGATGGACGTACGCATGCCGAGGCTGGACGGCGTCGAGGCGACCCGCCGGATCTGTGCCGAGCCGGACGCGCCGAAGGTGCTGATCCTGACCACCTTCGACCTGGACGAGTACGCCTTCTCCGGGCTGAAGGCGGGCGCCAGCGGCTTCATGCTCAAGGACGTGCCGCCCGGCGAACTGCTCGGCGCGATCCGCTCGGTGCACAGCGGCGACGCGGTGGTCGCGCCGTCCACCACGCGGCGGCTGCTCGACCGCTTCTCGCCGATGCTGCCCAGCAGCTCCCACGAGCCGCAGAACAAGGAGCTGGAGAGGCTTACCGACCGGGAGCGCGAGGTGATGCTGCTTGTCGCCCAGGGCCTGTCGAACGGCGAGATCGCGGCCCGTCTGGTGCTGTCGGAGGCCACGGTCAAGACGCATGTGGGCCGCATCCTCACCAAGCTGAATCTGCGGGACCGGGTGCAGGTGGTGGTGCTGGCGTACGAGACGGGCCTGGTGCGGGCGGGCGGCGGGGCGGCCTGACGCATGCTGCTCTGGATCAACGGCCCCTTCGGGGGCGGCAAGACCCAGACCGCGTACGAACTGCGGCGGCGGCTGCCCGGCAGCGTGGTCTGCGATCCCGAGCATGTCGGCTTCGGCCTGCACCGGATGCTTCCGCCTGAACTGCGCTCGGACTTCCAGGATCTGGCCGCCTGGCGGCAGGGTGTGCACGAGGTGCTGGACCTGACGCTGCGGACGTACGAGGGCGTGGTGATCGCGCCCATGACGGTGGTCGAACCGGCGTACTTCGAGGAGACGGTGGGCCGGCTGCGGACGGCCGGGCACGAGGTGCACCACTTCGCGCTGCTCGCGGAGCGCGAGACGGTGCTGCGGCGGCTGACGGAGCGGGGGCTCGGCCGCGGGCTCAAGCGCGAGAGTTTCGCGGTGCGGCAGCTGGACCTGTGTCTGGAGCGGCTGAACCGGCCGCTGTTCGCCGAGCACATCCGTACCGACCGGGTCGGTGTGCCGCAGGTGGCGGACAAGATCGCGGCTTCGGCGGGGCTGAGCCTTGAGCCGAACACGGACGGGCCGCTGCGGCACCGGCTGCGCAAGGCGTGGACGGGCCTGAAGCACATCCGCGTCGGCTGAGGTCCACGCATCCGCCTCGGCTGACGTCGACCGGCTCTCAGTCCTCACGGTCCGCACGCAGGACGAGGTCCAGCAGGCCGGGGAAGCGCGCGTCGAACTCCGGGCGCCGCAGTCGGTTCACTCGCTTCGGTCCCATGTCGCGCTGCTCGACGAGCCCGGCGGCGCGCAGCACCGAGAAGTGATGGCTGATCGCCGCCTTCCGTACGGGCACGTCGAAGGATCCGCAGGTGCGGGTCCAGTCCTCGGAGCCGGCGAGTTCGCGGACGAGCTGGATGCGTACGGGATCGGCCAGCGCGTCGAGCGCGTTCAGCAGCGGGACATCGGCGGGGTGGGTGTGCTCGGGTGCGGGCCGGTGACTGCTCATGTCTCTGTCGTGTCCTCCTCGTCCTTCCTTGCAGAGTGTTCGACGACGGTCATACACTCCAAGTGTTCGCTTCCCATTGAACACTCTGGGCGAGGAGTTCGCTATGCGCGCGATTCAGGTGACGGAGTACGGCGGCCCCGAGGTGCTGCGGCCGGTCGAGGCGGAGGTGCCGGAGCCCGGTCCGGGCGAGGTCGCCGTCGATGTCGCGTACGCCGGCGTGAACTTCGCGGAGATCAGGGCCAGGCGCACCGGCTACCGGGTGCCAAGTCTCCCCTTCCGGCCCGGACTTGAGGTCTCGGGCCGGGTGCGGGCGCTCGGCGACGGCGTCACGGACCTGGACGTCGGCCAGGAGGTCGCCGCCTTCATCTCGCACGGCGGCTATGCGGAGGTTGCCGTCGCTCCCGCCGCCCAGGTCTTCCCCGTCCCGGCCGGTCTTTCGCTGCGTACGGCGGCCACGCTGCCGACCGTGCTGCCCACCGCGCACGCTCTGGTGCACGAGCTGGGGCGGCTGCGGGCGGGCGAGAGCGTGCTGGTGCAGGGAGCGGCGGGCGGAGTCGGCACGGTGGCGGGCCAGTTGGCGAAGCGCGTCGGCGACGGTGCTGTCTACGGCGTCGTCTCGTCCACCGCGAAGGCGGATTTCGCGCTGAAGCACGGCTACGACCAGGTCTTCGTCGGCGACGACTGGGAGTCGCAGCTGGCCGGTGCGACCGACGGGCGCGGCGTCGACCTGCTGCTCGACCCGATCGGTGGTGAGCAGCTGCGCCGCAGTCTTGACTCACTGGCGCCGTTCGGCCGGGTGGTGAACTTCGGCAACACGAGCGACGAGGCGCCGTGGCAGTTCGGCGCGGCCGAACTCGCTCCCGGTGCACGGTCGGTGGCGTTCTTCTCGATCCTGACCCTGGCGGTGACGGAGCCCAAGGCGCTGCGGGAGCTGTCGGAGCGGGCGTTCCGGCTGGTCGCGGACGGGGATGTGGAGCTGCCGGTCACCGCCGAACTGTCGCTCGCCGAGGCGGCGGAGGCGCACCGGCTGATGGAGAGCCGCACGACGACGGGCAAGTTGCTGCTCCGCGTCGCCCTGGATTAGCAATGGATCAGCGGAGCACGGTCTCCAGGAAGTCGCTGCCCAGCCGTGCGACGGCGGTGACGTCCAGCTGGTGCAGTACGTAACGGCCGCGCCGCCGGGTCGAGACGAGCCCTGCCTTCTTCAGCACGGCGAGATGGCGGGAGACCTCGGGCGCGGTGATGTTGTACGCGTCCGCCAGCTCGCTCGTCGTGTACGGCGAGCGGGCGAGGTGGCGGCACAACCGCATCCGCATCGGGTGGGCAAGCGCCTCCATCCGGAGCTTCAGCAGCTCGACGGGGGCGGGGCCGGGCAGTGACGGTGAGCCGACCGGGTAGTGGATCACCGGCCGCCAGCCGGGCGCGTGCAGCACCATCAGATGCGGCCAGCCGAAGCTGGACGGCACCAGGGAGAGCCCGGCGCCGACGGCGGGGTCGAGGGAGGTCGTGCGCCCGTCCGCGAGCTTGTCGGCGCTGATACGGGCGTGGTCCTCGTCCACCGCGAGCGCGGGCGAGACGGCGTGCAGCGCCTCGGCCAGTCCCTTGCGGCGCAGCAGATCCGTCTTGTGGCGGGCGTCCGCGGCGAGCTGGGTGGCGACGCGACGCCAGGTGTCGGCGAAGAAGGCCTGGTCGCAGTCCTCGAACAGACGGCGTACCCAGGCGCGTACCGAAGCAGGGTCGTCCAGCAGCCGCCGGGTGAAGTCGAGCTGCTTGGGGCCGCGGGTGGCGGCGAGCTCGAGGGCGCGCTCGCGGCGGACGGGGTCGGTGAGGGGGGAGGGGCCGCCGACTCCGTACGTACTGGCGCAGGTGAACTCCAGGGCGGCGGAGACGAAGCGCTCCTCGTCCAGCCGGTCGAGCATGTCCAGCTCTTCGGCGAGGGTCGTGCCGGTGCGGGCGTCGGACCTGTTGAGACCCGCGAACGGCATGAAGACGTCCGAGAAGGTGGTCCGCCACAGGAAGTCGGCCTCGTGCAGCCGGTCGGCGAGATCGGGCTTGAGCCCGGCGGCGGTGGCGGTGGCCCAGCCGTGCAGCCCGGGATGGTGCGCGGGCTCGGCGAGCGCGTGCAGCGCCACGCCGAGCTCGGCGAGTGGGGAAATCTCGAAGACGATGCGCTCCGGGGCCAGGCCCGCGATGTCGATGCTCACGCTCACGGCTCCATGGTGCGGGGTGCGCCGGGCGATGGCGGCGTCATTTGACGGGGCTCGTCAATTGGCGGGACGGGCGCGGGTGGGTGGGCGCAGCGTGAGGTCATGAATGCGATGCATCAGTACATGCTGGACAGTTACCGCGCGTCCCAGCACGGCACCAAGGCCCCTCCCCAGCCGGGCCTCCACGACTGGCAGGCCGCGCGCGAACTCACCACCCACGGGGCTGCCCGCCGCGCCCGCCACCCCCGGGGCCGCGTCCGCTCCGCGCTGGCCCGCCTGTTCCACTCCGGTTGAGGGCGCGGCGGCCCGCCTGGGGGCGCGGGGTGCCCTTTCCCCTCCCCGCCCTCCCCCAGAGCTTCGCCTGGGTGGGGGTGCCCCCGGCGCAGCCAGGGGGAGTACCCCCATCCCGTAACCGAGGCTCCGCCCCGGACCCCGTCTTTCGGGGGCTCCGCCCCCGCACCCCCGCGTCTCAATCGCCGGCGGGGCTTGAGAAGGGCGTAGGGGGAGGATCCGGGGCGGAGCCCCGCTCGGGAAGGGGCGCCCCGCGCCGTGCCTTCGGCGGCATGGCCCGATCGTCGCCCACGGCGCACTCAACCCGCCCACAGCCTGTGGACAATTGCAAGAGGGCCTTACGCGCTGGCGTAGCATGACGAGAAATCGTCCGGTACCCCCCGCGGACTGGAACGGAAGGCCCCCGCCGCGTGAATGCCACAGCACCACAGGAACCGCTCGACCCGCGGGACCGCCCCGCCAGGCTGCGCGTCGGCGTCGTCGGAGCCGGGCGCGTCGGACCCGCCCTCGCGGCATCGCTGCAGCTCGCGGGACACCGACCGGTCGCGGTCTCCGGAGTCTCCGACGCATCCGTGCGACGAGCGGCCGCACTGCTCCCCGACGTACCGATCGTGCCTCCCGCCGAGGTCCTGGCCCGCGCCGAGCTCGTGCTGCTGACCGTCCCCGACGACACACTGCCTGCGCTGGTCGACGGCCTCGTCGAGACCGGCGCCGTACGCCCCGGGCAGCTGCTCGTGCACACCTCCGGGCGGTACGGCGCCAAGGTGCTGGACCCCGCCACGCGTGCCGGTGCGCTCCCGCTCGCACTGCACCCCGCCATGACCTTCACTGGAACGAGTGTCGACGTGCAGCGTCTTGCCGGCTGCTCGTTCGGTGTGACCGCCCCCGACGAGCTGCGGCTCGCAGCCGAGGCGCTGGTCATCGAGATGGGCGGCGAGCCCGAGTGGATCGAGGAGGAGGCCCGCCCGCTCTACCACGCGGCCCTCGCCCTCGGCGCGAACCATCTGGTCACGCTGGTCGCCCAGTCGATGGAGCTCCTGCGTACGGCGGGGGTCGCCGCCCCCGACCGGATGCTCGGCCCGCTCCTCGGCGCGGCCCTCGACAACGCCCTGCGCTCCGGCGACGCGGCCCTGACCGGACCCGTCGCCCGTGGCGACGCCGGCACCGTCGCCGCCCATGTCGCCGAGCTGCGCAAGCACGCGCCCGGCACGGTGGCCGGCTATCTGGCGATGGCCCGCACCACCGCCGACCGCGCGCTCGCGCACGGCCTGCTCAAGCCCGAGCTGGCGGAGGATCTGCTGGGTGTTCTCGCCGAGGGGGACCAGCGATGAGCAGGCGCACCGTCGAGCCGGTACCGACCAGGGACGATCTGCAGTACGCCATCGACCACCACGGCGCCCCCGGCCGCACCGCCGTCGTCATGACCATGGGCGCCCTGCACGAGGGCCACGCCACCCTGATCCGCGCCGCGCGCGAGCACGTCGGCAGCGAGGGCTTCGTCATCGTCACGGTCTTCGTCAACCCGCTCCAGTTCGGCGCGGGCGAGGACCTCGACCGTTATCCCCGTACGCTCGACGCCGACCTCAAGACGGCCGAAGAGGCGGGCGCGGACGTCGTGTTCGCCCCCTCGGTCGAGGAGGTCTACCCGGGCGGCGAGCCGCAGGTCAGGATCACCGCGGGCCCCATGGGCGAGCGCCTCGAGGGCGAGAGCCGCCCCGGCCACTTCGACGGCATGCTCACCGTCGTCGCCAAGCTCCTGCATCTCACCCGCCCCGACGTCGCCCTGTTCGGCCAGAAGGACGCGCAGCAGCTCGCCCTGATCCGCCGGATGGCCGCCGATCTGAACTTCCCGGTCGAGATCGTGGGCGTACCGACCGTGCGGGAGCCGGACGGCCTCGCGCTCTCCAGCCGCAACCGCTATCTCTCGGCCGACGAGCGCCGCACCGCCCTCGCGCTGTCCGGAGCGCTGTTCGCGGCCCACGACCGGCTCGCCGCCCAGCAGGCGCTGCGCGCGCGTGCCGAGTCGCTGCCCGCCTCGCAGTCCCGGGCCGCCGCGCTGTCCAAGCTGGGCGAGGCCCGGGCCGCCGCCGACGCGCACGCGGTGGCGCAGGCGGGACCCGGCGGCGCCGACGCCGTACGTGCCGCGGCCCGTGTCGTCCTCGACGAGGCGGCCAAGGCGAACCCCGCTCTCGTACTCGACTATCTGGCCCTCGTCGATCCGGCCGACTTCACCGAGGTCCCCGACGACCACACCGGCGAGGCGATCATCGCCGTCGCGGCCCGGGTGGGCACCACGCGGCTGATCGACAACATCCCCCTGACCTTCGGAGCGCCCAAGTGACAGGAATACGGCTGCACGCCCCCGCCCCCGGCTGGTCCATCGACGCCGAGGTCGTCGTGGTCGGCTCCGGGGTCGCCGGTCTGACCGCCGCGCTGCGCTGCGCCGCGGCAGGGCTGAGCACGGTCGTGGTCACCAAGGCCCGTCTGGACGACGGCTCCACGCGCTGGGCGCAGGGCGGCATCGCCGCGGCGCTCGGCGACGGTGACACACCCGGGCAGCATCTGGACGACACCCTGGTCGCGGGCGCCGGCCTGTGCGACGAGGAGGCGGTACGCACCCTGGTCACCGAGGGCCCCGGCGCGGTACGCCGACTGATCGCCACCGGCGCGCACTTCGACACCGACCCGGGCTCCGGCGAGATAGAGCTGACGCGCGAGGGCGGGCACCACCGCCGCCGTATCGCGCACGCGGGTGGCGACGCGACGGGTGCCGAGATCTCCCGCGCGCTGGTCGAGGCGGTGCGCGAAGCGGGCATCCGTACGATCGAGAACGCCCTGGTCCTGGACCTGTTGACGGACGCCGAAGGCCGTACGGCAGGCATCACCCTGCATGTCATGGGCGAGGGCCAGCACGACGGCGTCGGCGCGGTCCACAGCCCTACCGTCGTCCTGGCCACCGGCGGCATGGGCCAGGTCTTCTCCGCCACCACCAACCCCGCGGTCTCCACGGGCGACGGCGTCGCGCTCGCGCTGCGCGCCGGTGCGGAGGTCTCCGACCTCGAATTCGTGCAGTTCCACCCGACCGTGCTCTTCCTCGGCCCGGACTCCGAGGGTCAGCAGCCGCTGGTCTCCGAGGCGGTACGGGGAGAGGGCGCCCATCTCGTCGACGCGTCCGGCACCCGCTTCATGCTCGGACAGCACGAACTGGCCGAACTCGCGCCCCGCGACATCGTCGCCAAGGGCATCATGCGCCGGATGCAGGAACAGGGCACCGCCCATATGTACCTGGACGCCCGCCACTTCGGCGCCGAGATGTGGGAGCAGCGCTTCCCGACGATCCTGGCCGCCTGCCGCGCCCACGGCATCGACCCGGTCACCGAGCCCATCCCGGTCGCCCCCGCCGCGCACTACGCCTCCGGCGGGGTGCGCACGGACCTGCACGGCCGCACCACGGTCCCGGGCCTGTACGCATGCGGCGAAGTGGCCTGTACGGGAGTGCACGGCGCGAACCGGCTGGCCTCCAACTCCCTTCTGGAGGGACTGGTCTTCGCGGAGCGCATCGCCGTCGACATCGCATCCCGGGCCCCGCTCGCGGCCGGTGCCCCCGCGAACCCGGCGAGCCCGTCCGTACTGCCGCTCATCGCCCCCGAGGCGCGGGCCGAGATCCAGCGCATCATGTCCCACGGCGCGGGCGTGCTCCGCTCGGCCGAGAGCCTCGCGGCCGCGGCCGCCGCGCTGCACTCCGTACACCGCAACGCCGTGCACGACCACGAGGGTTCGGGCAAGACGGCCGAGCCCGGCGTCGAGTCCTGGGAGACGTCGAACCTCCTGTGCGTGGCCCGCGTGCTGACCACCGCGGCCCTGGAACGCGAGGAGACCCGCGGCTGCCACTGGCGCGACGACCGGCCCGAGCGGGACGATGCCGACTGGCGCCGCCATCTCGTCGTACGCCTCGCGCCCGACGCGCCGCCCGTCTCCCGCAACCCTTCCAACCAGACTCTTCGCGTCACACCTCCCCCTCTCGTCGTCAGCCGCACCGAGAGCACCGCATTCGCCCCGACCGTCCTCGACACCGTCCCCGACGCCCCCAGGGAGCCGTAACCGTGAGCACGCCCGAAGAACGTCCGCGCCCCGTGGACGTACCGCTGATCCAGATCGGCGCCCCCGCCCCGTCCCAGGGCGGCTGCGGGGACGGCTGCGGCTGCTCCGGCGAGGGGGAGGAGTACGACGAGCTGGAGTGCGGCCTGGACCCCACGCTCGCGCAGCTGCTCGCCGACGCCGGCCTCGATCCCGTCCAGGTCGAGGACATCGCCCACCTCGCGATCTCCGAGGACCTCGACGGCGGCGTGGATGTGACGACGGTGGCGACCGTTCCCGAGGACGCCGTCGCCACCGGCGACTTCACGGCTCGTGAGGCCGGTACGGTCGCCGGCCTGCGGGTCGCCGAGGCGGTCCTGTCGATCGTGTGCACCGACGAGTTCGAGGTGGAGCGGCACGTCGAGGACGGCGACCGCGTCGAGGCCGGCCAGAAGCTGCTGTCCGTCACCACCAACACCCGTGACCTGCTCACCGGCGAGCGCAGCGCACTGAACATCCTGTGCCGTCTCTCCGGCATCGCGACCGCCACGCGCGCGTGGGCGGACGTACTCGAAGGCACCGGAGCCCGGGTCCGCGACACCCGCAAGACCACGCCGGGACTGCGCGCCCTCGAGAAGTACGCGGTGCGCTGCGGCGGCGGCGTCAACCACCGGATGTCGCTCTCGGACGCCGCGCTCGTCAAGGACAACCACGTGGTTGCCGCGGGCGGCGTGGCGGAGGCGTTCAAGGCCGTACGGGACACCTTCCCGGACCTCCCGATCGAGGTCGAGGTGGACACCCTGCACCAGGTCCGCGAAGTCCTGGACGCGGGCGCGGACCTGATCCTGCTCGACAACTTCACCCCGGCCGAGACCGAGGAGGCCGTCGCGATCGTCGCGCACCGTGCCGCCCTCGAGTCCTCGGGGAGGCTCACCCTGGACAACGCCCGCGCGTACGCCGAGACGGGCGTCGACTACCTCGCGGTGGGCGCGCTGACGCACTCCTCCCGGATCCTCGACATCGGCCTCGACCTGCGTGAGGCAGGCGTCTGATGCTGCTCACGATCGACGTCGGCAACACCCAGACCGTCCTCGGCCTGTTCGACGGTGAGGAGATCGTCGAACACTGGCGCATCTCCACGGACGCCCGCCGCACCGCCGACGAACTGGCCGTCCTGCTGCAGGGTCTGATGGGCATGCACCCGCTGCTCGGCGAGGAGCTGGGCGACGGTATCGAGGGCATCGCCATCTGCTCCACCGTTCCCTCGGTTCTGCACGAGCTGCGCGAGGTGACCCGCCGCTACTACGGCGACGTTCCGTCCGTCCTCGTCGAGCCCGGCATCAAGACCGGCGTGCCGATCCTGATGGACAACCCCAAGGAGGTCGGCGCGGACCGCATCATCAACGCGGTCGCCGCGGTCGATCTGTACGGCGGTCCGGCGATCGTCGTCGACTTCGGCACGGCGACGACCTTCGACGCGGTCAGTGCGCGCGGCGAGTACGCGGGCGGCGTGATCGCCCCGGGCATCGAGATCTCCGTCGAGGCACTCGGCGTCAAGGGCGCCCAGCTTCGCAAGATCGAACTGGCCCGCCCGCGCAGTGTGATCGGCAAGAACACGGTCGAGGCGATGCAGGCGGGCATCGTGTACGGCTTCGCGGGCCAGGTCGACGGCGTGGTCAAGCGCATGAAGGGCGAACTCGCGGAGGACCCGGACGAGGTCACGGTGATCGCGACGGGCGGTCTGGCCCCGATGGTGATGGGCGAAGCCTCGGAAATCGACGAACACGAGCCTTGGCTGACGCTGATCGGGCTGCGGTTGGTGTACGAGCGGAATGTGTCGCGGATGTAGGCCCGCGCTTGGGGGTGCCCCGGGGTTGTTCCCCTGCCCGCCCTCCCTCTACGGCCTGGCGGCCGTGGGAGGTCCCCCCATCCCGTAACCGGGGGCGGGACCCCCGGACGAGCTGGAAAATCAAGCCCCGCCGGCGATTGAGGCGTTGGGGGTCCCCCCACGCCCGCAGGGGCGTAGGGGGAGGGGCTGGGGCGGAGCCCCAGTTCGGGAAGGAGCGGGCAGGGGAACAGGCCCGCCGCGCCCGGGGCGGCGAATTAACCCGATTTTGTCCAAGTCGGACGTATCGTCGGCTCATGCCCACGCCATACGGATCCCGCGGCGGCATGGCCTTCAGCGCAGACGAGCTGCGTGTGCTCCGACGCGCTCTCGCCAGCGCCCTCCATCCCGTCCCTCTCACCGACTCGGACGTCCAGGACTGTCTGCGACTGGCCGGTTCCCTGGACGAGGCGGTACGCGAGGCCGGCCGGCTGCGTACGTTCCTTCTCGCCGACCTCGTCCGCTACCGCGACGCGCTTCCCGGTTCCGCCACCGGCTATCTGGAGCTCCTCCAGGACGCCCTGGCCACCGGCTACGACCCTCGCCCGGAAGACCTGTCCGCGCTGCGCACCCTGCGCGCCAACCCGGTCGGCGCCGCCGTACTGCAGCGCTGCCAGGCGCTGGCCGAGCAGTCGCTGCGCGCCCGGCTGGCCGGCCGCGCAAGAGGGCCCGGAGCCGCCGCGCCCGCTCCCCGCACCCGTCTCCTCGCGCTCCCCGGCGGCCGTGCGTCCGACGACTCGAAGCCGCAGCCCAGGCCCCAGCACAAACCCCGGCAGGAGCCGCAGGAGAAACCGCAGCCCAAGGGGCCCACACCCCCCGACCGCCCGATGCCGAAGCCGTCCGAGGTCTTCCCGCCCCGCCGCAAGCCCGTGCCCCCACCGGAAGAGCGCGCCGCCGGATAGCTACTCTGGAGCCATGGACTACGTATCCGCGCTCCTGCCCCCCGTGGTGATGGCCGCCTTCTTCACTGTCCTGGTCGTGACGATCGTCAAGAGCCAGGGTGGCCCGAACAAGGCCAAGGAGGACGCGATCGCGGACGCCGTGATCGCCCGCGCGGAATCCACCCACCAGGCCGGCCGGGACGCCTGAGGCCACACGACGCACCGCGCTCTCGCGCTTCAAGGACGTACGGCAGATTTCCGGGGCCGTACGTCCTTTTTGTTACGTCAATAACCGGTCATTCCCGGCATCTCGCACTATGGTGGCGCTGTGCCCCGCCAATTGGGAGAGCTCGAAGACGCCGTCATGACACGCGTCTGGCAATGGAACCGGCCGGTCACGGTCCGGGAAGTCCTGGAAGACCTTCAGCAGGAACGATCCATCGCCTACACCACCGTCATGACCGTAATGGACAATCTCCATCAGAAGGGCTGGGTGCGCAGGGAAGTCGACGGCCGCGCCTATCGATATACAGCGGTCTCCACCCGCGCCGCGTACTCCGCCGCACTGATGAACGAAGCCTGGTCCAAGAGTGACAACCCCGCCGCCGCACTGGTCGCCTTCTTCGGCATGATGTCGTCCGAGCAGCGTGAAGCCCTCCAAGCCGCTGTCCACATCGTTCAGGGCGACGAGGGCGCCGAGGGCGGTACGCCGGCGGGGCGATAGCGTCGGGCCATGTCTTATGTCGCAGCAAATGCCATCACCGTCCGGCGAGCCAGGACCAGCGATGTGCCCTCGGTCCGCCGACTCGTCGATCCGTACGTGAGTGAAGGCATCCTGCTCGACAAAGCGACGGTCACCCTTTACGAAGCCATCCAGGAGTTCTGGGTCGCGGAACGCGACGACGATGCCCGCGTGGTCGGCTGCGGCGCTCTGCATGTCATGTGGGAAGACCTCGCCGAAGTCCGCACTCTTGCCGTCGATCCGGTCTTCAAGGGCAGCGGCATCGGACATCAGGTGCTGGACAAGCTGCTGGACACGGCACGCTGGCTCGGAGTGCGCCGGGTTTTCTGTCTCACCTTCGAAGTGGACTTCTTCAGCAAGCACGGCTTCGTGGAGATCGGTGAGACACCGGTCGACGGAGATGTCTACAGCGAGCTGCTGCGTTCCTATGACGAGGGTGTCGCCGAGTTCCTCGGGCTCGAACGAGTGAAGCCGAACACCTTGGGCAACAGCCGGATGCTTCTGCACCTGTGATCACCACAAGAACCGGAACCCTATGTCCGAATCGCGCACGTTTCCCGCGTTCTCGGGGTTCTGAACCTCTCCCAAGGGTTTGTGTTTTCCAAGGAAAAGCGGTTTCCTTTCCGCGTACTGCATTTTCGATGAAAGGAAATCCGGTGGCACAGAAGGTTCAGGTCCTTCTTGTCGATGACCTCGTCGGCGGCGAGGCGGACGAGACGGTGACGTTCGCTCTGGATGGCAAGACGTACGAGATCGACCTCACCGCCGCCAACGCGGACAAGCTCCGTCAGTCGCTCGCGGAGTTCGTGAAGGCCGGCCGTCGTACGGGCGGTCGCAGCTCGACCAGCCGTGGCAAGGGCCGTGCGGCCGGGGGCGGCAACAAGGACACCGCTGAAATCCGCGCCTGGGCCAAGGCGAACGGCTTCGAGGTCAACGACCGCGGCCGCGTCCCGGCCCATGTCCGTGAGGCTTACGAGAAGGCCAACGGCTGAGTATTCGCACGCGGCGTATTCGTACGCAGCAATCGGGCCCGGTGGCACTCGGTTGCCACGGTGTCCACGAGTCGTACGAGATCGGGGCTGATACCCCCATCGGTTCCGGCACTGCGCCCCAAAGAGTTCAGGGCCGGCAGAGTCGCCTCCATCTCGCGCCCCGGCACGGGGGGTCGCAGCCACACGGCGGCCCCCCGCGAGCCGAACCACCCGGGCGGCGGCGGGGCCGTCATCAGCCCGCCCGCGCCGATGGTGGTCAGATCGAGGGCGATCCCGCCCCACTGCAGCCAGTCGAGCAGCCCAGGCAGCTCGTCGGCGCTCCCAGCGGCCACCAGGAGCCGCATTCTGTGCCCCATGAGGGCTACCGGCCCGGCTGTCCCTGCCGAGTCCGTACGGCGCAGCACGGCCGCTCCTGCGTCCGCAGGCAGCTCCAGCACATCGAAACGCAGCCCGGTCAGCAGCCGCACCGGGGACCCGCCCGCGGTGGCCCAGCCGAGCTCGTCCTCGTACCACTGCGCAATGCCGCCGTCGAAGGACGTACGGCGGAGCGGGACGGTGAGAGCCATAATTGGGGAACTGCCGAGTGGTCCCCCAAGTTACGCAGAGTGTGTGACTGATTGCACACGGTGCCCGAGTTGGGGGCGTACGGGGGCATTCGAGTGCGCAAGGTTGTTCGCCCGTAGCTGAGGGAACCGGTGCGCGCCGCATGGAGTGTCAGTGCTTACGGGTAAGACATTCCTAGTGGCAAGGGGCGACACGCCTGCCTGGCCGTCTCACGTTCGCCATCGGCGTAGCGGTGGTGAGGGTATCTGCCTGGCCTGCGGGAACATCGTCTCGCACCATCGGGTTGGAGCAGTTGTCGGCGTTCAGCGGTCAGGAGGCCACAGACGGGTGTCGGCAGTTGGAATGAGCGGTCCCCGCTTGCGGGACTAAGCTGCGGAAGGACAGGGAGGGGACCGACCCCTTTACTGCCTGACCGCTCTGAGGAGCGATTAACGATGTTCGAGAGGTTCACCGACCGCGCGCGGCGGGTTGTCGTCCTGGCTCAGGAAGAAGCCCGGATGCTCAACCACAACTACATCGGCACCGAGCACATCCTCCTGGGCCTTATCCATGAGGGTGAGGGTGTCGCCGCTAAGGCCCTGGAGAGCCTCGGGATTTCGCTCGAGGCGGTCCGCCAGCAGGTGGAGGAGATCATCGGCCAGGGCCAGCAGGCCCCGTCCGGGCACATTCCCTTCACCCCTCGTGCCAAGAAGGTCCTGGAGCTGTCGCTCCGCGAGGCTCTTCAGCTGGGCCACAACTACATCGGCACCGAGCACATCCTGCTCGGCCTGATCCGCGAGGGCGAGGGCGTCGCCGCCCAGGTCCTCGTGAAGCTGGGCGCCGATCTCAACCGGGTGCGGCAGCAGGTCATCCAGCTGCTCTCCGGTTACCAGGGCAAGGAAGCCGCCACGGCAGGCGGCCCGGCCGAGGGCACGCCCTCGACGTCGCTCGTCCTGGACCAGTTCGGCCGGAATCTCACCCAGGCCGCTCGTGAGTCCAAGCTCGACCCGGTCATCGGGCGCGAGAAGGAGATCGAGCGGGTCATGCAGGTGCTGTCCCGCCGTACCAAGAACAACCCGGTCCTCATCGGCGAGCCCGGCGTCGGCAAGACGGCGGTCGTCGAGGGCCTGGCGCAGGCCATCGTCAAGGGCGAGGTGCCCGAGACCCTCAAGGACAAGCACCTCTACACCCTGGACCTCGGCGCGCTGGTTGCCGGCTCCCGCTACCGCGGTGACTTCGAGGAGCGCCTGAAGAAGGTCCTCAAGGAGATCCGCACCCGCGGCGACATCATCCTGTTCATCGACGAGCTCCACACCCTGGTGGGTGCGGGCGCCGCCGAGGGCGCGATCGACGCGGCTTCGATCCTGAAGCCGATGCTCGCGCGCGGTGAGCTGCAGACCATCGGCGCCACCACGCTCGACGAGTACCGCAAGCACCTGGAGAAGGACGCGGCCCTGGAGCGCCGCTTCCAGCCCATCCAGGTCGCGGAGCCGTCGCTGCCGCACACCATCGAGATCCTCAAGGGCCTGCGGGACCGTTACGAGGCCCACCACCGCGTCTCCATCACGGACGAGGCGCTGGTCCAGGCCGCGACGCTGGCCGACAGGTACATCTCGGACCGCTTCCTGCCGGACAAGGCGATCGACCTGATCGACGAGGCCGGTTCCCGGATGCGTATCCGCCGGATGACCGCGCCGCCGGACCTCCGCGAGTTCGACGAGAAGATCGCGGGCGTCCGTCGCGACAAGGAGTCGGCGATCGACTCCCAGGACTTCGAGAAGGCGGCCTCTCTCCGCGACAAGGAGAAGCAGCTGCTCGCCGCGAAGACCAAGCGCGAGAAGGAATGGAAGGCCGGCGACATGGACGTCGTCGCCGAGGTCGACGGCGAGCTGATCGCCGAAGTTCTCGCCACGGCCACCGGCATTCCGGTCTTCAAGCTGACCGAGGAGGAGTCCTCGCGTCTGCTGCGCATGGAGGACGAGCTCCACAAGCGCGTCATCGGCCAGAAGGACGCCATCAAGGCCCTTTCCCAGGCGATCCGGCGTACCCGCGCCGGCCTGAAGGACCCGAAGCGCCCTGGTGGCTCGTTCATCTTCGCCGGCCCGTCCGGTGTCGGTAAGACCGAGCTCTCCAAGACGCTCGCCGAATTCCTCTTCGGCGACGAGGATGCGCTGATCTCCCTCGACATGTCGGAGTTCAGCGAGAAGCACACGGTTTCCCGTCTCTTCGGTTCCCCGCCCGGATACGTGGGTTACGAAGAGGGCGGCCAGCTCACCGAGAAGGTGCGCCGGAAGCCGTTCTCCGTCGTCCTCTTCGACGAGGTCGAGAAGGCCCACCCCGATATCTTCAATTCCCTTCTGCAGATCCTGGAGGACGGTCGCCTGACCGACTCCCAGGGCCGCGTCGTGGACTTCAAGAACACGGTCATCATCATGACGACCAACCTCGGGACCCGGGACATCTCGAAGGGCTTCAACCTGGGCTTCGCGGCGCAGGGCGACGTCAAGTCGAACTACGACCGGATGAAGGTCAAGGTCAACGAAGAGCTCAAGCAGCACTTCCGGCCCGAGTTCCTCAACCGTGTCGACGACACGGTGGTCTTCCACCAGCTGACCGAGGAAGACATCATCCAGATCGTCGACCTCATGATCGCCAAGGTGGACGAGCGCCTGAAGGACCGCGACATGGGCCTGGAGCTCAGCCCCACGGCCAAGTCGCTGCTCGCCAAGAAGGGCTACGACCCGGTCCTGGGCGCCCGGCCGCTGCGCCGGACGATCCAGCGCGAGATCGAGGACATCCTGTCGGAGAAGATCCTCTTCGGCGAGCTGCGCCCCGGTCACATCGTGGTCGTGGACACCGAGGGCGAGGGTGAGGAGAAGAAGTTCACCTTCCGCGGCGAGGAGAAGTCGGCGCTGCCGGACGTTCCTCCGATCGAGCAGGCGGCCGGCGGAGCCGGGCCGAACCTGTCGAAGGACGCGTAAGCGTTCTGAGTGTCCGAAGGGGCTGCGCCGGAACCAGTGATGGTTCCGGCGCAGCCCCTTTCGCCGTCCTCAGCGGTAGCCGATGATCCGTCGCTTGGGAAGCCCTGAGACGTTGAGCTTCAACCCGGCCACGGCCCGCAGCGGCGTCAGATTCAGCTCTTCCTCCTCCATCGAGGGGTACGAGATGAAGACGGAGCGCAGCCGGGATATCCGGGCCATGGCCCCCACATCGACGGCGGAAACCCGCACGGCATCCAGGTCGACCACCTCCAGCGCGTCGAGCTCGGGGAGGAAGGCGAGGCTCTCCACGCCGGGGCAGCGCCTGATGGCCACCTGCTTGAGCTCTGAACCGCAGCAGCGCAGGAATGTGAGGTCGGTGAGGAGCTTGTTGTCCGCGATACCGATGGTCTCGATGCTGTGGCCGTCGAGGTGGGCCTCGAGTTCGGCGGCGCTGATGTCACCGGTGATGTCGAGGTGCCGAGCGTGTGACAACACGGGGAGCTGTGCCAGCTGTTCGCGGTTGGTGATGAACAGCGGTACGGCAGTCAGGTCGAGGCGAGTGAGGACTTCGCGGGCGTACTCGCCGGCCGGATAGTTGGCCCAGTTGCCGGCCAGCGAGGAGGCGAAATTGCTGGAGCCGTCGGCCTTTTCCGCGAAGCGCCGGGCGTAGGGGATGGCGTCTGCGCCACCGATCTCGTTGATCAGCTCGACCACCGGCCTCTCGTGCGTCATGGGCCGCGGGGCAGGGCTCGGCAGCAGCGGCAGCACGTAGGGACCCAGCCGGGCCAGCAGGTGCAGCTCCAGGTTGTTGCGGGGCTCGACGACAGACCTGATCCCCGTCCGTACGCGCTCAAGGGTGGCCGAGTCCAGCCACGCCGCGTGTTGCGCGCACAGCGCGGCCAGTACGTACAGTTCGGTGCGCCGCCTGCCTTCCTGCGTCCCCAGTGAGGAACCGGCGGTCATCAACCCATTGACCAGCACGGTCAGTTCCCGGCGGGAACAATGGCCTGCGGCCAGCAGCAGGACATCCTGCCATTGCTGCTCATAGGCGTGCTTCAGCGCCTCCTGGATGTGGTCGCCCTCGACGAACTCCTTGGCCGCCAGGAAGTCCTGGAAGGTCCGGTGGGCGAACTGGAAGTCGTCGTCGCCGCGTTCCTGGAGGAGACCACTGCGGTTGAGCAGATGGTTCAGTACGACCTCGGGTGTGCCCTGCTCCCCTACCCGTGGCATCCCCGGCAGGGTGCGTTTCAGCTGGTGCAGGGCCTGTTCCCGGGTGAATTCGGCCTGGCCGCCCCGCACCAGCCATACCGCGATCCGCTGCAGCAGCTGCAGATGCTCCTCCACCGTCATCGAGATGCCTTCGGGCGCGTCGATCTTGCGGAACTTGTCGCGGTTGCCGAGGAGCATCTGGAGCGCGGACTGGTAGAGCGCCCACCGGGTCTCCGGCAGGAACCCCTGGCGCAGCCGGTGCAGCGCGCAGATGACCGCGCAGAGCAGCGGTGTACGGGCGAGATCGCTGAGTGCGCGGTTCTGCTCGAACTGCTGGGCCAGCTCCCGTTCCAGGTCGTCCAGGTTCTCGCCGTCGTCGCCGTCCAGGCGGGCTGCCCGGTGCCATGCGGCGACGAAAGCATGGATGTCCGAGCCCGTCATGGGCAGCAGGCTGAGCTCCTCGAAGCCCTCCGACTTCAGCCAGTCCGGCTCGACCGCGAGCGGCCGTACGGTCACCACACACCGGGTGCCGGGGAAGCGGGCGAGCAGCCCGGACAGCCACTCGTGGGCCTCTTCCCGGTCGTTCTTCGGCATCTCGTCAAGACCGTCGAGCAGCAGCAGGGCGCGACCGGCCTTGAGGACCCGCCCCGCCCAGCCTTCGGGCGGATCATCAGCCATCAGCTGGGCCACTGAGTGGAGCTGGGAAGGGGTGGGGAAGGTGCCGCCGCGGGCACGGAGGGTACGCAGGGGGACGACGAACGGCACCAGGCCGTTCAGCTGATCGAGCCGTGGACCGAGCGTCCCCGCCGAGGCGTGCGCGGCCAGCCACCACATGAGTGTCGTCTTGCCGGCGCCCGCCTCACCGCGCAGCAGGACGCGCGGGCGGTCGGCCAGCAGTTCGTCGATCCTCTTCGGTACGGAGGCCACGGCACCGCCCGCTTCGGGGCCTTCGGGCACTACGGGGACTTGGGGCGGGGCACCGCGCCCGTCGTGACCCCCGCTCTGCCGGGGCCGGGCCTCCAGGCTCACATAGGCCGTGTCGAGGTCCCATTCGGAGTCCCGTTTGCGCAGCTCGTCAAGGCCGAAGATCCTCGTTCTGCGGTAGGCGGCGCCCACGGCCTCCGCGTACTCCCGCTCAAAGCGGAGGTCCCGGATCGCCGGGCTGCTGAGCTCCGTCAGGCGCGGCGGCGGGTGACCGGTCGATGCACCGTACGCTTCGAGGAAGCCTTGGTTCATCGCGAGCGTCTGCAGGGGAAGGCACTCGACTCGCCGGTGGCCACGGCCACGAGGGAGCTCCTGGACGATGCCGAGCAGCCCGTCGTCGGCGAAGACCGGCGCACCGGACAGCCCCGCGAGCGGCGACGTACCGTCAGCGGGCTCGCTCGCGGGAGGCCGGTCGAACTCGAACACCATCGTGCGCCGGATGAGCCCGGCCATGGGGAGGATCGTACCGGTGTACTGATCGAGGTCCAGCTTCCGGCCGCCGCCGTACCGCTGGATGCGGGGGAAGCCGATGATCTCGCAATCCGTCAGTGGCCGGTCGGTGGCCAGGGTGCTCATGCGGGGCAGCTGGGTGAGTGCTTCCGGCTTTCGCGTGATGTGCAGCAACGCGGCGTCGAGGCCCTCGTCGGACCAGACCAGACGGCAGAGCAGTTCGCCCCCGATGCCGGGGACAGCCACACGGGCGGTGTCGGCGGCGCCGACGACATGCGCGCACGTGAGCACTGTGCTGCGGCCGATCAGTACGCCGCTGCCCTGGTGGTGGGACAGGACCGCAACGACACTCCGGAGCGGTGCCTGGGATGACGAGCGGGCCATCAGTCAGCGGGCCCGGCGCCGAAGTCTTCGGTGCTGCCGAGGTCTTCGCTGCCCACCTTCCAGGGCCGGCCCGTGGTCGCGTTCCGCGGCTTGAGCGCGAAGGCGATCTTGTGGGTGTGGCCCGTTGTCCGGCCGGCGTCCGCGCCCGCCTCCACCACCCATGCCTTGACCTTCGTGCCGCCCTTGAACTCCTTGCGGAGCTCGATCGTGAACTCCATCTGGATGTCGCCCACTTCGAAGACCACGGGCTGTCCGGTGGCCCGTGTGGCTGCGTCGAGTAACTGGTCCCGTACCGACTGGATCGCGTCGGCGAGCTCAATGTCCGTCATGGCCCGGACCGTATCTTCCGTACGGTCCGGGCCATGTCGTTTCAGCAGAACTTCGGCTTCTGCCAGGAGCATTCGAGGTCGGACGGAAGCTCATGGGTGCGCGCCGTCTTCGGCGGAACGGCGGCGATCGTGCCCGCCCCCGTGTCCGACCCCGCCAGCGTGACCACGATCGCGTCCTCGATGCTCTTCACCGAGGAGGCGAGGTAGTTGTTGAGCACGACGCTGTAGACGAGCTCACGGCCGCCCGCATCCTTCACGTATCCGGAAAGCGCCGACGCGCCCGTCAAGGAGCCCGTCTTGCCGCGGGCGTTGAGCGCGGCAGGCGTCGCGCACATACGGGAGCGGAGCGTGCCGCCGATGGCGCGGTCCGGGTTGCAGGCCACCGGGAGGGACGCGTACCAGTCGGCGTACCAGGGGGCGTCCCGTACCGAAAGGAGCAGGGTGGCGAGCTGCTGGGCCGGGAAGAGGTTCATCCGGGTCAGGCCCGAGCCGTCGAGCTGGCGGATCGTGGAGGTCTGCACGCCTTCCTGTTTCAGATAGCCGCTGATCGCCGTCAGGCCGGCGTCCCAGGTACCGCGGCCGGCCTTCTCGTAACCGATTGTCTTGGTGAGTGCCTCGGCGTGCATGTTGTTGGACAGCTTCATGAACGGGAACATCAACTCCCGCAGCGGCATGGAGCTGTGCGACGCGAGGAGTTTCGCGTCGGGCGGGGTGGGGCGGCCGAGGCGGGGGTGGCCGGTGATGCGTATGCCGTGCTGGGCGAGGGCGTCGGAGAAGACCGCGGCGGCGTAGCCGGTGGGCTCCCACACGGTCACCCACTCCTTGGTGGCGCTCGCGCCGACCGGGATGTTTCCGCTGACGGTGATCGTGTTGGTGCCGTGCTGCCGCTCAATGGAGAGGGTGTCGGGCAGGCCCTTGTCGACCGTGGTGCCGCGGTTGTCGATGCGTACGTAGCCGGTGGGCGGGGTGAGCTTCACCTGCGGTTTGTCGCCGGGGGCGGCGCCGGGGAGCGCCTCGACGATGACCGTGCCGGAGTCGTAGTCGGTGTCGGGCGCGACGGTCAGCGGTGAGATCTGCGCGGAGTAGTACGAGGACTCGTCGTCCGCGGCCCAGGAGCGGCCGAGGCGCTGGGTGTCGAAGCGGGTGTCGTCGGCGATGAGGCGGCCGGTGACGCGCTTGACGCCCGAGGCGGCGAGATCGGCGGCCAGCCGGTCGTAGTCCTTGGCGAGGGTGGTCGGGTCGCCGCCGCCGCGCAGATACAGGTCGCCGCGGAGGGTGGAGCCATGGCGGCGGCCGTCGGTCAGGACGTCGGTGCGGTAGCGGTAGTCGGGCCCGAGTAACGCCATCGCGGCGGTGGAGGTGGCGAGTTTGGTGTTGGAGGCGGGCATCAGCCGGTCGGTGCCGTCGTGCTGGTAAAGCCGTTCCCCGGTGGTGGCGTCGGCGATCACGACGCTCGCCGCTCCGCCGTCCAGCCGGGCGTCGGCGAGGATCTTGTCGATGGCGCCCTTGAGGCCGGTGTCGGAGGGTCCGGCCCCGGCGGGCGCGCTCCAGGTGAGTGTGCAGGCGAGCCCGATGGCGACGGGCCAGATCCAGCCGTGGCGCTTCACACGGCGCTTCGAGCGAATCACGGGTCTACTCATGGCACAGGAGCATCCCGGACGAGGGTGCGTGCGGGAAGAACGCGTCGGGGGCTGTGCGGCGCCTCAGCCGTGGCGGGTGGTGGCCTTCAGCCGCCCTCGGGAGGAGGCCGTCAGGAGCGCCGCGGGCAGTTCGCTGCCCCTTGGGCCAGTGACAAGCCGCACAGGACAATTCGGACCTACTACCCGGAATAGTCGCGGCGATTCGCCCCGATCCGGGACCTCCGGGTCGCCGGCGGGGGGGATCTTCCGCCCTCCCGTGTCCGATGGCTGGGGATCCATGCCGGATGTCCCATTCGCTCGGTTCGGATGTGGGGCTAAACCTCTTCGCTTCGGTCGATTCTCAACCGTTTTGTCCGATTTAAGGAAGGGGCTGGAAGGGAGTCAAGAGTCGAATTCCTGGCGTGCTGTCTACGGCCTATGGTCGTAGATGGGCGGTTTGAGACAGCGCGGGGACTCGGGTTACCAAGGGATGGCCAGCCCGGCGCAGACGTGCCGGGTCCCCTTATGCCCGGAGGTTTCCCGATGACGCAGCGCGCTACGTCCCACCATCCCCGCCGGTCCGCTCTCCGTACCCGTGCCGCCGTGCTGGCTGCCGGTCTGGGGGCGTCCATGGTGCTCGGAGCCGGGGCCGCGTTCGCCGCTGGGACCACCACCACGACCACTGCCGCGGTTGCCGCCCCGGTGAACACCTCCGGTGCCGTCGCCGCGCAGGCCGTGGCGCAGGCCAAGGCCGCCGCCGCTGCCCAGCACGCCGCTGCCGTCAAGCACGCTGCCGCCGTCGCGCACGCAGCTGCGGTCAAGCAGGCAGCCGCCAAGCAGGCCGCGGCGAAGAAGGCCGCGGCTGCCGCGGTCAAGAAGGCCGCCGCGAAGAAGGCCGTCGGCTGGTCCCAGCCGGTCGCCAAGTACACGCTGAGCGCCACCTTCGGCAAGGCGGGCAACATGTGGTCGCACGCCCACTCCGGCCAGGACTTCGCGGTGCCGATCGGCACCAAGGTCGTCGCCGCGCACGGCGGCACCATTGTGAAGGCCGGCCCGAACGGCGGCGGTGACGGCCCCGCGTACGGCAACGCCATCGTGGTCAAGCACGCCAACGGCAAGTACTCGCAGTACGCGCACCTTTCGCGCATCGACGTGCACATAGGCCAGACGGTGAAGACCGGACAGAAGATCGCCCTCTCCGGCAACACCGGTAACTCCAGTGGTCCGCACGTGCACTTCGAGATCCGTACGACCCCGAACTACGGCTCCGCCGTCGACCCCGTCGCCTTCCTGCGCTCCGTGGGCGTCACGGTCTGAGCTCAGACGGGTCGGACGTCAGACGGGTCGGACGTCAGACGCTGAAAGGCGCCTTCAGGGCGTGACGTGGTGGGCCTGGGTGACCAGGCCCATCGCCACTTCCAGGACGGCCTTGCGCTTTTCCTCCGGGTCGGCCTCGACGTCCTTGAGTACGAACATTCCGGCGTGCATCGTGAAGAGCGCGCTGACGCAGCGGACCTGGTCCTCCAGGGCTGCCTCCGGCTCCTTGACGAGGTCGAGCATCACCAGCATCCGGTCCCTGAAGGTCTCGCCGATGCTGAGGTCGCGCACGGTGGCCTGGTTCTCCTGCATGAAGCGGAAGAGCGGGGCCGAGACCGTGAGCGCCTCGCTGTAGCGGCGCAGGATCTCCTGCTTCGTCTCCAGGGTGCGCGGCTGCGTCTTCCCCCACTCGATCAGTTCGTCGATCGGCCTGGTCAGGTCCTGGAAGAGGCTGATCAGGATGTCTTCCTTGGTCTTGAAGTGGTAGTACAGCGCGGCCTTGGTGACGTCCAGCCGCTCGGCGATCTCGCGCAGCGAGGTCTTCTCGTAACCCTGCTCGGCGAACAGTTCCAGGGCGACGTCCTGAATGCGCTGACGGGTGTTGCCTCTGGCCATGGGGCGCTCCTGAGAAAACTTACTTGACGCCCGGCTAGTGGCGGGCTACCTTCCCCAGTGTAGTCAACTAGCCGGGCGGCAAGTAAGTGTCGGGGAGTGGGAAACGATGGCCGGTATAGCGAAAGACCAGAAAGAGGCGACGGCGGTGGACGAGCCGCCGCAGCCTCGCAGTGTGCGGGTCGTGATCCTCGCGCTCATGATCGCCATGCTGCTCGCCATGCTCGACAACATGATCGTCGGCACCGCGATGCCGACCATCGTCGGCGAGCTGGGCGGTCTGGAGCATCTGTCGTGGGTGGTCACCGCGTACACCCTGGCCACCGCGGCCTCCACCCCGATCTGGGGCAAGCTCGGCGACATGTACGGCCGCAAGGGCACCTTCCTCACCTCGATCGTGATCTTCCTGATCGGCTCGGTCCTGAGCGGCATGGCCCAGGACATGGGGCAGCTGATCGGCTTCCGTGCCATCCAGGGACTGGGCGCCGGCGGCCTGATGGTCGGCGTGATGGCGATCATCGGCGATCTGGTCCCGCCCCGGGAGCGCGGCAAGTACCAGGGGATGATGGCCGCGGTCATGGCCGTCGCGATGATCGGCGGACCGCTGGCCGGCGGCACCATCACCGACCACCTCGGCTGGCGCTGGAGCTTCTACATCAACCTGCCGCTGGGCGCCGTCGCGCTCGCCATGGTCACCGCGGTGCTCCACCTGCCGAAGAAGGAGCGTACGAAGGCGCGCATCGACTATCTGGGTGCGGCGCTGCTGACCGTGGGCATCACGTCGATCGTGCTGGTGACCACCTGGGGCGGTACCGAGTACGCCTGGGACTCCGCTGTGATCATGGAGCTGATCGCGATCGGCGTGGCCGCGCTCACCGGCTTCTTCTTCGTCGAGACCAAGGCCGCCGAACCGATCATGCCGCTGCACATCTTCCGCAGCCGCAACTTCACGCTGATGTCGGTGATCGGCTTCCTGGCCGGCTTCGTGATGTTCGGCGCGGTGCTCTTCCTGCCGCTGTTCCAGCAGTCCGTCCAGGGCGCTTCGGCGACCAACTCCGGTCTGCTTCTGCTGCCCATGCTGCTGTCGATGCTCGTCGTCTCGATGTTCGCGGGCCGGGTCACCACCAGCACCGGCAAGTACCGGCTCTTCCCGATCATCGGCGCCGCACTGATGACGGCCGGCCTGTTCCTGCTCTCGACGATGGACACCGAGACCTCCCGGCTGACCTCAGGCCTCTATATGGCGGTGCTCGGCGCGGGCATGGGCTTCCTGATGCAGATCACCATGCTGGTCGCGCAGAACAGCGTCGAGCTGAAGGACATGGGTGTCGCCTCCTCCGGGGCCACCCTCTTCCGTACGCTCGGCAGTTCCTTCGGCGTCGCGATCATGGGCGCGCTGTTCACCGGCCGGGTGCAGGACGAGATGGCCGCGAGGGGCGGCGCGGGGATCACCCAGCGCTCTGCGCAGCTGGACGCCGCGAGCCTGGCGAAGCTGCCGGACCCGGTCCGTGAGGCGTACGAGTTCGCGGTGGCGTCCGGGACGCACGCGGCCTTCCTGCTGGGGGCGGCGGTCGCGGTGATCGGCTTCGTGGCGGCGTTCTTCGTCAAAGAGGTGCCGCTGCGGGGAGCAGGACCGAAGCAGGCGGAGGCCGACGGCCAGTCTGCGGGCCAGCCCCTGGACAAGGTGGCCGAGGCCGTCTGACCTCGGCAAAAGCCACGGCGGACAAGGACTGGGCCTGTCAGACCTCCACCAGGGCTCCCGCTAGCCGGAGAGCGGCATCATCGGGAAGCTGCCGGTGTTGGTCGGCGCGTGCTCGGGCAGCCACAGCACCGCGATCGCGCCGCCGGACTCGCCCAGTGGCGTCGTGCCCTCCGGTGCCGCGTTGCGGAAGGTGAGCCGGGCACCGAGGACCCGCGCCTGGCCGGCCGCGATCGTCAGGCCCAGGCCGTGGCCCGTG
Organism: Streptomyces sp. NPDC019890; assembly: GCF_044903445.1. Taxonomy (NCBI): domain Bacteria; kingdom Bacillati; phylum Actinomycetota; class Actinomycetes; order Kitasatosporales; family Streptomycetaceae; genus Streptomyces; species Streptomyces sp. NPDC019890. The sequence goes on along the minus strand of NZ_JBJDQK010000015.1, from coordinate 26,790 downwards.
CCCGCGCGGTCGCTCGCGCCCGTACGGAAGCGGCTCGGGCCCTCGCGCAGCAGCGCCACGGGGAAGCCGGGGCCGTGGTCGCGCACCCGCACCACCCGGCCCTCGACCGCGACCTCGAACGGCGCCTTGCCGTACTTGGCGGCGTTGGTGAGCAGATTGAGCAGGATGCGCTCCAGCCGCCGTGGATCGGTGCTGACCCACGACTCGTGTACGACCCGGATATGGACATCGGGGTTCAGGGCCGAGATGCGGCGGCTGACGAACTCACCGAGCGCGATCTCCTGGAGCTCGGCCCGCTCCGACGCGCTGTCGAGCCTGGCCACTTCCAGCACGTCCTCGACCAGCGTTCGCAGGGCCTGGGCCCGGTCCCGTACCAGCTCGCTGGGGCGGCCCGGCGGCAGCAGCTCGGCGGCCGTGAGCAGGCCCGTGACGGGGGTGCGCAGCTCGTGCGCGATGTCGGCGGTGACGCGGCGCTCGGCCTCGATGCGTTCGTTCAGCGCGTCGGTCAGCGCGTCGACGGCGCGGGCCAGTTCGTCGGTCTCGTCGCGTACGACACCGCCGATGGCTTCCCGAACCCGTACCTCCGTATTGCCCTGCGCGACATTGCCGGCGGCCGCGGCCGCCTTGCGCAGTCGGCGTGAGAGCTGTCCGCCGATCAGCACGCCGAGCGCGCAGCCGCCGAACACCACCGAGACCGAGCCGATGATCAGAGCCCGGTCGAGGTCCTTCATGACGGTGGCGCTGCGCCCGGCGAACTGGGTGTGCAGGGAGAGCACGTCGCCGTTGGAGAGCGGGACGGCGGCCCAGATCTCGGGCGGGCCGTGGTGGCCGTCCTGCACATAGCTGCCGCGCCGCTTCTCGTGCATCAGTTTCTGCAGCGGCCTGGGGAGCGTGCGGTCATTGAGCTTGGTGTTGAAGCGCGGGTCCTTGTTCTTGGACGTCTCGTACCAGCGCTGGGCGAGCAGCACCCGGTCCATCTGGACATCGCGGGCGTTGTCCAGCATCGAGACGCGGGCGGCGTTGTGTACGACAAGGCTCAGCGCCATCGCGATGAGCGCGCCGACCAACGCGATCGCGATGCTGATCTTCCAGCGGACTCCGGTGCGCAGTACGAAGCGCTTCATGCCTTGAGCTTGTAACCGAATCCGCGGACCGTTTCGATCCGGTCCTGTCCGATCTTGGTGCGCAGGCGCTGGACATGGACGTCCACGACCCGGGTGTCGCCGCCCCAGCCGTAGTCCCACACCCGCTCAAGCAGTTTGTCGCGGGAGAGCACCGTGCCCGGCGCGGACGAGAACTCCAGCAGCAGCCGCATCTCGGTCGGTGTCAGCGCCACCGGCTCGCCCGCCTTGCGCACCTCCATGCCCTCCGTGTCGACCTCCAGATCGCCGAAGGAAAGCAGCGCGCCCTGCGCGTCCTCGCCCGCCGCGGACTCGCCGCCCGCCGCGCCGCCCGCGTGGCCGAAGCGGCGCAGCACCGCGCGGATACGGGCGACCAGCACCGCGCTGTCGAAGGGCTTGGTGACGTAGTCGTCGGCGCCGGCCTCCAGGCCGAGCACCACGTCGATCGAGTCGGCGCGGGCCGACAGCATGATCACCGGCACGGTCGACTCGTCCCGGATGCGGCGGCACAGGCTCACCCCGTCCAGGCCCGGCACCATCACATCGAGCAGCGCGATGTCCGGCCGGTTGGCGCGGAAGGCCTCCAGGCCCTGCAGCCCGTCGGGCATGGCGGTGACCACGAAGCCGTCGCGCTCCAGCGTCAGTTGGGTCGCCTCGCGGATGACGTCGTCGTCCTCGACGAACAGGACATGAGTGTCAGCCATCCCGCTTCTCTCAGTTCTCATTCTTGGGCGGATCCGTGGCGACTACCTCGCCGTCCCCGACCGCTCTGTTGAATTCATTGCGCACCCAGTGCAGCTGCACAAACTTCCCGCCCGACCAGTGGTACGTGGTGATTTCCTCGCCGAACGGCTCGGCCACCGGGGCGCCCTTCGCGTACACCTGTTTGGTCACCACCAGGTCTCCCCGGTCGATCGCGGAGTACACCGTGGGCTCCTCGGCGGCGTAGACATTCTCGTACTTCTCGCCGTTCGCGCGATACACATACGTGCCCATGCCAACAGCGTCGCCGCACGTCATCACATTGACGACGACATCGGGCGAGGTCCCGCCGGTGAGGTTGCTGTACGACGTGTCCACCGGGTAGCTGTCCCGGCCGCAGGGCTTGAGGTCGGCCTTGACCCGTTCGCTGACCTTCGGGTCGCTCTTGATCAGCTCCACCGCGTCGACGGACGTGGCGAACTGGGCCGCGCCGCCGGCGGAGGGCACGGGCGACGGGGTGGCCTTGGCGACGGCGTCGGCGTGCGCCGCGCCCTCGTCCTTCACCCCGGTGCCGCCCGAGGAGCAGGCGACGGTGAACAGGCCGACGGCGGCGAGGCCGGCCACCGCCGCACCGCTCGCCGCCAGGCTGCTGTTGCCCGCTCTGCCTCTCAGGCCGCGCACCGCTCCTGCCCCCGTTCTCCCCCGTTGCCCTGCTGGCGCGGGAGGTGCCCGCTGCGCTCACGATCCTGCCGCACCTCACCGCGCTCCAGGGCGCGGAAGTCCAGGTCCCGGCTCTCCAGCTCCTGGCGGAGCCGGGCCAGCGCCCGGTGCAGCGTGCTCTTCACCGTACCCGCAGACATCCCCAGCGCGGCAGCGGTCTCCTCGGTACTCATCTGCTCCCAGTGCCGCAGCACCACGACGCTGCGCTGCTTGGGCGCCAGCACCTTGAGTACGTCCATCAGCAGGGCGCGGTCCGCGCGTTGTTCGCTGCCGTCCTCGACGCTCGCGTCGGGCAGCTGCTCGGTGGGCACCTCTTCGAGCTTGCGGGCGCGCCACCACTCCGTACGCGTGTTGATCATCACGCGGCGGAGGTAGGCGTCGGCCAGCGACTTGTCCGCAATGCCGTCCCAGCGGCCGTAGGTGCGGACCAGAGCGGTCTGGAGCAGGTCCTGCGCGTCGATCGGGTCAGGGACGAGACGGCGGGCGCTGCGCAGCAGTGCCTCCTGCCGGTTGCGTACGTACTCTTCGAACTCGAGCACCTCGCCGTGCGCCATTCCAACCGCCTCCGTCCCCGTTGAATCCCCGTGACAAGCACATGCCGTTTGCCTTACGTCGCAAGAAGCTACGGAGGTGTTGTCACGGGCCTGTGCGGAGCAGCCGTCGGAGGGCGCACGGCCATCCATCGGTTGTGTAACAGCGAATGTTTCAGGTCGGGTTCGGGTGGGAAACGGCACCCGGGCTTCCCCGGGGCCGGTGCGCAATCAGCTGTGCGGGAGGCGGTAGACGCCGTTCTCCAGTGGCTCCACGAGGCCGTCGGCGACCAGTCCGTCCAGTGCCCGCGCCCGCTGTACGGGCTCGTGCCAGACCGCGTCCAGTGCCGACTGCGGGACCGGCGCGACGGCCTCGCGCAGTACGGCGAGGAGCTTGCCGCGCACCTGGCGGTCCGTACCCGCATAGGTTTGGCCCCGGCGAGCGGGACCTTCGTATGCGGGCTTGCCCGCCAGCCGCCACGCGCACCGCGACGAGATCGGGCAGCGCGCGCAGTCCTCGTTCTTCGCGGTGCACACCAGTGCGCCCAGCTCCATGGAGGCCGCCGCCCAGCGGGCCGCGGTCGCCCGGTCGTCGGGCAGCAGCGTGCGGGCCAGCTTGCGCTCGGCGGCGGTCGTGGCGGTCGGCGGGTACTGGATGCCGCTCGCGGCGCGGGCGAACACCCGGCGGACATTGGTGTCGAGGACGGCGTGCCGCTGTCCGTACGCGAACGAGGCCACCGCGGCCGCCGTGTACTCGCCGATGCCGGGCAGCGCGAGCAACTGCGCGTGCTCGCTGGGCACATCGCCGCCGTGCCGCTCCGTTATCGCCTGCGCGGCCCCGTGCAGCCGCAGCGCACGCCGCGGATAGCCGAGTCGGCCCCAGGCGCGGACGGCCTCGCCGGGCGCGTCCGCCGCCAGATCGGCGGGGCGCGGCCAGCGGGCCAGCCACTGCTCGTACACCGGGAGCACCCGGCTGACGGGGGTCTGCTGCAGCATGAACTCGCTGACCATCACACCCCAGGCGCCGGCCTCGGGGCGGCGCCAGGGAAGATCGCGGGCGTGCTCGTCGAACCAGGCGATGACGGGGGCGTGGAAGGACGCCGCGTCGGCCTGGGCCGGGACGGTGGCGGTGGCAGGGTCTGCGGAGATGTCAGTCATGGCACTGACGATCCTGGCATGTCCGGGCGGGCGGACGGTGCATACGCTCCGGGGCCGCCGCGCCGTCGATACGGTCGGCAGTGTGGTCCCCGGCCGGGCGGGGGCGAGCGTGGCCGTGGACCGCCGCCGGGCGACGCGGACGAGGCGCCCCTGCGAGACCCCGGGGAGCGCCCCGGGGAGGGCACCGAGGAGCGCCGCGAAGAGCAGGAGCCCGGGCGGGAGTTGTACGCACAAACCCGCCGAAAGTGGGGTCGCGGGCCGCGCCCGTGATGATGATCCGCAGAACTCGCCAAGTCGGGCGGCGGGTGGGACAGGAGTTGGCCCCGATCTCTCGTACAGTTTGCGCCGTGGGATCTCTGCGCAATCCGATCGGGCCGCTCCCCTCCTCCATCTACTGGCGACGGAGGGCAGTCGCGCTGTCACTGATCGCGCTGCTCGCGATGCTGATCGCATGGGCGCTCAGTACCAGCGGCGGCAACGGTGGCAAGGGCGACGACAGCGCCAACGGTGCTACTCCCGCGCCCTCCATCACCCCCGGACCCTCGCAGTCCGGCCCCGCGATCAGTGAACAGCCGGGCGGGCGCGACGAGTCGGGGGACTCCGGCACCGGCGACGGCGGCACGGACGAGGGCGGTACGGGCACAGGATCCGACGGCGGCGCGGGCGGTGAAGCGGGCGCCGGCGGCGGCAACGGAGCGGGCGGCGCGGGCAGTGCCGGCGCGGGCGGGCAGCAGGTCCCGGCCTCCTCGAAACTTCCCGACTGCGCCCCGGGCGCACTGAAGTTGACCCTGCGCAGTGCGAAGGTCGCGTATGCGCCGGGAGAGAAGCCCGCGTTCCAACTGGTCGCCTCCAACTCGTCGGGGGCCACCTGCAAGGCGGACTTCGGTCCCCGGGCGGCGGTGCTGACGGTCAAGGACGGCAAGGACGACAAGGTGTGGTCGTCGAAGGACTGCCCGCGGGCGGCCGGCAGCCTGCTGCTGAGGGTCCCGGCGGGAGCGACGATCACGCACTCGGTGGAGTGGGACCGCAAGCGGAGCGCTCCGCAGTGCGCGACGCCGTCGGCCGGGCCGGCCGGGGCGGGCACGTATCTGGTGGAGGCGGAGTTTCCGGGGGTGACGGTGCTTCCGGCGTCGTTCCGCCTGGAGAAGGACTAGAGGTAGCCGGGGCCGCGCAGTGGCCGCTTTGTCCTCAATCCCCGGACGGGCTTGATTTCTCGGGCAACCGGAATCACACGTAGCGTTCGAGGATCGAGGACTCCGCGAGACGCGACAGGCCCTCGCGCACGCTGCGCGCCCGCGCCTCGCCCACCCCGTCGACCGTCTGCAGATCGTCCACGCTCGCCGCGAGCAGCTTCTGCAGCCCGCCGAAGTGCTCGACAAGCCGCTCGATGATCGCGCCGGGCAGCCGCGGCACCTTCGCCAGCAGCCGGTAACCCCGCGGCGAGACCGCCGAGTCCAGCGTCTCCGGGGAACCGCTGTACCCCAAAGCCCTTGCCACTGTGGGCAGTTCGAGCAGCTCGGCGTGCGTGAGGTCGTTCAGCTCGGTGAGCGCCTCGTCGACCGTGCGGGACCGCTTCGCGGTCGGCTCCGGCACATAGTCGCGTACGACCAGCTCGCGCTCCGGTTCCACGCCCGCGATCAACTCGTCCAGCTGAAGCGCCAGAAGGCGGCCGTCGGTGCCCAACTCCACCACGTACTCGGCGATCTCCGTGGCGATCCGGCGCACCATCTCCAGACGCTGCGCCACGGCCGTGACGTCCCGGACCGTCACCAGGTCCTCGATCTCCAGCGCGGACAGCGTGCCCGCGACCTCGTCGAGGCGGAGCTTGTAGCGCTCCAGGGTGGCGAGCGCCTGGTTGGCGCGGGAGAGGATCGCGGCCGACTCCTCGAGGACCCGGCGCTCCCCGTCCACGTACAGCGCGATCAGGCGCATCGACTGCGACACGGAGACGACCGGGAAGCCGCACTGCCGGGAGACCCGGTCCGCCGTGCGGTGGCGGGTGCCCGTCTCCTCGGTGGGGATGGAGGCGTCCGGGACCAGCTGCACACCGGCCCGGTGGATCTTGCCGATGTCCTTGTCGAGGATGAGCGCGCCGTCCAGTTTGCACAGCTCGCGCAGCCGGGTCGCGGTGAATTCCACATCCAGTACAAAACCGCCGGTACACATGGATTCGACCGTTTTGTCCATGCCGAGGACGAGCAGGCCTCCGGTGTTGCCGCGGAGGATCCGCTCCAGGCCGTCGCGCAGGGCGGTGCCGGGAGCGACCGCGCTCAGGGCGGCGCGGATCAGCGCTTCGTTGCCGGAGCCTCCGCCGGACTTTCCGGGTGCTGATGCCCCGTCCTTGGCTGCCACTGCACTCCTCCGGCTCGTACGGATGGGCGAGACCAGGGCAAAGTCTACCGGCGCGTGTCGTCGTCCCGGGTGGCCTCCGCACGCTCTTTGCGCGGGGCCGTTACAGAGGCCCCGTCGGAAGGTCTCTGCCGCCCGCGCGGGAGCACCCTCAGCGCATCCCCCATGTCGGCCACTTCTGTCACCTTCATGCCGGCTGGGATCTTGCCCGGATCGGACGGCACGAGGGCGTGCGTGAAGCCGAGACGGTGCGCCTCGGCGAGTCTGCGCTGGACGCCCGTGACCCTTCTGACCTCGCCCGCAAGTCCCACCTCGCCGATCGCGACCAGGTTCTTGGGCAGTGGGGTGTCGCTGGCGGCGGAGGCCAGCGCGAGCGCGATCGCCAGGTCCGCGGCGGGCTCGGAGAGCTTCACTCCACCCACCGTCGCGCTGTAGATGTCGCGCTTTCCGAGCGCGGTGATCCGGCCGCGCTGCTCCAGCACGGCGAGCATCATTGAGACCCGGGAGGTCTCCAGACCCGAGGTTGTGCGCCGGGGCGAGGGGATCTGCGAGTCGACGGTCAGCGCCTGCACCTCGGCGACGAGGGGGCGGCGGCCTTCGAGGGTGACCGTCAGACAGGTGCCCGGAACCGGGGCGTCCCGGCGGGTGAGGAAGAGGCCCGAGGGGTCGGCGAGCCCGGTGATGCCCTCGTCGTGCAGCTCGAAGCAGCCGACCTCGTCCGTCGCGCCGTAGCGGTTCTTGACGCCTCGTACGAGACGCAGGCGCGCATGCCGGTCGCCCTCGAAGGACAGCACCACGTCCACCAGATGCTCAAGGAGGCGCGGTCCGGCGATCGCGCCGTCCTTGGTGACATGGCCGACCAGGAGCGTGGACATCCCGCGTTCCTTGGAGGCGCGGATCAGCGCGCCGGCGACCTCGCGGACCTGCGCCATGCCGCCGGGTGCGCCGTCGATCTCGGGGGATGCGACGGTCTGTACGGAGTCGAGGATCAGCAGGGACGGCTTGACCGCGTCCAAGTGGCCGAGGACCGCGGAGAGATCGGTCTCGGCGGCGAGATAGAGATGGTCGTGCAGGGCGTGGATCCGGTCGGCACGCAGCCGGACCTGGCTCGCGGACTCCTCGCCGGTCACATACAGCGTGCGGTGGTCGTCGCTTGCGGCCTTCGCCGCGACGTCGAGCAGCAGCGTGGACTTGCCGACGCCCGGCTCGCCCGCGAGCAGCACGACGGCGCCGGGCACCAGACCGCCGCCGAGGACCCGGTCGAGCTCGTCCACGCCTGTGGAGCGGGCGGTGGCCTGCCGTCCGTCGACCTGGCCGATGGGAACGGCGGCGGTGGAGACGCGGCCGGCGGCCGTGGTGCGGACCGCGGGTGCGCCGTACTCCTCGACCGTGCCCCAGGCCTGGCATTCGGGGCAGCGGCCGAGCCACTTGGCGGTCGTCCAGCCGCATTCGGTGCAACGGTAGGACGGCCGGTCCTTCGCGGATTTCGTACGGGCAGCCATGCGCAAACCGTAGCGGGGGCCACTGACAACGCGGTCGCCGCGGGCTGCTTCACCACGTCGCCGCGGGCCTCCAGGACCTGGGCGTCGGTCCGGTTCATCTCCCCGACCCACCGGTGCAGGCGCGTGCCGCCCACCCCCAGCGGGTTCTCGCGGGTGTCGTCGGGGGCGGTGATGAAGCCGTCCAAAGACATCGACATGCCTGAGATCACGGTGCCTGAGGTCACGTTGCTCATGACAGGTTGACTTCCCCGGGCCGGGTAACTCATCGGCGGCCGACTGGGCGGTAGGGACGGAATTAACGATTCCTGTCCCCCTTCGAGCGAACTGTTCACCCGTAAGGATTAAAAGTGTTCAAGGGGGACGAAGGGGGTGTGCTTGTCAGCCTACGGTCGCCGAGTGACGAGCAGCAGGCTTGAGCCACCCACGCACACCACCGGCGCACACCGCACACACCGGCGCGCGCCCCGTCCGTCCGCAGGGCTGTCTCCCGCACGTTACGAGCCGTACCTCGACGGCCTGTTCACCTACTGCCTCGCCGTGCTCTGCGACCACGACGCGGCGACCGAGCTCCTCGGTGAGGTACTCGCCATCGCCGAGCGCCAGTACGGGCGTTGCCCGTCGGGCGAGGCCGAGCGGAAGGCCTGGCTGTATGCGCTCGCGCGGTGGGCCTGTCTGCGGCGGCTGACCGAACAGCGGCGCAGGTCGCCGGGGGCGCACACCGGGCGCCCGGCGCGGCCCGCCGACTCGGACGAGGCCCCGCACGTCCCCGAGGGCGTCGTCGAGCGCCGCCGCGGTGAACTGGCGCTGCTGGCCTGGCCGGAGGCGGCGGGCACCACGCCCGAACAGCGCGAGGCCCTCGAACTCGCCGTCCGGCACGGGCTGGGGACGGGCGAGGTCGCCTCCGTCCTCGGCCTCGACCCGCTCGCCGCGCGTGAGCTGCTGGCCACGGCGGCCTGCGAGGTCGAGCGCACCCGGTCCGCGCTCGCCGTCGTCGAAAGCGGCAACTGCCCGGCCGTCGCCCGGCTCACCGGCGACCACCGGGTGCTGCTCTCCGCCACGCTGCGCCAGGAGCTCGTCCGGCACGTCGACGACTGCCCGCGCTGCCGCCGCATCGCCGAGCGCGCGGGAGCGGGCGGCCCGTGGCCGGGGTCGGCCGTCGCCCCGGCCGCGCTGCCGCTCGTCGAAGCCCCGCGGGCCACCGTGTACGGGGCGATGCAGCAGGTTCCCCGGGCGCGGGCGGGCGCGCCGCGCTTCGGCCGCAACGGCTTTCCGCTGGATCCGAAGGACCACGCGGCCCGCCGGGGCCGGCTGAGGGCGCGCGCACTGACGACCACCGTCGTGGCCACCGTCGTCGCGGCGCCGGTGCTGGCGCTGTGGGCGGCATACCGGGGCGCACCGCTGACGGGGGAGGGGCACGACGGGGCCTCGGTCATCGCCAGCGAGGCGGACGGGCCGCGCGGAATGCACGGTGAGCCGTACGACTACTACGAGAACGCGGGCAATGCGCAGGCGGAACCGGACTCCCGGTTCACGGCCGGCTCGCGTTCGCCGGATGTCTCGGTCGAGGTCATCAGCGTCGGCACGTCCACACCGTCGTCCCGCGCCGGCCGCGCGAGCGGCCCGGGCCGCCTCACGGTCGAGGCGCAGCCGTCCGGCAACACGACGCGGATCACGCTGACGGCGTCCGGTGGCGCGCCGGTGAGGTGGTCGGCGTGGACGGACGCGGCGTGGCTGTACATGAGCCACACGTCCGGGACACTGCGGCCCGGCGAGTCGGTGACGATCTACGTGACCGTGGACCGTACGCGGGAGCCGGCCGGGGCGTGGAGCGCGCGGGTGGGGGTGGACCCGTCGGGAGCGGTGGTCGAGATCGACGGCTTCGGCGCGACCCCGTCGGACCCGGCACCCACCCCGTCGGACCCGACGCCTACGCCGACGGAGCCGTCTCCGGAGCCGACGCCGACCCCGTCGGACCCGACTCCGAGCGACCCCACACCGACCCCGACGGACTCCTCTCCGTCGGACCCGCCCCCGACCCCGCCGGAGGACGGATCGTCGTCCCCGCCTTCCCGGTCGGGCTGAGCCTCAGGGATTCAGGCCGGGTCTGAGAGGTTCCGGCTCAGCCCCGGAGCTTCAGGCCGGGTCTGCGGGGTTCGACGGGTCCGCCGGGTGCGGCGCCACCAGTGGAAGCTGCGACGACAGGCGGGCCTTGCACAGGTCCGCAAGGACGTCGTAGGCCTTCTTGCCCATCAGTTCCGTCAGCTCCGGGCGGTACGTCACGTACACCGGCTCACCTGCGCCGTGCGCCGACGTCGCCGACGTGCACCACCAGTGGAGGTCGTGGCCGCCCGGTCCCCAGCCCCGCCGGTCGTACTCGCCGATCGACACCTGGAGCACGCGCGTGTCGTCCGGCCGGTCGATCCAGTCGTACGTCCGGCGGATGGGCAGCTGCCAGCAGACGTCCGGCTTGGTCTCCAGCGGCTCGCGGCCCTCACGCAGGGCGAGGATGTGCAGCGAGCAGCCCGCGCCCGCCGGGAAGCCCGGACGGTTCTGGAAGATGCACGAGCCCTCCCACCGACGCGTCTGGCGTTCGCCGTCGTCGTCGAGCTGGACCCAGCCACCCTCCGTCCCCTCGTCGTGGAACTGCCACAGCTCCGGAGTGAGCCGCGCAACATGCTCCGCGACCCGCTGCTCGTCGTCCTCGTCCGAGAAGTGCGCGCCCAGCGTGCAGCACCCGTCGTCCGCCCGGCCCGCCTGGATGCCCTGGCAGCCGCTGCCGAAGATGCAGCTCCAGCGCGAGGTCAGCCAGGTCAGATCGCAGCGGAAGACCTGTTCGTCGTCGGCGGGGTCCGGGAATTCGACCCATGCGCGCGCGAAGTCGAGCCCCTTCTCGTCGCGCTCGTCGCGCCTGGGCTCGTCACGCTGCTTCGAGGGCTTGGCTTTGCCCGGCTTCGCCTTTTTCGTCTTTGGCACAGGCCCAGCGTATGCGCGTAACGGCAGTAGCGTTCGCTCCATGAGACTCGGAGTCCTCGACGTCGGTTCGAACACGGTGCACCTGCTGGTGGTGGACGCCCACCCTGGAGCCCGCCCGCTGCCGGCCCATTCGTACAAGGCGGAGCTGCGGCTCGCCGAGCTGCTCGACGACGACGGGGCGATCGGTCCCGCCGGTATCGAGCGGCTCGTCGAGACGATCGAGGGCGCGGTGCAGGCCGCGGAGGACCAGGGCTGCGAGCAGGTGCTGCCGTTCGCGACCTCCGCCGTCCGCGAGGCCAGCAACGCCGACACGGTGCTGGCCAAGGTCAAGGCCGAGGCCGGGGTCGATCTACAGGTCCTGACCGGCGACGAGGAGGCCCGGCTCACGTTCCTCGCGGCCCGCCGCTGGTTCGGCTGGTCGGCCGGCAAGCTGCTGGTCCTGGACATCGGCGGCGGCTCGCTGGAGATCGCGTACGGGATCGACGAGGAGCCGGACAAAGCCGTGTCGCTGCCGCTCGGCGCGGGCCGGCTGACCGCCGCGATGCTGCCGGGAGACCCGCCCGACCCCCTGGACGTGAGGGCGCTGCGCCGCCATGTGCGGGCGGAAATCGCCCGTGTGGTCGGTGAGTTCACCCGGCTCGGACGGCCGGACCACGTCGTGGCGACGTCCAAGACCTTCAGGCAGTTGGCGCGTATCGCGGGGGCAGCCCGCTCCACCGAGGGGTTGTACGTGCAGCGTGAACTGAGTCGTAGATCACTCCAGGAGTGGGTGCCGAAGCTCGCTGCCATGACGGGCGAGCAGCGCACAGGACTCCCGGGCGTGTCCGAGGGCCGTGCCCGCCAGCTGCTGGCGGGAGCCCTGGTCGCGGAGGGTGCGATGGATCTGTTCGGGGTCCAGGCAGCCGAAATCTGCCCCTGGGCGCTGCGCGAGGGCGTCATTCTGCGGCGCCTGGACCACCTCCCGGCCTCCTAGTGCGGCCCCGTACCCTGTCTCCCGTGGCAGAACCGGCAGAACCAGTGGTGCGCATCCCGGATGCGAAGGTTGTCCTGTCGACGGCTTCCGTCTATCCGGAGTCCACGGCGACGGCCTTCGAGATTGCCGCGCGCCTGGGGTACGACGGCGTCGAAGTCATGGTCTGGACCGATCCCGTCAGCCAGGACATCGAGGCCCTGCGCCGTCTCTCGGACTACCACGAGGTGCCGATACACGCCGTCCACGCGCCCTGTCTGCTGATCACCCAGCGGGTCTGGTCCACCGACCCCTGGGTCAAGCTCCAGCGCGCGCAGGCGGCGGCCGAGAAGCTGGGGGCGTCGACGGTCGTCGTGCACCCTCCCTTCCGCTGGCAGCGGCAGTACGCCCGGGACTTCGTCACCGGAATCTGGCGGATGGCGCACGAGACGGACGTCCGCTTCGCTGTCGAGAACATGTACCCCTGGCGCTATCGGGACCGCGAGATGCTTGCGTACGCACCCGACTGGGACGTCACCAAAGAGGACTACCGGCACTTCACGATCGACCTCTCGCACACCGCGACCTCCCGGACCGACACCCTGGCGATGGTCGACCGGATGGGCGACCGGCTCGGCCATGTGCATCTCGCCGACGGCAAGGGGTCCGCCAAGGACGAGCACCTGGTTCCGGGCCGCGGCAACCAGCCCTGCGCCGAGCTGCTGGAGCACCTCGCCCGTAACGGCTTCGACGGCCATGTCGTGATCGAGGTCAACACCCGGCGCGCGATGTCGGCCGCCGAACGCGAGGCCGACCTCGCCGAGGCCCTCGCCTTCACCCGGCTGCACCTGGCCTCGGCAGCCCGCATCTCATGACGGGCACGTCACCGAAGCGCCGCGGCCGCCCGGCCCGTACGGAGTCGGACACGGGCCCCGGCGCCCGCGAGCGCATCCTCGCCGCCGCCCGTACGGAGTTCGCCGAGCGCGGCTACGACAAGACCACCGTCCGCGGCATCGCCCGGGCCGCGGGCGTCGACCCGGCCCTCGTGCACCACTACTTCGGTACGAAGGACGAGGTCTTCGCGGCCGCGATCGAGGTCTCCTTCGAGCCGGCCCTGGTGATCCCGGTGATCCTGGGACAGGGCGCGGAGGGCATCGGCGAGCGGCTCGCCCGCTACTTCATCGGGGTGTGGGAGAACCCGGTAAGCCGGGCGCCCATGCTGGCGATCATCCGTTCGGCGCTCACCCACGACGCGGCGGCGAAGGTGCTGCGGAGCTTTGTGCTGCGGCGTCTCCTCGAGCGGATCGCGGGCGATCTCGATGTGCCGGATCCGAAGTTCCGGGCGGAGCTCGCGGCCTCGCACATGATCGGCATTGTGATCCTGCGCTATGTGATCCAGGTGGAGCCGCTGGCCTCGGCGGACCCGGAGACGATCGTGGCGATGGTGGCCCCTACGTTGCAGCGGTATCTGACCGAAGCGTGAGGGCGGATGTGTGAGGGCCGGAGCGTGAAGGTCGACGTGTGTGGGCCGACATGTGACGGCCGACGTGTGTGGGCCGACATGTGACGGCCGACGTGTGTGGGCCGACATGTGACGGCCGAAGCGCGAATGACCGAAGCGTGAGCCGGGCGTCCCGTATAACGGACAGGGTGTCCAGATCTTGGAGCCGCGGCGTACGCTCGAATGAGTCCTATCCGTCTGAAGGAGCGAGCGACGATGCCCGAGCTGAGGTCCCGCACTGTCACCCACGGCCGCAATATGGCGGGCGCCCGCGCCCTTATGCGGGCGTCGGGCGTAGCCAGTGCGGATATCGGCAAGCCGATCATCGCCGTCGCCAACTCCTTCACCGAGTTCGTGCCCGGGCACACCCACCTCGCCCCGGTCGGCCGGATCGTGTCCGACGCGATCCTGGCGGCGGGCGCCGTGCCCCGCGAGTTCAACACCATCGCCGTCGACGACGGCATCGCGATGGGCCACGCCGGCATGCTCTACAGCCTGCCCTCGCGCGACCTGATCGCCGACTCCGTCGAGTACATGGTCGAGGCGCACTGCGCCGACGCGCTGATCTGCATCTCCAACTGCGACAAGATCACCCCGGGCATGCTGATGGCCGCGCTGCGCCTCAACATCCCGGTCGTCTTCGTCTCCGGCGGCCCGATGGAGGCCGGCCAGGCCACCCTCGTCGACGGCACGGTCCGCAAGCTCGACCTGATCAACGCCATCGTGGACGCGGTCAACGAGAACGTCTCGGACGAGGACGTCCTGCGTATCGAGGAGAACGCCTGCCCGACCTGCGGCTCCTGTTCCGGCATGTTCACCGCGAACTCCATGAACTGCCTGACCGAGGCCATCGGTCTCTCCCTGCCGGGCAACGGTTCCGTCCTCGCCACGCACACCGCCCGCAAGGCGCTGTACGAGAACGCCGCCCGCACGGTCGTCGACATCACCCGGCGCTACTACGAGCAGGACGACGATTCCGTCCTGCCGCGCAATATCGCCACCCGCGCGGCCTTCGACAACGCCATGGCCCTCGACATCGCCATGGGCGGCTCGACCAACACGATCCTGCACCTGCTGGCCGCCGCGCAGGAGGCCGGGCTCGACTACGACCTCAAGGACATCGACGCGGTCTCGCGCCGGGTGCCGTGCCTGGCCAAGGTCGCGCCGAACGTCGCCCCCGGCGGCACGTACTACATGGAGGACGTGCACCGGGCCGGCGGCATCCCCGCCATCCTCGGTGAGCTCTACCGCGCCGGACTCCTCGACGAGGACGTCCACACGGTCCACTCGCCGGGCATCAAGGAATGGCTGGAGGCGTGGGACGTGCGTGGCGGCTCGCCCTCGGACGAGGCCGTCGAGATGTGGCACGCGGCCCCCGGCTGCGTCCGCTCCGCGACCGCCTTCTCGCAGTCCGAGCGCTGGGAGTCGCTGGACACCGACGCGGCCGGCGGCTGCATCCGCGACGCGGCGCACGCGTACTCCAAGGACGGCGGCCTCGCCGTCCTCAAGGGCAATCTCGCCGTGGACGGCTGTGTGGTGAAGACCGCCGGCGTCGACGAGTCGATCTGGACCTTCGAGGGCCCGGCCGTCGTCTGCGAGTCGCAGGACGAGGCCGTCGACAAGATCCTGCGCAAGCAGATCAAGGAGGGCGACGTCGTCGTCATCCGCTACGAGGGCCCCAAGGGCGGCCCCGGCATGCAGGAGATGCTGTATCCGACGTCCTTCCTGAAGGGCCGCGGGCTCGGCAAGGCCTGCGCGCTGGTCACGGACGGCCGCTTCTCCGGCGGCACCTCGGGCCTGTCGATCGGCCACGCCTCGCCGGAGGCGGCCTCGGGCGGCACCATCGCGCTGGTCGAGGACGGCGACCGCATCCGTATCGACATCCCGAACCGCATGATCGAACTCCTGGTGTCCGACGAGGACTTGGCTGCCCGGCGGGCGGCGCTGGGTGGCGTCTACGCGCCGAAGAACCGCGAACGGAAGGTCTCGGCGGCGCTGCGGGCGTACGCCGCGATGGCGACGAGCGCGGACAAGGGCGCGGTCCGGGACGTGTCCCAGCTCGGCTGACCGACTGGGGCTCCGCCCCAGACCCCGGTATGCGGCCTTCGGCCGCATGTCCTCAATCGCCGGACGGGCTTGATGTGCCCGTCACCACCGCCCCGGATCCCCCGCGTTGAGCGCGAACACCGACCCGTCCGGCGCCGTCCCGTACACCTCGCCCCCCGTCGCGATCGGCGCGGGCAGCATGGACGCGAACGTGTAACGCCCGTCGTCCATACGCGGTTTCGTCTGGCCGATCAGAACACCGCGCAAGGCGTCCACCGCCAGCAGCCGCCCGTCCCCGGCCGTCACGTACACCGCGTGCGCGTCGGCGGCCGGGCGCGAGAGATGGGTCACCGAGGTCTCGAGCCGCCACAGCTGCGCGGGCTTGGACCCGCCGGTGCCGAGGGCGAGCAGCGCGCCGCCCGAACCGCTGAGATAGACGGTGTTCCCGGCCACCGTCGCCTGCGCCTGATCGAGCGGTGTGGGCAGCGCGATACGGCGGACGGTACGCGCGCGGCCGGTGGTGTCGAGTCGTACGACGGCGTCCGTGAAGCCGTCTCTGTTGGCGGCGAGCAGATACAGCACCCCGCCCACTCGCTGTACCGGACTCAGCGACCCCTTCACCCGCTTCTGCCACAGCAGGTCGCCGCTCGCCGGATCGACCGCGCTGATCAGCGTCGACGTACCGTCCGGCGAAGGCGTTGCGGCGAGTGCAGGCCCGTCGGCGCCCGGGGACGAGACCCACTGGGCGCCGCGTCCGCCGCGCTGCCGGGTCCAGCGTTCCTTGCCCGTCGCCGCGTCGACGGCCCGTACTCGACCGCTCTCGGTCACCAGCAGCACCAGGGAGCCGGCGTGCCGGACCGAGGAGTACGGGGAGATGTCGCGGTCCCAGCGCACCCTGCCCGACTCCGGGTCGAGTGCTTCCAGACGGTGTCCGCCGGGCGCGATCACGTGCAGCAGTCCGCCGGCGAGCACCGGCGTCATACCTTCGTCGGTCTGCGCCGTGGTGTTGCCCGCCGGCGTGGACCAGAGGGTCGTGCCGTTGTCCGGGTTCAGCCGGGCCGCCTTGATCCCCGGGGCCGCGCAGTACAGCCCGTGACCTCCCGCCGCGCAGACCGGTGTCCTGTTCTCCCCGTCCCCGCCGCGCAGGGACACGCTCCAGGGGCTGAAGCCGTGTTCGGCACGGGGCGTGCTGGGCGCGGAGCCCGTGCTGTCGCCGTCCGCCACCGCCCGTACGACGACGATCCCGGCCGTGACCAGCACGACGAGCGCCACGCCTGCCGCCACCCACCGCAGCTTGCGGCTCAGCCGGAGCCGGGGGCGTGCGGTGAGCCGGCGGAGCGCGTTCTCGCGGGGGTCCGGTGTCCGCTGCGCCGGTATGTATGCCTGGGTGTCGTACGAGGACGAGGGCGAGGAGCTGCGCAGCGCGACCATCAGCTCGTACGGCGTCGGTCTTTCCGCCGGATCCTTCGCCAGGCAGCGCCGGAACAGCGGCACGAGATCCTTCGGCACGCCCGCCAAGTCCGGTTCGTTGTGCACCACTTGGTAGGCCACGATGTACGGGCTGTCCGAGTCGAAGGGGCCGCGCCCGGTCGCCGCGTGCACCAGCACGGCGCCCATCGCGAACACGTCTGCGGCAGGCCCGACTTCGCGCGGGCGCTGGAACTGCTCGGGTGCCATGAACGGCGGCGTACCGATCAGCTTGCCCGTCTCCGTACGCAGATCGCTGTCCGCGGGGCGGGAGATGCCGAAGTCGATGACCTTGGGCCCGTCGGGCGCGAGAAGCACATTGCTGGGCTTGAGATCACGGTGCACCACGCCGGCGCGGTGGATGTCACGCAGCGCCTCGGCCAGTCCCGCGCCCGCCTTGCGCAGCTCGTCCGCGCCCAGCGGCCCGTTCCGCTTCACCCGCTCGGCGAGCGTCGGGCCCTCGATGAACAGCGTGGCCATCCAGGGCCGTTCGGCCTCCGGGTCGGCATCGACGACGGGCGCGGTGAAGGCGCCGCTGACCCTGCGGGCGGCCGTGACCTCCTGCCGGAATCGGGCTCTGAACTCGGGATCTGAGGCATGCTCGGCATGGATGACCTTGACCGCGAGGCGCAACCCCGACGCGGAGCTGGCCAGATGGACGACACCCATTCCGCCTGTGCCCAGGCATGACTCAAGGCGGTACTGCCCGGCATATTCCGGATGCTCCGCTTCCGGGAACCGCCCGGTGCTGCGCAGCGGTGGCATCTTCCACCCCCGTGTTGTTCGTGCGCACGCGCGACGCACGGAGCCTAGTCGATGATGCGTGCGATGCAGGTGTGGCTTGCTAGCCTGCGCGGCGTACGGAACGGACCGTACGGATCAAGACACCGTAACGGAAACAAGTCACAGTGGCGGGGGAGAAGTTCCATGGCTGTTGAAGAAGTGCAGAGCGAGTCCGAGAGCTTCGGCGAGACCTACGAGGAGACCACGGCCAAGCGCTATCCGGTCGCACCGGGTGTGGCGCTGAACGTCCGCAGCGGTCCCGGCACCAACTACCGGCTGATCAAGGTGCTGCCGATCGGGGCACGGGTGCCGATCAACTGCCAGAAGCCGGGAGAGCGGGTCAGCGGCCCGTACGGCACGTCCAACATCTGGGACAACATCGCCAACGGGCAGTTCGTCGCGGACGCGTATGTGAACACCGGAAGCGACGGCTATGTGACGATCCGCTGCTCCTGAGGGGGCGGCGGTCTCGCCCCGGGGATAATCGACCCCGTGAGCGAGCAGAGTGAGCAGAGCGAGACGCACGCCGGCGGCGGCCCGCAGCCCGAGCCCATCCGTTTCTTCGGCACGACCTGGGTCGGCCGTGACGGGGGCTACGGGCTGCGCCGCGCCGGTGTTGCCGTCGGCTCGCTCGCGGCAGCCGTCGCGGGCTGCCTCGTACTGCGCTTCGCCTACCAGGGCCTGGCGGTGGCGGATGTCGGCGGCTTCGTCAACACGCTGGTCGTGGTCATGTTCGCGATCTGCAGCGCTGTCGCCTTCCGCAAGACCTGGGAGGGCTTCACCCGCCGCGGCACCGGCCCGGTCGGCGAGGATTCGCTGCGCAGCCTCAAAGTGATCGGCTTCGTCGGCCTGCTCCTCGCGTACTTCTTCCGCTCGCTGACCGAGGCGCCGGGCGAGAAGCTGCACCGTGAGGAGTACGAGAGTGCCCGCACGCAGTACGAGAAGCGCCGCGGCGCGCGCACCGGCAACCCCGCGGCCCGCAAGGCGAAGAGCGGCGGGTCGAACGGTGGCGGGGCGAAGAGCGGCAAGTCCCGGCGTAAGTAGCGGCATTCCGGTGAGGATGGGGTGCATGACGGATCATGCGCTGCGCGCGCTTTCCTTCGACGCGGCCGCCGCCCAGTACGACGCGGCACGTCCCGGCTACCCGCCCGCCCTCTTCGACGCGGTCGAGGAGCTGACCGGCCGCCCGCTCAGCGGCTCGCGCGTCATAGACGTCGGCGCGGGCACCGGCATAGCGACCCGCCTGCTGCGGGAGCGCGGCGCACAGGTCACCGCCGTGGAGCCGGGCGCCAAAATGGCCGCCCAACTGCGCGGCACCCTGCCGGACATACCGCTGGTGCGGGGCTTCGGTGACGCGCTGCCGCTGGCCGACGGCTGCGCCGACCTCGTCACGTACGCCCAGTCCTGGCACTGGACCGACCCGGCGCGCTCCGTCCCGGAGGCACTGCGGGTGCTGCGGCCCGGCGGTGCGCTCGCCCTGTGGTGGAACGTCTCGGACCCCGCTGTGCCGTGGATCGCCGCGCAGGACGAACGCCTCCGCCGCGAGCTGACCTACGGGGCACACGGCGCCGGGGGTCGCGCCCGGCGGCTGCCGGACGGGCTGGAGTCCGTCGAACGCCGGGTGCACTGGACCCGGCGGGTCCCGCTCGACACCCACCTCGCCAACCTCGGCAGCCATTCGGTCTTCCTGGTGCTCGGTGAGGAGGCCACGACCCACTTTCTCGCCCGGGAGCGGGCCGAACTGCTCGCTCTCTTCCCGGACGGCGTTGTCGAGGAGGCGTATGCCGTGGAGCTGACTGTCACACTCAGCGCGCCCGACAGCTCCATGTAGCAGGGCACAGAGCGGGAGAGGAGCCGAGACATGGCCGAGCCGGACGAATTCGAGAAGCAGCGCAGCCGTCTGTCGACTCCCGGGCGTGGGCTGAGGCCCTCGGCGGGCTCCACTGCGTTCGTCGGGCGGACGGGAGCGATGGGCCGCGCGGCGTGTGACCGGGCGCCACCCGTCACCCCCGCCCGCGGGAGAACCGTCCCACCAGCCCCACCACGGCAACCACCATGACGCCCCGCCACAGCCCGTCCCACACGCTGGCGAAGATCCCCTGCGTCGTGAGCGCCTGGCGCACCACCACATCCGCCGCCACCATCAGCGCGCCCGGCACGGCCGCGACCCGCCATGGGTGGGCCGCGGCCCAGCGTCGTATCCGGCGGTCGTCGCCGCTTCCCGCGCCCGGCCTGTCGCCGAGCACCGCGCCCGCCCCGCCGACCATGAAGAACAGCATCAGCGCGACCGACAGAGCCCATGCGAGCACGCCGAGTCCGATGCCGTCGCCGATGGTCCCGAGCGCGAGCGCGACACCTCCGCCAAGACCGCCGACCGCCGCCGCGGCGCGCCACGGCCCGAGTGTCGCCGATGCGACGGCGAGACGCCGCTGCTCGGCCTTCGAGATCTCACTGTTGTGGCTCATATGTCCACAGTCCGCCGCCCTTCCCCCGGTACGCCATGGGGGATGCCCCTGACCCGTCCCCCATCTCTTGACGCCGCGCCGCCCCCGGTCGCAGTATTCATCACATGATGAATTCTTCTGGGATTGCCGTCCTGGCCCGCGGCCTCACCGTCGTACGAGGAGACCGCACCGTCATCCGCGGCATCGACTTCACCGTCCCGCCCGGCCGTATCACCGGCCTCCTCGGCCCCTCCGGCTGCGGCAAGTCCACCCTGATGCGCGCGATCGTCGGCACCCAGGCCCAGGTCACCGGAACCCTCGAGATCCTCGGCAAACCGGCGGGCGACCGCGCACTCCGCTCCCGCATCGGCTACGTCACCCAGGCTCCGTCCGTCTACGACGACCTGACGGTCCGCCAGAACCTCGACTACTTCGCCGCCGTCCTGCTGCCCGGCCGCAACCGCCGCGACGCCCGCCGCGAACACGTCACCCGCGCCATCACCGACGTCGACCTCGGCCCGCACGCCGACGACCTGGCCGGCCGTCTCTCCGGAGGGCAGCGCAGCCGCGTCTCTCTCGCCGTCGCCCTGCTCGGCACACCCGAACTGCTCGTACTCGACGAACCGACCGTCGGCCTCGACCCCGTCCTGCGCCGCGACCTGTGGGACCTCTTCCACCGCATCGCCGACGAACGCGGCACGACGATCCTCGTCTCCTCGCACGTCATGGACGAGGCCGAACGCTGCCACCGCCTGCTGCTGATGCGGGAGGGCGAGATCCTCGCCGAGGACAGCCCGGACGATCTGCGCTTCCGCACCCGCTCGGAAACGGTCGAAGCCGCCTTCCTCCACCTGGTCGACGAGGCCAACGCCGGGCACACGACGGTCGCTGCCGCGCCCAAGCCCCTTCAGGAGAACGCCCGATGAGCACCTCACGCACCCTCGCCACCGCCGCCCGCGTCCTGCGCCAGCTGCGCCACGACCCGCGCTCCATCGCCCTGATGGTCCTCGTGCCGTGCGTGATGCTCTTCCTGCTGCGGTACGTGTTCGACGGCAGCCCCCGGACCTTCGACTCCATCGGTGCCTCGCTGCTCGGCATCTTCCCGCTGATCACGATGTTCCTGGTGGCGTCCATCGCCACCCTGCGCGAACGCACCTCAGGCACCCTGGAACGCCTCCTCGCCATGCCGCTGGGCAAGGGCGATCTCATCGCCGGCTACGCCCTGGCCTTCGGCCTCGTCGCCGTCGTCCAGTCCCTCCTCGCCACCGGCCTCGCGCTCTGGGCCCTGGGCGTCGACGTCATCGGCTCGCCCTGGCTTCTGCTGCTCGTCGCACTCCTCGACGCCCTGCTCGGCACCGCACTCGGCCTCTTCGTCTCGGCCTTCGCGGCCTCCGAGTTCCAGGCGGTCCAGTTCATGCCGGCCGTGATCTTCCCGCAGCTGCTGCTCTGCGGTCTGTTCACCGCGCGCGACCAGATGCAGCCGGTCCTGGAGGCGATCTCGAACGTCCTGCCCATGTCGTACGCCGTCGACGCCATGACCGAGGTCCTGCGCCACCCGGACGCCACCGGCGACTTCCTGCGGGACGTGCTGATCGTCGGCGCCTGCGCGGTACTCGTCCTGGCCCTCGGCGCGGCGACCCTGCGCCGCCGCACGGCCTGACGCTCCTACTCCAGCGTGACGGTGTCGCCGACATTCAGCCGGTCGTAGACCCACCCGGCGTCGGCGGCCGGCACCCGCAGCACGCTCCGGTTCATGGGGCTTCCCGAGGCGTCGTCCGCGAACAGATACAGCACCTCACCGCTCGGCAGCGAGAGCTCCACCACCCAGCTCGCCTCAAGGTTGTACGAGTTGTCCGGTGGGTCCGACAGCAACGCGGGGATCTTCCGCCTCGGGTCCTTGTACCTGACCTTCGCGCTGCCCGCGGTCACGTCGTCCCTCATCGTCAGACGGAAGGAACGGGCCTTCTCACCGGCCGGCTCGAACGTCAGCACCTTCGTGCGGATGTCGACGCGCGCACGGGTGGACGCAGGCGCGGGAGCCGACAGCGACGGGTTCGGCGGATCGGTCGCCACCGGCCGCCGGACCTCCTTGTTCCCGTCCATCAACCACGGCACCCCGACCACGGCACCCGCGCCCAGCACCACGACCGCGGCCGTCGCCGCCACCACCCGCCTGCGCCGCCCACGCGCCTCACCGCGCCGCCGGATCTGCCCGCCCGACAGCGTCGGCGGCGCCGCCGCGTCGGCGGCCAGCACCCGCAGCGCGGAATCCAGCCCGTCCGGCTCGTGCTCAGACACGGCTGCCCTCCCTCTCGTCAGCGGGCTCCCCGGGGGACAACAGCTTGGCGAGAGCGGCACGCCCACGCGACAGCCTGGCCTTGATGGTCCCTGTCGGGGACCCCGTCTCCGCCGCTATCTGCTCGACACTCAGATCGCACAGATGATGCAGCACCACCGCGTGCCGCTGTGCCTCCGGCAGCTGCCGCAACGCCTGCACAAGCATCGTGTGCTCCGGACCGGGGCCCGGCACCCGGTCCGCAGGCGCCTGGTGGCGCACCAGCTCCACCCACCGCTTCGCCCGCCGCCAGCGGCTCACCGCGAGCCGCATCGCGACCGTACGGATCCACGCCTCCGGAGCTGCCTCCGCCAGGAAGGAGACACGGCGGTCCCAGGCCCGTACGAACGCCTCCTGAACCACGTCCTGAGCCTCGCCGTGATCGCCCGTCAACGCGTACAACTGCCCCACCAACCGCGGGAACGAGGTCGCGTAGAAGGCATCGAACTCCTCCTCCGTCACGAGCGGTAGGACAGCGCCCGCGCCCCGCCGGTTCCCCGGAAACTCTCTTCGTCACCGCTGCAACCCTCCCCCTCCTCCCGTGCGTACAGAAGCCGAACCAGCACAGCTGAACCATCAGCTGACCCAGGGGGAGGAATCCATGCGAGGACACATCGGCGCGGCCACGCTCGGCCTGATCTGCGCACTGTCGCTCACCGGCTGCTCGGACGCGGGCCTGACATCCGACGCCGCCGCAGCGACCAAGCCACCGGCCGCCGGCAGTCCGGCCTCCTCTCCCGCAACACCCCGGCCCACGACCACCCCGCCCTCAGCTGCCACCCTCGGCCACCTGGCCGACGCCTCCATCAACATCATCGACGGCGGGCACGTCGGCGTCGGCATGCCGATCTCCGTGACCTTCAAGCGCCCGATACCCACGTCCGAGCGCGCCGACGTGGAACGCCGACTGAAGGTCACCGCCGACCCCGGCGTCACCGGCGCCTGGGCCTGGATCAAGGACCGCAACCTCCACGACGGCCAGCGCGTCGACTTCCGTCCCCGCACCTACTGGAGGCCGGGCACCAAGGTCAGCGTGACGGCCGGCCCCTCCATCGCCCGCTCCTTCACCGTGGCCCGCTCCCTCGTCGCGACGGTCGACGTCCGCACCCACAAGATGACCGTGGTCAAGGACGGCGCGGCCACGCAGACCATCCCGATCACCGCGGGCCGCCCCGGCCTCGACACCTGGAACGGCACGATGGTGGTCTCCGACAAGCAGCGCCGCGTCTATATGGACTCCCGCACCGTCAACATCGCCGACGCCTACCAGGGCTGGTACAGCTACGCGGTCCACCTCACCACCTCCGGCACCTACCTCCACCAGAACGACAGGGCCAACACCTACGCCGGCCGCGACAACGTCACCCACGGCTGCATCGGCCTCGCCTCCGACGGCACGGCCCGCCGCTTCTACGAGCAGATCATCCCGGGCGACGTCATCCGCGTGATCAACTCCAAGGACCGGGTCGCCCCCGGCAACGGCTACGGCGACTGGAACCTCTCCTGGTCCGAATGGCGCTCCCGCAGCGCCCTCTAGACCGGGAGGAGGGCGCGACGGATCGCGGCGGAGCCGGTCACGGCGTCCACGGTGCGGGCGGGCACTCACCCGTACCGCCCCTCGGACGCCCCGGCACCGCCACGCCCCCGGTGCGAGGATGACGGCACGTGTCCCCACCGGCGAGGTGAACAGAGCCATGACCCAGACAGTCGCAGTCCTCGGTACCGGCAAGATCGGCGAGGCCCTTCTCAGCGGCATGATCCGCGCCGGCTGGCGCCCCGCCGACCTGCTGGTCACCACCCGCCGCACCGATCGCGCCGAAGAACTCCGCACCCGCTACGGCGTCGAGCCCGTCACCAACGCCGAGGCCGCCAAGCGGGCCGACACCCTCATCCTGGCCGTCAAGCCCCAGGACATGGGCAAGCTCCTCGACGAGCTCGCCCCGCACATCACCGCTGACCGCCTTGTCATCAGCGCCGCAGCCGGCATCCCCACCTCCTTCATCGAAGAGCGCCTCGCTGCGGGCACCCCCGTCGTCCGCGTCATGCCCAACACCCCCGTACTCGTCGACGAGGGCATGTCCGTGATCTCGGCCGGCAGCCATGCGACCGCCGACCACCTCGCCCACGCCGAGGAGATCTTCGGCGGCGTCGGCAAGACCCTCCGCGTCCCCGAGTCCCAGCAGGACGCGGCCACCGCCCTGTCCGGCTCGGGTCCGGCGTACTTCTACTTCCTCGTCGAGGCCATGACCGACGCGGGCATCCTCCTGGGCCTCCCGCGCGCCCAGGCCCACGACCTCATCGTTCAGGCCGCCATCGGTGCTGCCGTCATGCTCCGAGACAGCGGCGAACACCCCGTGAAGCTCCGTGAAGCAGTCACCTCCCCCGCCGGCACCACCATCAGCGCCATCCGCGAACTCGAGAACCACGGTGTACGCGCCGCCCTGATCGCCGCCCTCGAAGCGGCCCGCGACCGCAGCCGCGAACTCGCCTCCGGCAACAGCTGACGCCCGTCCCCCCACCGCTGAGGCGCCACAGCGGTGGGGCGAGCCGTCCTCCGCTACCCGGGCAGCAGCCCGATCGCCCGATGGGCGGCATCCACCCTCGGCCTGGCCATCCCCCTGGCCCGCTCGGCCCCCTTCCTCAGCACCTCATCGACATAGTCCTGATCCGCCGCCAGCTCGGCGTGCCGCTCCCTGACCGGCCGCAGCAGTTCCACCACCGCCTCGGCCGTATCCCTCTTCAAGGCCCCGTACGACTCATATGCACCGGCCAGCTCGATCGGGTTTCCACTCTCACAAGCCGCCAGCACTTCGAGCAGATTCGCGACCCCGGGCCTGCCCTCCCGGTCGTACTCGACCTCGCGCCCGCTGTCCGTGAGCGCCCGCATGATCTTCTTGCGCACCACGTCCGCGTCATCGAGCAGATAGACGATCCCGGCCCCGGACTCGTGCGACTTCCCCATCTTCGACATCGGGTCCTGCAGATCCATGACCCGGGCCGCCACCTGGGGATGCGTCGCCTTCGGCACGGTGAAGACGTGTCCGTACCGCTGGTTGAACCGAACCGCCAGATCCCGGGTCAGCTCCACGTGCTGGGTCTGGTCGTCCCCCACAGGAACCTCATCAGTCCCGTAGGCCAGGATGTCCGCGGCCATCAGCACGGGGTACGTCAGCAGCGACAGCCGCACACTCTGCCCGCCCGCCCGGGCCTGCGCGCTCTTCTCCTTGTACTGGATCATGCGGCGCAGCTCGCCGTCCGTCGCGGTGCACTCCAGCAGATACGAAAGCCGCGCGTGCTCGTCCACATGACTCTGTACGAATACGGTGCACAGCTCCGGATCCAGTCCCGCCGCCAGCATCAGCGTGGCGGCCTGCCGGCTGAGTCTGCGCACCCGCGCCGGATCGTGCTCCACGGTCAGCGCATGCAGATCGACCACGCTGAACAGCGCATCCGCCTGATGCTGGTCGACCTCGACCCACCGGCGAAGCGCCCCGAGGTAGTTGCCCAGCGTCAGATGCCCTGTGGGCTTGATCCCGCTGAAGATCCGCGTCATCCCGCTCTCCGTCTCCTGAAAGGAGCCGCCGCGTCCAGCGACCGGACTCCCGGAGGGAGAAACGAGAACGGCCGCCGAAGCGGCGGCCGTTGAGTGCATGCGTAGGTGCCGGCCGCCGTCAGGCGGCCCACCACTGAAGGAAGCACGTACGCGTTGTCATGCGTACGAGACTACGGGACCTGGCACCAGGTTGACAGCGGATACCGGCAACCGTAGTGTTCTCCGAGTTGTCCGACGTGAGCACCGACTTCGGCCGGTCCCCGGACAGCCATTCCGCAAGATCCACTACAAGCAAGCGGCACTCTGTCGCTCAGCTTTCTGTGCGCTTTTGTGAAATGAGGAATCCGCGTTCGAAGGAGCGCAGCCCCGATTAGCGTCGGGGGCGAGGATTCCGCTAAAGTCTCACTCGTCGGAACGGCCCAACGGCCGGAATGACAACCCGAGTTCGACCGGGAATCAGGCCCGAAAGGATCTGATAGAGTCGGAACCGCCGGAAAGCCGAAAGGCCGGAAAGCGAACCCCTTCCGACGGGGAATCGGACACGAAAGAGTCTGATAGAGTCGGAAACGCAAGACCGAAGGGAAGCGCCCGGAGGAAAGCCCCGGAAAGTGTTCTGTGGGTGAGTACAAAGGAAGCGTCCGTTCCTTGAGAACTCAA
>NZ_JBJDQK010000014.1:106333-147897 GCF_044903445.1 Streptomyces sp. NPDC019890 | reverse complement strand
GGCAAGGGCTACATCGAGGACCGCCGTCCGAACGCCAACGTCGACCCGTATGTGGTCACGCGGCTGCTCGTCGACACCTGCTGCACCGCGCTGGAGAAGGCCGGCCAGGTCTGAGCGACCGCTGCTGACTGACGAAGAGGGGCGTCCGCCGATTCGGCGGGCGCCCCCTTTTGCATGGGGTCGCGCGCCTGCACGAGGCGGGCAGCTCGGGCCCCTGGCGGCACAGCACCTGCCGGAGGTCGAGCGGACATCTTCGCCGTTGCGCGCCGATGGCCCCCGATGTCGACAAGATCACGTATCAACGTACGAGAGGACCCTGCTGTGACGGCGGGGTGTCTGCTTCAATAGGGGCATGCCCGGCTACCAGCACATCGCGACAGGTCCCAGTGACCTCGAGCCGTTCTGGCCTTCCCGGCAGCACCACGACTTCGACCGGGTGTGTTGCCGCGCGGTGAACGCGCAGGCCCTCTAAAGCCGCTCATCCGGCCTTCGGCCAGCGCGCACGACGTACGTCCGTCCCATCGACGAACTCGACGACACCCTCCGCGCGAAAGCTGACCTCTCATGGCGAACACCAGTAGCTCCGCCCGTTCCTTCTCCGCCGTCCCCGACGTCCCAGCCGCCACCGTGCAGGCTCCCGCGGGCCGCCACCGACTGCGCGCCGTCGACCGTGACGAGGTCGTCGATGTCGCGGACTTCCTTCCGCCGGGGGCCACTTGGCTGCCCGCACCCCAGCACACGCTGCCCACACTGCCCGGCCAGCCGCCGATGATCGGCTACCTGGTGCTCGTACCGGCCGATCAGCAGCCCGCGCTCGTGCCCGCACCACAGTTGCAGGCGCCGGCCGACGGTCCGGTGCTCATCGATCCGGTGCAGCGCACCGCCGCGGTGGACGGCCAGACACTGGACCTGACGTACCTCGAGTTCGAGTTGCTCGCGCATCTCGTCGCGCATCCGAACCGGGTGCACACCCGTGACCAGCTGGTGACGACCGTGTGGGGCTACGGACATGTGGGCGACGGCCGGACCGTGGACGTCCATGTGGCCCGGCTGCGCCGCAAGCTGGGTGCCGAGCACCGCAGGGCGATCCAGACCGTGCGGCGGGTGGGCTACAAGTACACGCCGTGATCCGATGCATGGGCCCGGTTCCGGACGTCACCGGAACCGGGCCCCTGTCGCAGGCGCCAGGTCCTGTCCGGCCTGATCGGCCGGGCAGGGCCTAAGCCCGGGAGCGGGCCTTCGCCACCGCGCCGAGTGCCATGTCGATCACCAGGAACACCAGCAGGCTGATGCCGAGCATCGGCACGAGCCAGCCGACCAGCGCCGTGGCCGCGGCGATCGGCAGCAGCACGGTCACCGGCAGCTTGCGCCAGGCGCCGCGCGGCATCGGCCGGCCCACGCTCAGCGTGCGGTCCTTCGTCGGCCTGCGCAGCCACCACATCCGGTAGCCCCACACGATCAGCAGGATCAGCGCGAGGGCGAGCGCGGCAAGGGCGAGCTGGTTGGCGAGGCCGAAGAGCTTGCCCATGTGGACGTCGATGCCGAATCGGGTCAGCTTGGCGAGCAGCGGGTAGTCGGCGAACCTGAGCTCGTCCATGACCCTGCCGTCGGCCGGGTCGACAGCGACCGAGTCGAGATGGACCGGGAACTGCTTGTCGGTCTCCTTGATCACATAGCCGCTGCCGTCGGCAGGCAGGGTGACGGAGATCTCCCCGTCGACTCCCTTGGCCGCAGCCGTCTCGACCGCCTTGTCGATGCCGATGTCCGGTCCCTGGTGGCCCGCTTCGCCACCGCCGTCGTGGCCCTCGTGTCCACCGCCCTCGCCGCCGCCCGGCCGGAGTTCGGCCGAGACGGTGGGGGTCGCTCCGCCGAGTTGGGTCTGGATCGCGTCGATGTTCTCGCCCGCGTACTTGGACCAGGTCAAACCGGTCGCGGAGAGCATGACAAGACCGGCGACCGCCCACATGCCGATCGCACCGTGCCGGGTCAGGGTGCGGCGGCGGCCCGTCGCGCCACGCTCGGGAAGGAGCAGCTCACGCTTGGCGCGGCGCCTGCGGCCCAGCCACAGCAGCAGTCCGCCGAGTGACACGACCCACAGCCAACTGGCGGCCATCTCACTGTAGTTGCGCCCCAGGTCACCCAGGTGCAGGTTGGAGTGGAGCCCGCTGAGCCAGGATCGCAGCGGGAGAGCGCCGAAGGAGTCGGCCAGCTCGCCGCGTATCTCGCCGGTGTACGGGTTGACGAAGACGGCGAGGGACTCGCCCTCCTCGACCTCGGGGCTGGTCATCAGGACCCGGGTGGTCGCGCCGTCCTCGTACGACGGCCACACGGCGGTCACCGTGCCCTCGGGGTGGGCCTTACGGGCGGCCTCGACCTGGGTCGCGAGGGGGACGGAGCGATCGCCGGCCGGCACCTGGAGTTCGTGGCGGTAGACGAACTTCTCGGCCTGGAAGGAGAGCGAGTAGAGCAGGCCGCTCACGGCGGCGATGAGCAGCAGCGGGGCGATCAGCAGGCCCGCATAGAAGTGGAGGCGCAGTACGAGGGGGCGCAGTGCGCCCCAGGGGCCGGCCTTGGTGGTCGCGGGTGCGGCGCTGCCGGTATCGGTACCGGTCTCGTCCGCCGGTTCGGTGCCCTTGCTGGGTACGTCGATGGACATGGTGGTCCTAGGAGTCGGCGTTGACATGGGGAAAGCGGCCCCAGGTCAGACGGCTGCTCCAGGGGCCGTGGCACGGGGGACGAGAAACGCGGGCGGGCCCCGCCGCACGAGGGTGTGCGCGAGGACCACACCGTGCAGCGGGCGCGGGGTACGGGGTACGGGACACGGCGCGGGTCGCACCGGCCGGGGCAGCGGTACGACCGCGAGCAGCAGTCGCAGCGGGGTGAAGGCGAACGCGGCGACGGCGTGCGCGAGTTTGAAGAGCGCGCTCTCGCCGTGGGCAAGCCACAGGGCGCAGCCGACGGCGGCGAGGAGGTGGACGGCGATCATGTCGACGTCCGTGGCGATCGCCGTGCCCGTGTCCACGGGGGCGGACGGCTCGTGGGCCAGGTGGTCGTAGTGCTCGTGGGCCGTGTGATGGTGCGGGACCGGCCAGCGTCCCGTGGTGAACAGCAGATGCAGCACGCCCTGCACGGCGAACAGCCCCGCCCCGAAGGAGCGGACCCCGCGGCGCCGGCCGGCTGCGAGCCACCCGCCGGCCGCGGTCACGGCCAGCGCGGTGAGCAGTGCCGGGATCGGGATGTCATGCGCAGAGAGGGATGAATGCCCCACGGCGGCCAATGTGACGGCAACTGCCGCGAAAATTGCGGCCCGAAGGGCGCGCATCGGCGACCGGGCATCTGTCATGGTCCGCACATGCTGCCATCCCGCAAGCGGTTGCGGCGAGCAGACCTGCACGTTTGATCATTCTCCTCGCAGCGGAATCGCTGTCCCGGCTGGTGAGGGCGGAGCAGAGTCGAGCTCATGAGACTTCTGATTCTTGGTGGGACGGAGTTCGTGGGTCACGCGGTGACGGAGGCGGCGCTCGCCCGCGGGTGGGAGGTGACGGCCTTCCACCGTGGACGGCATGCCGCGCCGGACGGCGTGACCGAACTGCTCGGCGACCGCACCGCGCCGGACGGCCTCGCGGCGCTCGCCGAGGGTGAGTGGGACCTGGTCGTCGACACCTGGTCGGCTGCGCCCGCTGCCGTGCGCGACACGGCACGGCTGCTGGCCGGGCGGGTGGGTCGCTATGTCTATGTGTCGAGTTGCTCCGTGTACGCCTGGCCGCCGCGGACCGCCGGTTGGGACGAGAGCGCACCGGTGGTGGACGGTTCGCCGGACGCGGACGATGTGCCGTACCCGCAGGCCAAGCGCGGCGGTGAACTGGCCGTGCTCGACGCCTTCGGCGAGGAGCGCTCGGTGCTGGTGCGCGCGGGCCTGATCCTCGGACCGCGGGAGAACATCGGCCGACTGCCGTGGTGGCTGAACCGGATCGCCCGCGGCGGTCCGGTCCTGGCGCCTGGCCCGCGGGATCTGCCGGTGCAGTTCATCGACGTGCGCGATCTGGCCGAGTGGATCCTGCACGCGGCGGAGCACGGGCTGAGCGGCCCGTACAACCTGGTGAGTGCGGCGGGCCATTCGACGCTCGGGGAGCTGCTGGAGGCGTGCGTACGGGTCACGGGTTCGGCGGCGGAGCTGCGCTGGACACCGGCGGAGACGGTGCTGGCGGCGGGCGTCGAGCCATGGACTCAGCTGCCGATCTGGGTCCCGCGCGACGAACTGCCGGAGCTGTACGCCTCGGTGTACGGCCTCGATGTCGCACGGGCGCTCGGGGCGGGGCTGAGGTACCGGCCGGCCGGGGAGACGGTGGCGGACACGTGGGCGTGGCTGGAGTCGATCGGCGGCGCGGCGCCGCGGCGGGGGGACCGGCCGGTGGTGGGGCTGGCGCCGGAGGTCGAGGCGAAGCTGCTGGGCCTCTGAGCCGGGGCCTGCGGCGCGCCTCCCCGCCCCTCCCCGAAACTGGAGGCAAGCCCCCAGACCCCGAACGCGACCTTCGGCCGCGTGTCCTCAATCGCCGGACGGGCTGAATTTCAGCCCGTCCGGCGATTGAGGACCGGGTCCGGGGCGGAGCCCCGGCGGGGTCCGGGGCGGAACTCCACGTCCGTCAGCGATGCGACGGCACCGGGAACTCCTGGCGGGCCGGGCCGGCCGGGGCCGCAGCCGGCGGGGCCGCGTGGTCGAGGCTCGGGAGCCACCGCAGGCCCCTCGGCGTGCGCCAGTTCCGTTCGCCCAGCAGCGCCATCACCGACGGCAGCAGCACCATCCGCACAATCGTCGCGTCCAGCAGCACCGCCACCGCCAGGCCCACGCCCATCTGCTGCATGTCCTGCATGGACAGCGTTCCGAAGACCGCGAAGACCGCGACCATGATCACCGCCGCGCCCGTCACCGCTCCCGCCGTGCGGCGGATGCCCTCGCGGATGGCGGCGCGCGTGTCCGTCCCCCGGTCACGCGCCTCGCGGATCCGGGAGACCACGAAGACGTGGTAGTCCATCGACAGACCGAACAGCACCACCAGGACGAACAGCGGCATCCAGCCCTCGATCGCGCCGACCGCCTCCGTACCGAGTGCGGACGCGCCCCAGCCGTGCTGGAAGACCCCGACCATGACGCCGTAGGCGGCGCCCACCGAGAGCAGGTTGAGCAGGATCGACGTGACGGCGATGACGTACGACCGGAAGCAGAGCAGCATCAGCAGGAAGGTCACGGCCGTGATGAAGACGAAGACCGGGACGATGCCGCGCTTCAACTGGTCGTTGAAGTCGACCGACTCGGCGAGCTCGCCGCCCACGTAGACCTGCGCCCCGGTGCCGTCGAAGGCCGCGGGAACCGTCTTGTCGCGAAGGTCGGACAGCGCGTCCTTGGAGCGGGTGTCGGTGCCGTTCCCGGCCAGCACGACCTCGATCTCCGCGATGTTCTGCGCCTTGTGCACGGTCACCGTGCTCTTGTCGAACGTCGCCAGCGCGCCCCGCATCCGCGCCGAGTCGATGCTGTCCGCCTTGACGACCACCCGGGCCGGCTCCGGTCCGCCCGGGAAGGCCGCGGTGATCTTCTTGTACGCGACCGACAGCGCGGCGTCCGAACCGAACTGCTTCTCCATCCCGAGCTGTTCGGTCTTCATGCCCACCGCGGGCGCCGCCAGCGCCAGCAGCACCGCGACCGCGGCGAACGCGAACAGCTTCGGCTTGGCCAGTACGGGCCTGAGCACCGCGCCCGCGACCGCGCCGCTCTCGTGCGCGCCCTTCTTGCCGCGGCGGTTGAGGAAGGGAATCCGGCCCGCGTCGATCCGGTCGCCCAGCCCGGCCATCATCGCCGGGAGCACGGTCATCGAGCCGAGCATCGCGATGAAGACGACGAGGATCGTGGCCAGGGCGAAGCCCTTGAAGAGCATCAGCCCGGACAGAAACATTCCGGCCATCGCCAGCATGACGGTCACGCCGGAGACGAGGACGGCCCGGCCGCTGGTGGCGGCCGCGATCCGCAGCGCGGTCTCGGCGTCGTGGCCCGCGGCCCGCTCGTCGCGCTCGCGCCGCAGATAGAAGAGGCAGTAGTCGACGCCGACGGCGAGACCCATCAGGAACATCACGGAGTATGTGGACTGGAACAGGTGCAGTTGGTGGCTGGCGAGCGAGAGCAGACCGAACGCGGCCATGCACGCGGTCAGCGCGAGGCCGACCGGCAGCAGCGCGGCGACGATCGCGCCGAAGGCGACCAGCAGAATGCCGAGGGCCAGCGGCACGGCGGTGAACTCGGCCTGCCTGAAGTCCTCGGAGAGCAGATCCCCGAGCCACTTCTCCGAGCTGGCCTGCCCGAACTGGTGCACTTCGACGCCCTGTTGGGCCTTGGCCGTCGTGCGTACGGCATCGAGCACGGGCTGCACCCGGTCCGCGGCCGTCTTGGCATCGCCCTTCATCTCAAAACGGATCAGCGCGTCCCTGCCGTTCTTGGCGGCGAGCGGCGGCTCGATCCTCTGTGCCTCGCCGGTCTTGTCTATGGCCGCGGCCAGTTCGCGCGCCGCGTCCTGCCAGCCGCCCGCCGTCGCGCTGCTGACCAGGACGAGTTCGCCGGCCGGCCGGCCGAGTCCCGCGTCGTCAAGGATCTCCTGGGCCCGGGCGGAGTCACCCGTACCCTGCTCGGACTCCGACATCTCGACCATCCCCGATGCCCCGCCGACGGCCGTGGCCAGGACGACGAAGAGCAGCCAGCCAATGATCGCTGTTTTGCGGTGGTGTGCGCTCCACACACCGATACGTGCCGCGAGGTTTCGCCTCATGGCGATTCGCCCCCAAGATATGCGCCGAATAAGTCGAGTACGACGCTAGAAACCGGCGGCCTCGCGCCCCAGCCGTCAAAGCCCCCTGCCGGGGAGACGAAAGGCGAGTTCAGGAGGGTGGTGCTAGGTACACCCCGGCCTGGTGTCGGGGCCCAGTGCCCTCGCCCTCACACTCCCGCCACACTTGTGCCTGAGACCGGACAACGAGGGGAACTCCAATGAATGCGACGAAGGCACGTGACGCGGTGGTGGCCGGCGCACAGGGACTGGCGCTATCGCTGACGGCACTGATCGGATCGATCACGCTCTTCGTCCTGGCGGTCACGTCGATCGCGCTGATCCCCGCCGGCCTGGGGGTGTTCACCACTCCGCCGACACTGACCCTGGTGCGGGCCCACGCCAACAAGCGCCGGCTGCTCGCCGCCCAGTGGTCGTCGCTGCGGATCCCCGTTCCGTACCGCCCCTTCCCGCGCGACATACGTACCGGCATCACCGGCCAGGTCGAGCGCTGCACGCTGATGCTGAAGGACCCGGCAACCTGGCGGGACATGCAGTGGCTGCTGGTGGACATGACCGCGGGCGCGATCGTGGCGCTCATCCCGCCGGCCCTGGTGCTTGACGGCATCTTCGGACTGCTGCTCGCGGCCGGACTGTGGCAGCCGATCGTCGACGCGGGCGGCACCTACTGGTACTCGTTCCTGCCGGTCAGCAGCTGGGGCACGGCCGGTGCGGCCGCGCTGCTCGGCCTGGTCTGGCTGACCATCGCCATGAACGCCAACGGCATCCTCGTCCGCTCCCACTTCAGGCTGACCCGTGCCATGCTCGCCCCGGAGCACGAGCAGGAGCTGGAGCAGCGCATCGACCGCCTCACCGAGACCCGGCACGACGCGCTGGACACCTCGGCCGCCGAACTGCGCCGTATCGAGCGGGATCTGCACGACGGGGCGCAGGCCCGGCTGGTCGCCATGGGCATGAACCTCGGCACCATCGAGGCGCTCATCGAAAAGGACCCGGCGCAGGCGAAGCAGCTCATCTCCAAGGCCCGTGAGTCCTCCGCCGAGGCGCTGACCGAGCTGCGCGATCTGGTCCGCGGCATCCACCCGCCGGTCCTGGCGGAGCGCGGGCTCGGCGACGCGGTGAAGGCGCTCGCGCTGCGGCTGCCGGTGAAGACCGAGGTGGCTGTGGAACTGTCGGGCCGCGCCGACGCACCGGTCGAGTCGGCCGCGTACTTCGCGGTCAGCGAGGCGCTCACCAACGCGGTCAAGCACTCGGGCGCGGACCGGCTCTGGGTCGATGTGACGTACTCGGACGGCTCGCTGCGCATCTCGGTCACGGACAACGGCAAGGGCGGGGCGGCGATCGGGTCCGGCTCGGGGCTGAGCGGCATCGAACGCCGACTCGGTACATTCGACGGCGTACTTGCCGTCAGCAGTCCCGCAGGCGGCCCCACCATGGTCACCATGGAGATCCCTTGCGAGTTGTTCTAGCCGAAGATCTGTTCCTGCTGCGTGACGGCCTGGTCCGCATGCTTGAGGCATACGACTTCGAGATTCTGGCCGCCGTGGAGAGCGGGCCCGAACTGACCAAAGCGCTCGCGGAGTTGGAGCCGGACGTCGCCGTCGTCGACGTCCGGCTTCCGCCGTCCCACACGGACGAGGGCCTGCAGTGCGCCCTGGCGGCGCGGCGGGCGAAGCCCGGGCTGCCGGTGCTCGTCCTCTCCCAGCACGTGGAGCAGTTGTACGCGCGCGAGCTGCTGGCCGACGGAAACGGCGGGGTCGGCTATCTGCTGAAGGACCGGGTCTTCGACGCGGAGCAGTTCATCGACGCGGTACGGCGGGTGGCGGCCGGGGGCACGGCGATGGACCCGCAGGTGATCTCCCAGCTGCTGTCCCGGCGGGCGCAGGACAAGCCGATGGGCGGACTGACCCCGCGCGAGCTGGAGGTCATGGAGCTGATGGCGCAGGGCCGTTCCAATGCGGCGATCGCCGGTCAACTGGTGGTCACGGAGCGGGCGGTGGCCAAGCACACCTCGAACATCTTCGGAAAGCTGGACCTGCCGGTCTCGGACGACGACAACCGCCGGGTGCTTGCGGTGCTGGCATATCTCGATCGCGGCTAGCTTTCCGTCCTCAAGCGCCGGACAGGCTCGGTTTTCAGGCCTGTCCGGCGCGTGAGCCGTTGTGTGGTCAGGCCTGGTACTCCGTGAGGTCGATCGCGTAGACGTGCAGCGGGAAGCCGTACACCGGGTGCGTCGTCTCGCTCTCCAGTTCCATGCCGAGCTTGCGCATCACGTTCTCGGACGCGTCGTTGCCCAGCCGCGCGATGCTGATCACCCGGTCGAGGCCGCGGTCCTGGAGCGCGAACTCCAGTGTGGCGGCGGCGGCTTCGGAGGCGTACCCCTGGCCCCAGAACGGGGTACCGAGCCGCCAGCCGATCTCCACCGCGGGCAGCACCTCCGGCAGGAACGTGGGCACGGACAGGCCCACGAGGCCCGCCAGTTCGCCCGAGGCGAGCAGTTCGACGGCGAACAGTCCGAAGCCCTCCTCGTCCCACTCCTCCTCCCAGCGCTCGATGTCCTCGGCGGTCTGCTCCAGATCGCGTACGGAACCGTCGCCGATCCACTGCATGACCTGCGGGTCCGCGTTGATCTCGGCCATCGGGACAAGGTCGTCGTCGTGCCAGCGGCGCAGCAGGAGCCGGGGGGTGTGGATCTCGGTCATGCGCCCCATCCTGCCATCCCGGCCGCGGTCCGACTTCGGCGCAATGCGCCGGGTTTGCTGATGGAGATTTCTACGAATTCCCATGTCTGCCGCACTCCGCTTGAACACCACATGAGCCACACCCGTATGGAACGACGCGCTTCTCCCTCTGCCGGGATCCCCCAAACCCACCCCGGCAACGAAGCAGAGGAGTTCCATGGGACGCACAAGAAAACGCTCGACGCTGGCGAACCGGGCGATCATCGCCTCGGCCGCATTGATCCTGGGCGGGGGTGGGCTGGCTGCGGTCAATGTGTATGCATCCGCGAGTGAAGGCTGGTCCTGGTCCGGTCAGCAAAACGAGCAGGCGCAGACGAAGTCCGCCGGGCAGGCGGTGTCCACCATCGACTGCCCCGAAGTCGCGAACGAACTCCCGGAAGTGCCACCCCAGGCACGCCAGGAAGTCGACGGTGAGCTGGCCAATATGGACAGCCAGATCACCGACGCGTACAAGCGGTTCGCCGACCAGAAGGAGCAGATCGAGCGTGATCCCCAGCTCGCCGACAACGCCATCCTGAATCCGCTCAGGGACAAGCGGCGCGCGAGCATCGACCGGATTGCCAACGCGATCGGCCGCAACGGCCAGAAACCGCAGGGCATGGGCGACCTCGCCGACTGCGCGCTGCAGGCCGACGACCAGGCCGACGGTCAGAACAACGACGGCCAGAACAACGACGGCCAGAACAACGGCGACGGGCAGGGCGACAACAACCAGGGCCAGGACGGTGGTCAAAATGGTGACCAGAATGGCGGTCAGGACGACGGTCAGGGCAATGACCAGGGCAATGACAATGGTCAGGGCAACGATCAAGGAGGTCAGGGCGGCAACGGACCCGAGGCATCCGACTTCGTAGACATCCAGTCCGTCCAGCCGAACGTCCAGCAGCCCCAGCAGCAGCAGGGCGGCTCCAACGGTAAGTTCGTCACCAAGTGCGGAACGAACCAGAACGGCAAGTTCAATCCGGACAATGTCATCGTCGCCCCTGGTGTGAGCAATGGCGCGCACCATATGCACGACTACGTCGGCAACCAGGCAAATGATGCCTTCGCCAGCGACGACGATCTCGCGAACGGTCAGACCAGCTGCCGCAATCAGGGTGACAAGTCCACGTACTACTGGCCGGTGCTGCGACTGCAGAACGGTCAGAACGAGAACGACGCCCAGGCAGACGGTGGCGGCAAGGACAAGAACGTCGGAGAGATCCAGACTCCGTCGCAGGTCACGCTGAACTTCGTGGGCAACCCGGTCAGCAAGGTGACCGCCATGCCGAAGTTCCTGCGCATCATCACCGGTGACGCCAAGGCATTCACCAACGGCGACGCGAACGCCAATGCATCCTGGAGCTGCACCGGTTTCGAGAACCGCCAGCTGAAGGACAAGTACCCGATCTGCCCCGAGGGCAGCCAGGTGGTACGGAGCTTCAAGTTCCAGAGCTGCTGGGACGGCCAGAACACCGACAGCGCGAATCACCGCACCCATGTGGCCTTCGCGGACGCCAATGGCAACTGCGGCAATGGATTCAAGGCCATTCCTCAGCTGGTGCAGCGGATCGTCTATGACGTCCCGCCGGGTCCCGGCTTTGCGGTCGACTCCTTCCCCGAGCAGCTGCACAAGCCGATCACCGACCACGGTGACTTCATCAACGTCTTCGACGAGAACCTCATGAACAAGGTGGTGAACTGCATCAACAACGGACAGAAGTGCCAGTGACGCAGGCGACCTGACCTGACACGGCCGGATCGGCCCTCCGAACGGGGGGCCGATCCGGCTTTGTCGGCCCCCCGGCCAGTGTGGGTGCGG
This sequence comes from Streptomyces sp. NPDC019890, assembly GCF_044903445.1. Taxonomy (NCBI): domain Bacteria; kingdom Bacillati; phylum Actinomycetota; class Actinomycetes; order Kitasatosporales; family Streptomycetaceae; genus Streptomyces; species Streptomyces sp. NPDC019890. Next base: position 136,525 of record NZ_JBJDQK010000014.1, on the reverse strand, counting down.
TCAGCTCCCGTGGTTCCCCGAGTGGCCCGAGCCCGTGTGGCCCGAGTGGCTGTCCCCGCTGCCGCCCGTGTGACCCGTGTGATCCGCCCCGGTCTCGACCGTGCCGCCGAGCCGGCCGCGCACCGCCGTCACCACCTTGGCGTCGCCGACCACGACCCACTTGCGGCCGACCAGATACGAGCCGCCGTAGTCGTTGGCCACATTGATCCACTCGCGCTGGCCCCGGTCGGTGGCAAAGGTGGCCAGCACATACTTGCCGTCGCCCGTGGTGCAGTTGGCCTGCCTCAGCTCATCCGCATCCGTCTGGATGTTCGGTTTGCACTCGGCCTTCTCGGCCAGCTGCTCCAGAGTGCCGGTGGCCGTCTTCGGGGCCTTGTCGTCCCCGCCACGCCCGTCGCCGTCGTCGCCCGCTCCGCAGGCGGCGGCAAGGGTCAGCGCCAGAACTGTCAGTGCTGCGCGGGCTGTACGCCTCGCGCCCTTGTTCGTACTCGTCCGCATCCGGCCATCGTGCCCTGTCACCCGCCTCTCGCGCGAGAGAACTCCCGGTAACCTGCGGCTCCGCACGCACCTGTTGTCACTTGAGCAACACGGAGGAGCGCTGATGATCGAGCTGTCGAGACGAACCGTACTGGGCACCGCAGGAGCGATCGGCGTGGGTGCGGCACTCGCCGGACACACCCCCGCAGCCGCCACCCCCGCTGCGACCACCACCCCCGCGACCACCACGGCCCGATTCAGCACAGCGCCCGCCCAGCAGGCCCTTGAGCGGCTGCTGCCACGGCACGCCGGGCAGTTCCTGCTCGAGGCCCTGGAGGGCCCCGAGCGCTTCCGGGTCACCGGCTCGAGGGGCCGTATCGAGGTCGCGGGCACCAGCCCCGCCGTACTCCTCACCGGAGTCCACTGGTACCTCAAGTACGTCTGCCGGGCGCACATCTCGTGGTCGGGCAGCCAACTGGACCTGCCGGGCCGGCTGCCCGCGCCCCGCGAGGCGCTCGAGCGGTCCGCGACCGTCCCGCACCGGTTCGCGTACAACGACACGCACGACGGCTACACGGCGCCCTACGCCGACTGGGCCCGCTGGGAGCGGCTGCTCGACGTCCTCGCCCTGCACGGCTGCAACGAGGTGCTGGCCACGCCGGGCCAGGAGGCCGTCTACCACCGGCTCCTGATGGACTTCGGATACTCGGACAAGGAGGCGCGGACCTGGCTGCCCGCGCCCTCGCACCAGCCGTGGTGGCTGCTGCAGAACATGAGCGAGTACGGCGGGCCGCTCTCCCCCGAGCTCATCGAAAGACGCACGGACCTCGGCAGACGGATCGCCGACCGGATGCGCGAGCTCGGTATGCACCCGGTCCTGCCCGGCTACTTCGGTACGGTCCCGGACGGCTTCGTCGCCCGTAATCCCGGCGCCCGCGTCATCCCCCAGGGCATCTGGAACGGGCTGCGCCGGCCCGACTGGCTCGACCCCCGCACCCCGAACTTCTCGGACGTCGCCGCCGCCTTCTACCGGCACCAGCAGGAACTGTTCGGCGAGGTGAACCACTTCAAGATGGACCTGCTGCACGAGGGCGGCACTGCCGGGGACGTCCCGGTGGCGGCTGCCGCCCGCGCGGTGGAGAAATCGCTGCAGACCGCCCGCCCCGGCGCCGTCTGGGTGATCCTCGGCTGGCAGTCCAACCCGCGGGCCGCGCTGCTCGACGCCATCGACACCGACCGGGTGCTCATCGTCGACGGCCTCTCCGACCTGGACACGGTCACCGACCGCGAGGCGTCGTGGGGCGGGGCTCCGTACGCCTTCGGCACCATCCCGAACTTCGGCGGGCGTACGACCATCGGCGCCAACACCGACCGGTGGACCAGCAAGTTCACCGCCTGGCGCGACAAGCCGGGCAGCGCGCTGGCGGGTACCGCGTACATGCCGGAGGCCGCCGAGCGGGACCCCGCCGCGCTCGAACTGTTCAGCGAGCTCGCCTGGCGCGAGGAACAGATCGACCGCGATGCCTGGTTCGCCGAGTACGCAGAGATCCGCTACGGCGGCGACGACGGCTCGGCGCGCGCCGCCTTCGCCGCGCTGGCCGCGACCGCGTACCGGCTCACCAGCACGGACGGCCGCCCGTACGACTCGCTGTTCTGCCGCCGCCCCAGCCTGACCTCGTCCATCGGGACCGCCTTCGATCCGGCGGACTTCGACCGGGCGTTCGCGGCGCTGCTCGGCGTACGGCCCTCGCTGCGTGACAGCGACGCCTACCGCCACGATGTGACCGATCTGGCCCGGCAGGCACTGGCCAACCGCTCCCGCACGCTCCAGCTCCCGCTGCGGGCCGCCCATCTCAACAAGGATGTGGGCACCTTCCGCGCCCTGTGCGCGCTCTGGCTGAAGCTGATGCGGCTGAGCGACACGATGGCCGGCTGTCACCGCGCCTTTCTGCTGGGCCCCTGGCTGGAGGACGCCAAGCGGCTGGCCACCAGCGCGGACGAGGCGGTGGAGCTGGAGCGCACCGCGCGGGTCCTGATCACGACCTGGGCGGACCGGGCCGCGGCCAATGAGCTGAGCAATTACGCCAACCGCGACTGGCACGGGCTGATCAACGATGTCCATGTGCCGCAGTGGGAGGCGTATCTGGAGGAACAGGCCGCCGCGATGGCCGAGGGCCGCGCCCCCAAGTCCTTCGACTGGTACCCGGCGGAGGAGGCGTGGACGAAGGACCGGCGCGCCTATCCGGTACGGGCGACGGGGGACGCGTACCGAACGGCCAGGCGCGTGCACGACACCCTCGCCACCGCCCCCTACCAGGGTTTCACCGACCTCACCGTGGACCCGCCGGCCTTCACGCCCGGCAGCACCGGCACCGCGACGGCCGCCTTCCGTAATCTGAACGGGCTGCGCTCCACCGGTCGCGTCGACTTCGCCCTGACGGGCCCGGCGGCCGAGCCACTGGGCGAGACCTTCCTCAGGAGCGTTCCGGCGGGCGGCACCGGCACGGTCGGCTGGCGGGTGACCGCTCCGGCCGAGCCTCTCACCGAGCCGCTGGTCCCCATGCCGTACGTACTGGGCACGCAGTACGGGCCGCGCGGCGAGGACCGGGTGGCCGTGACCCAGCAGGACTCGCTCTGGATGGCGACACCGCTGGAGCCCGGATGGCGCACCTACACCAGCAACAGGGCGGTCTTCGGACAGCTCGGCGAGCGCTTCGCGATCAACGGCGCGGGCATTGACCTGTGGCGGGGCACCACCCACTTCGGCACCGCCTACCGGGAGGGCGCGCTCACCGCAGGCGCGAGCGTCGTGGTGCGGGTGGACTCCCAGGAGAACACGAGCAGTTGGGCCCGTGCGGGCATCGTCGTACGCAACAGCCTGGCCAGGCCCGGCGACAGGGGATTCCTGAATCTGGCCGCGACACCCGGCCAGGGCATCGTGCTGTCGTACGACACGAACGGTGACGGAACGCTGGACACCTACCGGCGCATCACCGGCGTCAAGGCCCCGGTACTGCTGCGGCTGACCCGTCATGCCGGGACGTCCTTCACGGGCGCCTGCTCGACGGACGGCGGCGCGACCTGGCGCACGGTCGCCACCGTTTCGGTGCCGGGGACCGCCGCGGCCCAGGACGCCGGGCTCTTCATGAGCGCCGCCAACGGAGGCAGCGGGGCCCGCGGCACGGTCCGGTTCAGCGGCTGGTCGATCACGGTCGCATGACCCCGCGGGGGTCGCGGCCCTTGGTTCACGTTCGGCATGAAATAGGTTGCTTCGGTAGACAACAGCCATGTGCCGAGCCAGGGAGCCGTCCCGCCATGACCGCGATCCCCGCCACCACCGTCGCCAATTTCCGCGACCTCGGCGGCACTCCCCTGCCCGCCCGTCGTTCCGTACGACCCGGTCTGCTCTTCCGCTCCGGGCAGCTCGACCGGCTAGACCTCGTCGCCGATCCGGCCGTCGGCGCGCTCGGCATCCGTACGATCGTCGACTTCCGCACCGAGGCCGAGCGCCGGGACCGCCCGGACCACATTCCGCGAGGCGGTCGGCTGCTGCTCGCCGATGTGCTCGCGGACCAGGTGGCCGCGGGCCGGATGCCGCCGGCCGCGCAGCTGAGGCGGGTGCTGGCCGATCCGGTGCTCGCCGAGCGGGAGTTGGGCGGCGGCCGGGCGCAGACGATGTTCGCGGACACCTACCGCTCCTTCGTCACCACCGACTCGGCGCGCGCCGCCTACGGCGCCTTTCTGAGCGAGGTCGCCGACCTCGAGTCGGGCCCGCTGCTCTTCCACTGCACCGCGGGCAAGGACCGCACCGGCTGGGCCGCGACGATCGTCCTCTCGCTGCTCGGCGCGGATCCGGAGACCGTCGAGGCGGAGTATCTCGCCGTCAATCCTGGGGTACGTCGAGCCTTCGCGCCGCTTGTCGAGGGTTTCACGGCGCAGGGCGGCGACCCCGAGACCGCCCTCGCGGTCATCGGTGTGCTGCCGGAGTATCTGGCGGCGGCGCTGGACGAGGTCGACGCCCGCTACGGCACGATGGAGAAGTACGTATGCGATGGGCTCGGCGTCGCCGCGGCGGCGATCGAGCGGATCCACGAGCGGCTTACGGGCTGAGCGGATGGGCCGGGCTGCCGGGCCGGGCCGAGCCCAGCCGAGCCGGTCCGATGAGCCTTGGTCTGTGGGCCGACGGGTCGGGTCACGCGCAGCTCAGCGGCAGATGGCGTCAACGGCGCACGTGCCACGCCCCGATCGGGGGGCGGCGGGTGACCATAGGACCATTCGCTCGTTCTGCTGAACGTGCGCTCACAGGATGTCGTCTCCACCCCCGCTCCGGCTCCCGCCTCCGCCCCTGTCGCCCTCGAACAGGCCGAGGCAGCCCTCGTCGAGCACTACCCCCGGCTCGTGCGGATCGCCTATCTCGTACTGCCCCCGACCCTCGGCCGCAACCGCCGTGTGCTGACCGCGCACGCCCTCGCGCAGCGCTCGCTGCCGCGCGGCCGCACCGCCCCCGCGGGGGCCCGGGACGCCGACTCCGCGATCCCCGGCTCCCGCCGCGGGCAGGGCGACGCCGACCCCGGATACACCTATGTACGGGGGCGGGTGCTCCGCCAGGCCCTGGACGCCGGCCTTCCGCTGAAGCGGTTCGCCCGGCCGAAACGCGCCCAGCTCCCGCCGCTGCTGCCTCATGTCTGGGGCCTGCGTGTCTTCCCGCGCTCCGGCGGTGCCGACGAACTCGCCCTGGACCAGCGGCTCTCCGCGCTGTCCGGGCCCGCCAGGGCGGCGTATGTGCTGCGTGGCCTGGAGGGTCTGTCCGACGGCGAGGTACGCCACGAGCTCACCGCCGCCAACGTGGCGGACCCGCATGCGGCACTGGCGGAGGCGGGCGAGGTGCCGCCGCAGTACGAGCTTCTGGAGTCGCCCGAGTTCGACCCGTGCTCGCTGCAGGCGCGCCCCACCGATCTGATGCGCCGCCGCCAGCACGCCAAGGCGGCTCTGGTGGCGGTCGCGGCGCTCGCGGTGTGCGGCGCGCTGCTCGGGCTGCCGGGCGACGGCTGGGGCCCGGACGGCGCGGCCGCGCCGCCGTACGCGCGCAACCCCGCGGCCGAATCGGCCCTCGACCCGGCCACATTGACGCGGGTCTCCCCCACGGCCTGGCAGAGCTCGTCCCGTACCGACTTCTCCGTCTGGCCGACCCGGGGCTCCCTCACCGACGACACCGACCTGCTGCACCGCGCGCTCGCCGTCTGGGCCAGACCCGGCAGCACTGTCCAGGTCTCCGCCACCCCCGGCACACCACCGGGACCACCGATGGGCTCGCCCCAGCTGCTGTACGCGGGCGACGTCGACCAGGCCCGTGTGGTGCTCCTCCACGACGGACTGCGGGTCGTCCGCTATGCCGAGCCGAAGGACGGCACCGGCGGTGTGGCGCTCGACTTCGCGCGTACGGACGGCGCGGACGCCACCTCGTCGGCCGCGCTGGTGGCGGGCCGCACCAGCGGCAATGTCCGCTATCTGACCGCGCCCTGGGTGCGCAGGGCCTCCGTACGGGACCTGCTCGACCCGGCGGCCGACGCCCGGCCGCTGACGCGTGACGCGGACGGGCTGACCGGCCCGCTGCCGAGCCCGGCGCAGGCGCGGGACTGCCGGGCCTGGGACGTGCTCGAGCTGCGCGACGGACCGGCCGACCGGCTGCTCACCGACCTCGGCGAACTGACCCCGGCCCGGCTCACCTCGGGTCCGCCGTCCGCCCCGCGGGACGTCACCGGCCGGGCGGCCCGCGCCTCGTGGGCCCGTACGGCCTGCCTGCTGCCCGGGGTCCGGGCGCACGGGGTGCGCAGCGTCAACTCCTGGCAGTACGCACGCCAGGCTCTTCCCGAGTCGAACGGCATCGCGGCCTGGCTGTGCACGCGCGCGGAGACCTGGCGGGGCACCGGGAGCCGGGTCATGGCCCAGTTCCAGGCCCCGGTCGCGCAGGCGGGCGCGCCCGCCGCGATCGCGGCGCGGGCCGAGGACTCGCCCGCCTGCGGGGTGCGGGACCCGAAGGTGCTGGCGGGCGTGGTGTGGAAGTCGCAGTCGGGCCGGTGGTACGTACTCGCGGCGGGCAGCGAGCAGTTCACCTCGCTGGCCACGTCGGGCGGGGTCGACGGCAGCGCGAACGGACATCTGCTGGCGGTACGGACACAGAAGGGCGCACAGGCGGAGCTGAACGGGCGCTTGGGGGACGGGAGTCGGGTGGGCGCATTGCACTGAGCCGTGCGTGGTGGGGCGTTCGGCCTCACCACGGCCCGGTGTGTAGGCGCGGGCGTCGCGCGCCGCCGAAGCGGAAGGCTGGTTTTCGCCTGTAGATGGCCTGTGGAGCACCTGTGGAAAATGCGCGCGGGTCACTCGGTAGGCTGTTCGCATGACGACCGGGGTACGCCGACGTATGGGCGTCGAGGAGCGCAGGCAGCAGCTGATCGGAGTGGCGCTGGAGCTGTTCAGCCACCGATCCCCCGACGATGTGTCGATCGACGAGATAGCGGCGGCCGCGGGTATCTCGCGGCCGCTCGTCTACCACTACTTCCCCGGCAAGCAGAGCCTGTACGAGGCGGCACTGCGACGGGCGGCCGAAGAGCTGGCCGGACGGTTCATGGAACCGTCGGAAGGACCGCTCGGGGCGCGGCTGCTGCGGGTCATGGGCCGGTTCTTCGACTTCGTGGACCACCACGGGCCCGGGTTCTCCGCGCTGATGCGCGGCGGACCCGCGGTCGGCTCTTCGACGACGAACGCGATGATCGACGAGGTCCGGCAGGTCGCGTACGAGCAGATCCTGGCCCATCTGCGGATCGAGACCCCGCCCGCCCGGCTGGAGTTGGTCGTCCGTTCCTGGGTGTCGCTCGCCGAGTCGACGGCGCTGATCTGGCTGGACGGGCGACGGGTCCCGCGCGCCGAGCTGGAGTTGCAGCTGGTGCACGACTTCGCGGCGTTGTGCGCGGTGAGTGCCGCGTACGACGAGGAGATGGCGGGCGTACTGCTGCACATCCTGGCGGACGAGCCGACCGAGGGACCGTTCGGCGATCTGGTCGGCCGGCTCATGTCTTTGGCGCCGGTACTGGTACGTGGGTCTGTATGACCCCGTCAATAATGCCGCAATGAAGATCATCTGTCGGCTCGCCGCCCACTCCGATGCGGAAACCCTTGTCGCCCTCTTCGACGGGGCCGCCCGCTGGATGCAGCTCAACGGCATCGCGCAGTGGAAACCCGGCGACAAGGACGCCGACCACTTCCGGCACTGGATCAAGGAGGGGGAGGTCTGGATCGCCGAGACCGGGGAGGGCGAGACCCTGGGGGCGTACGAACTGTGGTGGGAGGACCAGCCCGCCTGGGGGATCCAGCCTCCCGTGGCCGGGTATGTGCACCGCCTCATGATCGACCGGGACACGGCCCCGGAAGGCTTCGGCCGACTGCTGCTCGCACACGCCGAGCAGCGCATCGCCGATACCGGGCGCGAGTTCGTCCGGCTCGACTGCCTGTCGAACAATCCCGCGCTGCGGACCTACTACGAGGCCGCCGGCTACCGCGTCGCCGGCGAGGAACCCGGCAAGGTGGCCAAGGACGGCAGCCGTTATGGAGTCGTCCTGCTGGAGAAGCCCGTCAATTGAAACCCGTCAGGGACTTGCGGGGCGGCCCGATCCGCACGTGGCCCGCCCCGCCGACTCGTCCGGGGGTCAGCCTCGGGTGAAGACGCCGACGGTCCGCGCCGGCACGGTGAAGCTGCCCGAATTTTCCTCGTATGACGCCGACTTGGCGACGGAGTCCGCGCCCGCCGCCTGGACGGGATGCAGCGCGTACGGCTTCCCCGTGAGCGCGGGAATCTTCTGCGTCTGCTGCTCCGGTGTCGCGTTGAAGACCACCACCAGGTCGCCGAGGGCCATGGTGATCACGCCCGGGGTCTCGTCCTTGCCCGAGAGCGGGAAGGAGACCGTGGACTGCACCTCGCCCGCGGACGCCAGGCTGAAGGCCTTCTCGGTGCTGCGGATGGTGAGCAGGTCCCGGTACGCGGCCGAGGCGCCCTCGATCTGCCCGCATCCCACCGCGAGCGACGTGGCCGTCAACAGCGGTTTGGCGAACGGCCACTTCGCCTTGTTGTCGGCCTCCGGCGGCAGCCCGCGCCCGAAGCCGTTGCCGTCCCGGCAGTCCCAGTGGATCGCGTTGAACCAGTCCCCGCTGTCGTAGGAATTGCGGTCCAGCGACTTGGAGCGCAGCAGATCCGAACCGGCCTGGGAGAGCGCGGGCCCCTGGGAGAGCGCCGCGGTCGCCATCGCGAGCACCTGCATCCGCGCCCGGTCCGCCGGTGAGGTGGCAGCGGGCAGTTTGAAGGCGAGGGCGTCGTACAGGGACTCGTTGTCGTGGGCGTCCGCGTAGGCGAGCGCGTCGCCGGGGGCGGCCGCGTACCCGGCGGGGGCGCCGTTGTAGTCGACCTCGGAGCCCTTGACGCTGCGGCCGGAGCTGTCGGTGAAGGTGTACGCGGCGAGATTGCCGGTGAGACCGACCTTGATCAGGTCCTGGTAGTGCAGGAGGCGGGCCTTCTGCTCGGCGGGAGTGCCGTTCGCCGCGGAGGAATTGGGGTCGGTGAACAGGCCGGAGGCGAAGCCCTGGATGCCGGGATCCCCGTCGAAGGGGCCGCCGCCGCGGACTGCGTCACGGGCCCGGTCGGAGAAGGTCGCAATGCCCGTCCCGGCCATGTTCTTCTGGGTTGCCTGGACGAAGCGGGCGTCGTCCGCGATCTCGCCGAAGTTCCAGCCCTCCCCGTACAGGATGATCTTCTTGCCGTCGACGCCGTCGCGCTTGGGGGTCAGGGCGTCGAGGGCCCCCCGGACCGCAAGGATGTTGGCCTTCGGGTGGTGGCCCATCAGGTCGAAGCGGAAGCCGTCGACCTTGTACTCCTTCGCCCAGGTGACGATCGAGTCGACGACGAGCTTGCCCATCATGGCGTGCTCGGGAGCGGTGTTCGCACAGCAGGTGGAGGTGGCGACGGTGCCGTCCGCGAGCAGCCGCTGGTAATAGCCGGGCACGATCTTGTCGAGTACGGACGTGTCGGCCTGCCCGCTCGCCACGGTGTGGTTGTAGACGACGTCCATGACGGTGCGCAGGCCACTGGAGTTCAGGCCCTGGACCATCTGCCGGAACTCGACCGTGCGCCTGGTGCCTTCGGGGTCGGAGGCGTACGAGCCCTCGGGCACGGTGTAGTGCAGCGGGTCGTAGCCCCAGTTGTAGGCGTCCTTGGCGGCGGCCTTGGCGATGCACGCCTGCTGCTCGTCGGAGTCGGGCGCGTACACCAACAGGTCGCAGGCGGGCGTGGCCTGGTCGGACTTCCTCTCCGGGACGGTGCCGATGTCGAAGGCCGGCAGGAGATGGACGTAGGAGGTGCCGGATGCGGCGAGCGACGCCAGATGCTTCATCCCGGCCGAATCGCGGTCGGTGAAGGCCAGATACTGCCCGGGGTGCTTCGACGTCCGGTCAGCGACCGAGAAGTCGCGGATGTGCAGCTCCTGGATCTGTGCGTCGCGCAGCGGGATTGCGGCCGGTTTCTTCAAGGCCGCCCAGCCGGCCGGGGCGAGCTTCGGGTCGGCCAGGTCGACGACCAGACTGCGGGCCGAGTCGGTGGTCAGGGCGGTGGAGTACGGGTCGGTGACCTTGTTGGTGACGATCTTCTGGACGCCGGGTGCCCAGACCTTCACCGCGTAGCGGTACGGCTTGCCCGCCCAGCTCCTCGGCCCGGTGACCGACCAGACGCCGGTCGACTCGTTCCGCCGCATCGGGACCGTCTTCCCGTCGAGTTCGAGGGAGACGGTTTGTGCCGTGGGGGCCCAGAGGGAGAGGGTCGGACGGCCGCGGTCGAAGACCGGCCCGAGCTTCGCGCTCGTCGCGTCGTACAGGTCGTCGAGGACGCCCGGGATCTGTACACCGGTGGCGGCGAGCAGCGCGCCGTTCGCCGCCCGCTGGGTCGCGATCAGCTGACCGCGCAGCGCGCCGCGCACCCGGTCCCGGTCGCGGGCGTCGACGGTGAAGGCCGGGTAGTCCCTCAGGTGCGGATACGTGGCCTTCTGCGCCTCGGTGAGCGCGGCGGGGCTGAGCCGCAGCCACTGCCCCTCGTCACTCAGCGCGCCGTCGACGACGGAGATCCCGCCGTCCTTCGCGTAGACGAGCTGCTGGCTGGTCGCGCCGGTCGTCTTCACCTTCCAGACGACGGTGTCCCGGTCGATCCACTGGGCCTCGGCCTTGGTGAGGTCGAGCGAGGGCGCGCCACCGGTCTGCGGCAGCAGGTACTTCGGCACTCCGGCCAGCAGCCAGACCTCGTTCGTGTACGTCGCGAGGTCCAGGGCTTGGTCGCTCGGCAGGTCCTTCTGGTCGCCCTTGTGGACGATGTAGCTGAGCGAGGTCGCGCCGGGCGCGAGCGGCACCTCGAAGGTCACTCCGTACGCGTCCTTCTTCACCGGCTGGAGCGGCTTGGACCAGTCGGTCGGGTCCTTGGCACCGGTCCAGGTGTGCAGACCCCAGCCGTCGTAGTCGCCGTCGGCCCGGTGGTAGTGGAGTACGGCCTTGGTCTTGTCCTGCGGCGGGTAGGCGCCGTCGGGTGCGGTGTCGCTCTGGCCGTCCTTGCCCTGGGCGATCCAGACCTCGCCGGTGCGGGCGAGGGTGACGCTCCGCTGCGGGCCGTCCGCCGTGCCGTTCTTCTCGACGGTGTACGGGACGGTCGCGGCGCCTTCGGGCACCTTGACCCAGGCGAACGCGCCGTACGCGTCACGGCCGGTCAACGCCGCCCGCTGGTCACCGGTCTTCAGCTGCCAGCCGTCGTAGTCGCCGTCCGGGCGCTGGTAGTGGACCACCGCGTAGTCGCGCTCGACGGCCACCGGTTTCTCGGGCGGCGGGGCCTGACCGGCGGTCGTCGATGCGAGGGCGCTTGCGGTGCGGCCCGCGCTATCCACCACAACTGCCTTGTAGCGCAGAGGCGTTCCGCCTGCCACCTTCGGGTCGATGTACTGGGTGACGCGGTAGGGGGCGTGGTCGGAGGAGCCGAGCGTGCGCCACCTGCCGTTGCCCGTCTGGGCGGCGAAGACGACACGGTTCAGTCGGCCGCGGGCCACGTCGGCGTTGATCTCGACGGTGCCGGTGGCGCCGGCGGCCGGGGCCCTGAGGCTGATCGTGGGCTTGACGGTGGGCTCGGGCAGCGGCGCGGTGGCCTGGAGCACGAGCGAGGAGAGCGCCGGGACGGTGACGGTGATCTTCCCGTCGGTGGCGCCGACCGTGCCCGAACCGCCGTAGAGCGTACGGAAGTCGGTGGCGTCGGCCGGGATCGACACCTTCTTCGCGGTGTCGGCGTTGTTGACGGCGACGACGTATTCGGTGCGGGCCTTCGGGTCCGTACGGGAGAACGCGTACACGGAGTCGGCCGAGTACCGCTGCGTCTGGACGCCGTCGCGCAGCGCCGGGTGCTGCCGGGTGAGCTTGGACAGCTGAGCAATTGCCTTGTAGAGGGGGTGCTGTGTGTCGTACGCATCTGAGGCGTGTGTGCGGTCCGTGCCGAGCTGGTCGTCGTCGAGGTAGTCGGCGGTACTGGAGGCGAACAGGCTCTGCCGGGCGTCCTTGTCGCCGCCGGCGCCGGTGAAGCCCTGCTCGTCGCCGTAGTAGATCACCGGGTTGCCCCGCGAGAGGAGCATCAGCTCATTGGCGAGCCGGGCGCGCTTGACCAGTTCGGCGTCGTCGGCCTTGGGGTTGTCCTGCTTGAGGAAGCTGCCGATGCGGCCCATGTCGTGGTTGCCGAGGAAGGTCACCTGCTCATAGGCGTTGGCCTTGTCACTGGTGTAGCGGTAGTCGTCGGCAAAGACGCCCGCGAGCCCTGCGGCGGACGCGCTCTGCGAGGCGAAGGAGCGGGCCGCGCCCTGGAAGGGGAAGTCGAGGGTGGCGTCCAGCCGACCGCGCGTGACATACGGCGAGGTGATGGCCGGGTCCCCGGCGAACACCTCGCCGAACATGAAGAAGTCGTCGCGGCCGTGCTGTGCGGCGTACGCGTCGAGGGCGGTGGCCCACTGGGTCCAGAAGTCCATGTCGACATGCTTGACGGTGTCGATGCGGAAGCCGTCGATGTCGAAGTCGCGGACCCACTTCTCGTAGATCTGCTGCATGCCCTTGACCACTTCGGGGCGCTCGGTCCAGAGGTCGTCGAGGCTGGAGAAGTCGCCGTACTCGGAGCTCTCGCCGGCGAAGGTGGAGTCGCCGCGGTTGTGGTACATGGTGGGGTCGTTGAGCCACGCGGGGATTTTCGGCGCGGTGACCTTGGGCGTGTAAGGGAAGGAGTCCGCGTCGACCTTCCTGACGCCGTCGCGGTCGTCGAAGGGGCGGCCGTCCTTGTCGAGATAGGGGTAGGCGCCCTTGGGCCGGTATCCGTACGCCTTCTCGGCGTAGTCGACGGTATCGGCCGTGTGGTTGGTGATGACGTCGAAGAAGACCTTCATGCCCTTGGAGTGGGCCTTGTCGATCAGTTTCGCCAGATCGGCGTTGGTGCCGAAGTGGGGGTCGACCTGGGTGAAGTCGGTGATCCAGTACCCGTGGTAGGCGGCCGACGCGTCCTTGCCGGTGCCCTGGACGGGCCGGTTCTTGAAGATGGGCGCCATCCAGATGGCGGTGGTGCCGAGGCCCTTGATGTAGTCGAGCTTCTGGGTGAGCCCCTTGAGGTCGCCGCCCTGGTAGAAGCCCTTGTCGGTGGGGTCGTATCCGGTCTCGAGGCGCGAACCGGAAAGGCCGCCGCGGTCGTTTTTGGTGTCGCCGTTCGCGAACCGGTCGGGCAGCACGAAGTAGAACTGCTCCCGCGTCAGGTCATGCCGCGCGGGTTCGGCGGCGAGCGCCTTGTCGGAGGGCGGTGCGGGCGGTCTGGGGGTGCCGGCGGCCGGCCCGGCGGATATGAGCGCCGCGAGGAGGGCGGCGGCGGTGCCTATGGCGGTGCCGGCCGCGCTGACGCGGGGGGTGGTGGTCACCGGTTGGTTCTCCTTGGGTGGGGCGGAGGTGGTTGGTGTCGGGGGGCGGGGTGCGGGTCGCCTGCGGCGGGCTTTGCCCCCACCCCGCCCTCCCCTTACGGCCTGGCGGCCGTGGGAGGTACCCCCCTCCCGTAACTGGGGGCAAGCCCCCAGACCCCGTACGGGCTGAAATTCAGCCCCTCCGGCGATTGAGGAGCGGGGTTCGGGGCGGAGCCCCGACAACGGCCCGGGCAAATCAAGCCCCGTGGGCGTCCCCCCGGACGAAGTCCGGGGGGAGGCGCGGGGTCCGGGGGGGGAGCCCCGGTTCGAAGTCAGGCGCAGCCGCGGGCGTTCACATGCAGCGCCACCGCCGTGTTCGCGCCGAGTGTCGCCGTGAACTGGCCCGCGCCGTTCACCGTCACGCCCCTGCCCGACTGCACGTCGCAGTAGCCGCCCGCCGGCAGCGACGTCTGGAAGGTGCGGGTCAGTGACCACCCCTCGTGGTTGATCGCGACGTACGCCTTCGAGCCCCGCCCGAACGCGATCTGGTCGCCGCCGTTGTCCCACCAGTTCACGACGCCCTGACCGCGCGCCGTGTTCCGGAAGGCCACCATGGACGCGATCTCGCGCCAGGCGTGCTGGCACTTCCAGCCGTCGGCGTAACAGGCGTTCACGGTGCCACCGTTCGGCGGTCCGGCGTCCTTGTCGGTCCACTCGTAGCCGGAGTGGACGTCCGGCGACCCGTACGGCCACGCCAGCATGAAGACATTCGCCAGCGTGTAGTTCGCGCCGTCCTTGTAGTTGAGGGTGTCCCCGCCGCGCTCGGTGTCGTGGTTGTCGACGAAGACCGACGACTTCCCCGACTCCATGTACGCCCACCCCTCGCCGTAGTTCTTCAGATACGCGAGGTTCTCGTTGTTGAAGACGCGCTTGAGGTCGCGGGCGTACCGGAACTCCTGGACGTCGCCGTTCCCCAGGTACTCACTGGGCGACACCGCCTCGCCCGCGCCGTAGATCGCCTCCTGCTTCCAGTACACGCCCGGGTTGCTGAGCCTGGACTTGATGTTGGCGAGGTCGGCGGCCGGCATGTGCTTGGCGGCGTCGATGCGGAAGCCGTCGACGCCGAGCGAGAGCAGGTCGCTGAGGTACGCGGCGATCCGGCCCCGTACGTAGTCCTCACCGGTGTCCAGATCGGCGAGCCCGACGAGCTCGCAGTTCTGGACATTGGCGCGGTCGGTGTAGTTGGTGATGTTCGACCGGCAGTCGTCCATGTCGGCGCCGGAGTAGATCCCCGGGTAGCCGTACTTCGTATACGACGAGCCTCCGGTGCCGGTCCCGTCCGCCGAGGCCATGTGGTTGATCACCGAGTCGGCGACGACCTTGACGCCCGCCGCGTGGCAGGTGCTCACCATGCTGCTGAACGCGGCACGGTCGCCGAGCCGTCCGGCGATCTTGTAGCTGACGGGCTGGTACGAGGTCCACCACTGGGGGCCCTGGACGTGCTCCTGGGGCGGGGATACCTGGACATAGCCGTAGCCGGCGGGGCCCAGGGTGTCGGTGCACGCCTTGGCGACCGACGAGAACTTCCACTCGAAAAGGACGGCCGTGACGTCCTTGTCCCCCGGCGGGGCCGCCTGTGCGGGGCCCACCGGTGCAATCACACTCACCGCGGCGCCCGCCACAAGGGCGAGCGCCGCGGCAAGAGGTCTGCCGGCCATGTTTCCTCCTGCATGGGGGGAGGTGCGGGTGACGGTGCAGCCTTGTCCGGCAACGCGCCGTGCCCGTAAGGCCTTTGATGGTTCCGATGATGCCTGCTGCGCCACTTGACGGTTCTTGCTGCAAGAACGCAGAAAGTTATTGCGGTCGCGACCGTACGAGCCACCCCGGCCCAGGGTCAACCCTTTGGACACACTCTCGTCGCGCCGCAGAAATCTTGCCGTTTCCCAACTGCAAGACCTTTCGCAAGGTTTGCAGTGGTGTTACGTTCAACCATGACTCCGGGCCGGCCGGCCGGGGGCCCGGCAGGTCCGGGCCCCACGCGCCCGGCCGGCCGGTCCGGTCACGCGCTCCTACCGGCGTGCCTGCGCGGTGGTGCCCCGGACCACGAGTTCGGGCTGGAACACATATTCCGTGCTCTGTACGGGACTTCCCTGCAGCTCCTCCAGCAGCGCGCCGACCGCCGCGGCCGCCATCGCCTTCACCGGCTGACGCAGCGTCGTCAGCGGCGGATCCGTGAACGCCACCAGCTGCGAGTCGTCGAACCCGACCACCGAGAGGTCGTACGGCACGTCGAGGCCGCGCTCCCGGGCCGCCCGGATCACGCCGAGAGCCATCATGTCGCTGCCGCAGACGATGGCGGTGCACCCCTTGTCCAGCAGCGCACCGGCCGCCGCATGGCCACCCTCGACGCTGAACAGCGAGCGCTGCACCAGCTGTTCGGCCGCCGCGGCGGTGAAGCCCAGGACGGAGCGGAGACCGTCGGTGAAGCCCTCGGCCTTGCGGTGGGCCGGCACATAGCGCAGGGGGCCGATCGCGAGGCCGATCCGCTCGTGCCCAAGCTCGGCCAGATGGTGCACGGCCGTCCGCATCGCCGCCCGGTCGTCGCACGAGACGCACGGCGCGCTGATGTGCTCGCTGTAGCCGTTCATCAGGACGAACGGAACGCCCCGGTCCACGAGTTCGGCGTACCGGGTGTGATCGGCCGAGGTGTCGGAGTGCTGCCCGGACAGGAACACGATGCCGTTGACGCCGCTCTCCTGGAGCTGTTCGACCAGCTCGTCCTCGGTCGCGCCGCCCGGCAGCTGGGTGCAGAGCACCGGGGTGTAGCCGTGCCCGGCCAGGACCTGCTCGACGGCCTGGGCGAAGGCGGGGAAGATCGGGTTGGTGAGCTCTGGGGTCAGCAGGCCGATGAGGCCCGCGCTGCGCTGCCGCAGCCGTACGGGCCTCTCGTATCCGAGCACGTCGAGCGCCGCGAGCACCCGCTGACGGGTGCCGCTCGCCACCCCCGGTTTGCCGTTCATGACGCGGCTGGCGGTCGCCTCGCTGACCGACGCCTGGGCCGCGATGTCCGCGAGCCGCGGGGCGGCGCCGGACTGGACGGCGCCGACCCGCGACGGGGAGATCGTCACACCGTCCACCACACAGCGCTGTCCGCGGGCAGTTCGGCCTCGCCGTCCGCCTGATCCACGGCGCCGCTGGCCAGCAGGACACGGCCGGGGGCCGGTATCCGTACCGCCGCGTCCGTCGTGTTGACGGTGCACACGAAGCCGCCCGGTCGCCGGAGCGCGAGCACCCCCTCGGGGGCGTCCAGCCACTCGACCGCGTCGCCCGCGCCCAGCGCGGGGTGCTCACGCCGTGCCGCGAGGGCGCTGCGGTACAGCTCCAGGGTCGAGTCCGGGTCGCCGGTCTGGGCCTCGACACTGAGCCCGGCCCAGCTGTCCGGCTGGGGCAGCCAGCTGCCGCCCGCGCCGAAGCCGTAAGAAGTTCCCTCGGCGGTCCACGGGATCGGCACCCGGCAGCCGTCGCGGAAGCCGTCCTGCCCCTCGGTGCGGCCGAAGGCCGGGTCCTGGCGGACCTCGTCGGGCAGGTCGGTGACGTCGGGGAGTCCGAGCTCCTCGCCCTGGTAGAGGTAGGCGGAGCCGGGCAGTGCCAGCATCAGCAGGGTCGCGGCACGGGCCCGCCGCAGACCCAGTTCACGGTCGCCGGCCTCGCGGATCTGGGTGCCGGACGCCGGGCCCGCGAAGCGGGTGGCGTGCCGGGTCACATCGTGGTTGGAGAGCACCCAGGTGGCCGGGGCGCCGACGGGCCGCATGGCGTCCAGCGACGCGTCGATGACCCGGCGCAGCTCGGCCGCGTCCCACCGGGTGCCCAGGTACTGGAAGTTGAAGGCCTGGTGCAGCTCGTCGGGGCGCACATAGTTGGCGGTGCGCTCGACGGTGGGGGTCCACGCCTCGGCCACCGCGATACGGTCGCCCGGGTACTCGTCCAGGATCGTGCGCCAGGCGCGGTAGATCTCGTGGACACCGTCCTGGTCGAAGAACGGCATGACCTCGTTGCCCAGCAGCTTCAGCTGGTCGCTGCCGCCGATGTCGGGCAGACCCGCCGCCTTGACCAGGCCGTGGGCGACGTCGATCCGGAAGCCGTCGACGCCCATGTCGAGCCAGAAGCGCAGGATCGAGCGGAACTCGTCGGCGACGGCCGGGTTTTCCCAGTTGAAGTCGGGCTGCTCGGGGGCGAAGAGATGCAGGTACCAGTCGCCCGGTGTGCCGTCGGGGTTGCGTGTACGGGTCCAGGCGGGGCCGCCGAAGATGGACTCCCAGTCGTTGGGCGGCAGTTCACCGTCGGTGCCCTTGCCGGGACGGAAGTGGTAGCGGTCGCGCAGCGGGGATCCCGGGCCTTCCTTCAGCGCACGCTTGAACCATTCGTGGGCGTCGGAGGAGTGGTTGGGCACCAGGTCGACGATGATGCGCAGCCCGAGGTCGTGCGCGTCCCGGATCAGCGCGTCGGCGTCGAGGAGCGTGCCGAACATCGGGTCGATGGCCCGGTAGTCGGCGACGTCGTAGCCGGCGTCGGCCTGCGGCGATGCGTAGAAGGGGCTCAGCCACACGGCGTCGACGCCGAGTTCCCTGAGGTACGGCAGTCGGCTGCGGATGCCCGGAAGGTCGCCCATGCCGTCGCCGTTCCCGTCGGCGAAGCTGCGGGGGTACACCTGGTAGATGACGGCGTCTCTCCACCAGTCCGCGCGCGCCGCGGTCAGGTCGGTGTGATGGGCGTCAGCCAGGTACTGGGTCATTCTCGATCCCTCTGAGGCTCGGTGCAGCGATTCGGGCGAAACGTCAGGCAGCAGGGGCACCCGGCCGGTCAGGCAGCAGGGTGCCCCGGTTCGTGGGGTCAGGACTTGGCGGCGCCGGCGGTGAGGCCGGTGACCAGGTGGCGCTGGACCAGGTAGAAGAACAGCGACGCGGGGATGGCGATGAGCACGGAGGTCGCGGCCATCAGGTCCCACTGGGTGTCGTGCTCGCTGATGAAGGTGGTCAGGCCGATGGCGAGGGTGTACTTGTCGTCGCTGAGCATGAACACCGACGCATAGGCGACCTCGGCCCAGGCGGTGAGGAAGGTGTAGAACGCGGCCACCGCCAGGCCCGGCCGGGCGAGCGGCAGGATCAGCCGGTAGAAGGTGCCGAACGGAGTGAGTCCGTCGATCCGGCCGGCTTCGTCGATCTCCGCGGGGATGGTGTCGAAGTACCCCTTGAGCAGCCAGGCGCAGTACGGGATCGCCGTGGTGCAGTAGACCAGGATCAGGGCCCAGTAGGTGTCCAGCAGACCCAGGTTGGCCAGGATGTTGTACAGCGGCACCATGAGGATGGCGACCGGGAACATCTGGGTGACCAGGAAGGTCCACATCAGCTGGCGGTGGCCGGGGAAACGCATCCGGGAGACCGCGTAGCCGGAGCTGGCGGCGATGAAGACGCCGAGCAGGCAGGTGCCGAGCGCGACGATCAGCGAGTTGACGAACCACTGGAGGAACGACGTGTCGTTCAGGACCGTCGTGTAGTTCTCGAAGCTGATCTTGTCGGCGATCTTGCCGGGGTGGAGGAAGTCTGTCTTGTCCGGGCCGAGCGAGATCCAGGCGATCCAGCCGATCGGGAAGGCCGCGATGAAACTCGCGATGATCAGCACGGTGTGGATCAGCAGGGATGCGGAACGGGGACGCTCTCCGCGCTTCAGCTGCCGCTTGCTCGCAGGGCGCTTGCGGGGCGGGACGGCGGTAGGCGCCTCGGCCGCTCCCGCGACCGGGAGATCTGCTGTGGTGCTCATGGGGTTGGCTGCCCTCTCTTTCGTCATGGCTGGTGCTGTTGCTCGACGGCCGGGGGCGGCCGTCAGGCGGCCTTCTCGTTGCGGGCCAGCCAGCGCCGGTAGAAGGAGGCGAAGACGATGAGCATCGACAGGATGATGACGCCGTACGCGGCGGAGCCGGCGTAGTCGCGCGGGTCCTGTCCGAAGCCGAGGCGGTACGCCCAGGTGACGAGGATCTGGGCTTCGGTGCCCGAGTTGTTGCCGAACAGCAGGAAGATGACGACGAACTGGTTGAAGGTCCAGATGACGCCGAGCAGGACGACCGTGCTGCTGACCGAGCGCAGGCCTGGCAGTGTCACATACCGGAAGCGTTGCCAGGGAGTTGCGCCGTCCACCTCGGCGGCCTCGTAGAGCTCGGGCGGGATCGACTGCAGGCCGCCGAGGAGAGAGACCATCATGAAGGGGACGCCGACCCAGGTGTTGACCATGATGGCGGCGGTCTTCTGCCAGAAGGAATCGCTGAGCCAGGCCGGGGTGGGCAAGTGGGCCCATTCCAGAGCCATGTTGAGGACGCCGCCGTCGTCGGCGAGGATCAGCCGCCAGGCGAAGACGGTGACAAAGGTCGGCACCGCCCACGGCAGGATAAGGACCATCCGGTAGAAGGTGCGGCCGCGCATCTTGCGGTTCAGCAGCAGGGCGAGCCCCAGGCCGATCCCGTAGTGCAGGGTCACACAGACCATCGTCCAGACGATGGTCCAGGTGAAGTGGGGCCAGAACTGGTGGTCACCGCCGGAGAGGATCTCCGCGTAGTTGTCGAAGCCCACCCACGAGAAGCTGTCGGGGATCTTGTTGACGCCGATCGTCCGGCCGACGTTGCTGCTGTCGGCATCGGTCAGCGACAGGTAGATGCCGCGGCCCAGGGGGTAGAGCACCAGCACGCCGATGACCGCGACGACCGGGGCCACCATCGCCCAGGCATACCAATTCCGGTTGTACGACTGCCTGATACGGCTCATCGGCCCGGGGCGCGGTGCATTGCCACGCTGGGTCTTTCGGCTTCCGCCCTCGACGGCGACGGTCATCTTCGACACCTTTACGACAGATTCTTAACCGGGTGTACGGCGTGGTGGTACGGACCGCCCCGAACGGGGACGTGGCCGTACCACCACGGGCGGCCGTCCGTCCCGTCCCTGTGCGGGAGCGGTCCGGACGGCCGGTGGGTGCCTTAGGAGAAGTCCTTGAGCAGCTTCTTGTAGGACTCGGCGGTGGTGTCGAGACCCTTCTGGGTGCTCACCTTGCCCTGAAGGATCGCGGCGAGGTTGGTGCCGAGGTCGGCGAAGAGCGAGCTGTACTCGGGCAGTTCCGGACGGGGCCGGGCGGAGCCGGAGAGGATGCTCTGGAACTCGGCGATGCCCGGAGTGGCCTTGACCGCCGCGGTGTAGGCGGAGGTGCGGGTCGGCAGGGTGCCGTTCTTCAGCGCGATCTTGGCCTGGGTCTCACCCGAGGTCATGAAGCCGACGAACTTCTGGGCCGCGACCTGGTGCGCCTTGTCGGAGCCGGCGTAGACGGAGAGGTTGTGGCCACCGGTCGGGGCGCCGGCCTTGCCGGTGGAGCCGGCCGGGACGCCGGAGATGCCGAGGTTGGCCTTGTCCTTGAAGGCGGCGCCCTTGTAGATGTTCGTCAGCTCCCACGGGCCCTGGACGATCATCGCGACCTTGCCGGTGTTGAACGCGTCCATCATGTGGGCGTAGGAGTCGGCGGTCACATCGAGCTTGGCGACACCCGGCGAGGCGAGCAGAGCCTTGCTCACCTCGACGGCCTTGACGGCCTCGGGCGAGTTGACCGTGATCTTCTTCCCGGCGGCGTCGACCATGTCGGTGCCCTCGCCGAAGAGGTAGGGCAGCTCGAAGTAGGCGTCGGCGCGGAGCTGGAAGCCGTCGACTCCGGCCTTCTCCTTGACCGCCTTGGAGACCTTCTTGACCTCGTCCCAGGTGGTCGGCGCCTTGTCGAAGCCGGCCTTCTTCAGGATCTCCTTGTTCCACATCAGGCCGAGGGAGTCGGTGACGAACGGGGCACCGTAGGTCTTGCCCTGGTACTGGGCCTGCTTGAGCAGCGAGGGAGTGATGTCCCCGGTTTCCTTGAGCGCGTCCGTGCCGTCCAGCGGGGCCAGGAACTGCGACTTCGCCCACGAGGCGGTCCAGCCGACCTCGGCGCGGATGATGTCGGGAGCGCCCTTGCTGCCGGCCGCGGTCTGGAACTTGTTCTGCGCCTGGTCGAACGGGACGTTGACGTACTTGACCTTGATGTCCTTGTTCGCCTTCTCGAACTCGGCGATCATCGCCTTGTACGTCGGCGCCTCGTTCGTCGCGTTGGACGTGTCCCACCAGGTGAGGGTGACCGGGCCGGCGGCCTTGTCGCCGCTGTCGCCCCCACCGCACGCCGTCGCTGCCAGTGCCAGTGCCGCTACCAGCGCGGTGGCCGCTATGCCACGCCGCATGTGAACTCCTTCAGAGATGCCCGAGATGGCGGAGGCGACCAGGCCCCCTGCCGACCGCTCCCTCGCGGCGCCGGGTTCGGCAGGAACGTAACAAGGATGAAAGAGAGCCGAAAGACCTTGCGGCAATTTTCTGCAAGAGCGGGGGATCGTTACATCCACGTGTCCTGAGGGTTGCCATTGCATCGCTTGACGGCGGCCCACTTGCGCTACTCAGGGCACTTCACAGAGGGCTGCAAAGACCTTCGCAAGCCCTTGCAGAGACTGTATTTTGGTCCTCAGCACACCGTCACTACGCGCCCACACCCACGTTGACCTCGTTAGATGTACGTCCCCCCGCCCCGGACAGTAACGAGAGGGACCCCTTTATGACCCACGAGCTCGCTGCCGCCGTCGGCCTTCCGGCCCCCACGGCCGCCGAAGGGCCGCACCCTGCAAGCTCTTCCAGCGAGGGCCCGGGCTGGTGGCGCGATGCCGTCATCTACCAGGTGTACGTGCGCTCCTTCGCCGACAGCGACGGTGACGGCATCGGCGATCTGCGCGGGGCCACCCAGCGCCTGCCGTATCTCGCACAGCTGGGCATCGACGCCGTCTGGCTCACGCCCTTCTACGCCTCCCCGCAGGCCGACGGCGGCTACGACGTCGCCGACTACCGGGCCGTCGACCCGCTCTTCGGGGATCTCGCCGACGCGGACGATCTCGTACGCACCGCGCACGAGTTGGGCCTGAGGGTGATCGTGGACGTCGTCCCCAATCACACGTCGGACCAGCACCCGTGGTTCCGGGCCGCGCTCGCGGACCATACCGAGGGGGCGGACCGCGCGCGCTACCACTTCCGGCCCGGCAAGGGCCCGGCCGGCGAGCTGCCACCCAACGACTGGGAGTCGGTCTTCGGCGGCCCCGCCTGGACCCGGACACCGGACGGTGAGTGGTACCTCCATCTCTTCGCGCCGGAGCAGCCCGACCTCAACTGGGAGAACCAGGAGGTGCACGAGGAGTTCGACTCGGTGCTGCGTTTCTGGCTGGACCTCGGCGTCGACGGCTTCCGTATCGATGTCGCGCACGGCATGGTCAAGGCGGCCGGCCTGCCGGACATCGGCCACAAGGAACAGGCCAAGCTGATCGGCGCCCAGACACTGCCCTTCTTCGACCAGGACGGGGTGCACGAGATCCACCGCTCCTGGCGCAGGCTCCTCGACTCCTACCCCGGCGACCGGATCGGCGTCGCCGAGGCCTGGGCCCCCGGCCCGGACCGGCTCGCGCTGTACGTACGCCCCGACGAGCTGCACCAGGCCTTCAACTTCCAGTTTCTGCGGTGCCCTTGGGATCCCGAGACGATGCACAGCGTGATCGACGAGTCACTGGCAGCCACCGCCTCGGTGGGGGCGCCGACCACCTGGGTGCTCTCCAACCACGACGTGGTCCGCCACACCACCCGCTACGGCGGCGGCCGACAGGGGCTGCGCCGGGCCCGCGCGGCCGCGCTGCTCATGCTGGCGCTGCCCGGTTCGACGTACATCTACCAGGGCGAGGAGCTCGGGCTGCCCGAGGTCGCCGACCTGCCGGACGAGGTGCGCCAGGACCCCGCCTTCTTCCGGGCGGCGGGGCAGGACGGCTTCCGCGACGGCTGCCGGGTGCCGATCCCGTGGTCGGGCCAGGAGCCGCCGTACGGCTTCGGACCCGGCACCAGCTGGCTGCCCCAGCCCCGCAGCTGGCGGGAGCTGTCCGTGGCCGCCCAGACCGGCGACCCGGATTCGACGCTCGAGCTCTACCGCTCGGCGCTGGCGCTGCGCCGTGCGCTGCCGGGCGGCCCGATGCGGTGGCTGCCGGGGCCCGAAGGGCTGCTCGCGCTGTCCCGCACGGGCCTGGTCTGCACCCTCAACACCACCGGATCGGAGATCGAACTGCCCCTGCCGGGACGACTGCTGATCTCCTCCGCGGCCATGGAGCCGGTGGGTGACACAGCCCGTATTCCCGGTGATTGCTGTGCGTGGTGGGCAATCTGACGTGCGACCGGTAAGGTCCAGTCCCGTGACCGCACGGCTTGCCGACATCGCAGCCCAGGCGGGGGTCAGCGAAGCCACAGTCAGCCGCGTGCTCAACGGCAAGCCCGGTGTGGCCGCGGCCACCCGCGAATCCGTACTCGCAGCGCTCGACGTGCTCGGATACGAGCGCCCCGTGCGGCTGAAGCAGCGCAGCGCCGGCCTGGTCGGCCTGATAACGCCGGAGCTCGACAACCCGATCTTCCCGGCGCTCGCCCAGGTCATCGGCCAGGCCCTGACCCGGCAGGGCTACACCCCGGTCCTCGCCACCCAGACCCCGGGCGGCTCCACCGAGGACGAGCTCACCGAAATGCTGGTGGACCGCGGGGTCTCCGGAATCATCTTCGTCTCGGGTCTGCACGCGGACACCACCGCCGACATGCAGCGCTACGACCAGCTGCGCGGACAGGGCGTCCCCTATGTCCTCCTGGGCGGCTTCTCCCCCAAGGTGAAGGCCCCCTTCGTCTCGCCCGACGACCGGGCCGCGATGCATCTCGCCGTGACCCATCTCGCCTCACTCGGCCACACCAGGATCGGCCTGGCGGTCGGCCCGAAGCGTTTCGTGCCCGTGCTGCGGAAGATCGAGGGCTTCCAGCAGGCCATGGAGGCCCGGCTCGGTCTCGCCCCCGAGGAGTCCGAGGAACTGATCCAGCACTCCCTCTACACCCTCGAAGGCGGCCAGGCCGCGGCGGGCGCCTTGATCGGGCTCGGGTGCACCGCGGTGGTGTGCGCGAGCGACATGATGGCGCTCGGCGCGATCCGGGCCGCGCGCGGGCGGGGCCTGAAGGTGCCGGGCGACGTCTCTGTGGTGGGCTTCGACGACTCTCCGCTCATAGCGTTCACGGACCCGCCGCTGACCACCATCCGGCAGCCGGTGCAGGCCATGGGACAGGCCGCTGTACGCACCCTCCTGGAGGAGATCGGCGGGACCCCCGCACCGCACAGCGAATTCGTCTTCATGCCGGAGCTGGTGGTACGGGGATCAACCGCTTCGGGGCCCGTACAGCGCCCCTCACCGGGACCCGGTGCAGACAGTCGTCCTTAGGGCGTAGACAATGCAAACAGGACCAGACCGAGGGATGATCGGTGTGGGACGCGAATCTGACAGACTCTCTCCCTATGGGCGAAGCGACCGTGAAGACACTGGAAGGCCGGACGGCTACCCCGTCACCCATGGTGGACGAAGCCGCCGCCGAAGTGCCGCCTGCGCGCACCCGGCTGCAGAAGCTGCGGTCGCCCCGCCGCCCGCGCATCTGGTTCGAAATCCTTCTGATCGCGGTGAGTTACTGGACATACTCACTGATCCGCAATGCGGTGCCGGAGCAGAAGGCACAGGCGCTGCGTAACGCGGACTGGATCTGGGACGTCGAGCACTCGCTGGGCCTGGCGGTGGAGCAGTCGGTCAATCACGCGATGAATTCCGTGACTTGGCTGATCGTGTCGATGAACTACTACTACGCCACACTGCACTTCGTCGTGACGATCGGTGTGCTGGTGTGGCTGTACCGTCGGCATCCCGGCCGCTATGCATCTGCCCGTCTTGTCCTTTTTGCCACTACGGGTGTGGCACTGGTCGGCTACTACCTGTATCCGCTCGCGCCGCCCCGGTTGATGAACGGCCACCGCTTCATCGACACGGTGCTGGTCCACCACACGTGGGGCTCGATGGCCTCGGGCAACCTGAAGAACATGTCCAACCAGTACGCGGCGATGCCGTCGATGCATATCGGCTGGTCGCTGTGGTGCGGACTGATCATCTTCGGGCTGGCGGCCACGCCGTGGGCGAAGATCCTCGGCCTCCTCTACCCGACGCTCACGCTCGTGGTCATCGTGGCCACGGCGAACCACTTCTGGCTGGACGCGGTCGGCGGCATGCTCTGCCTGGCCTTCGGTTTCGCCCTCTCCTACGCCTGGTACCGGCAGCTGCCGCACCAGCTGCCGCAGCTACCCGCGGTGGCCGAGGACGCGAGCCGCGCGCAGATCGCCCGCCGCCCGGTAAGCCTCTCGCGCCGCTAGGCCCTGTCCGGCCGATCTTGCCGGGGAGCGCGTCACGCCCCGTAGAACAGCTCCTCCACCACCGCCCGTGCCCTTCTCGTCACCCTCCGGTAGTCGTCCAGCATGTCCCCCACGTGCCCCGGCCCATAGCCCAAGTACCGGCCCACCGCCGCCAATTCCCTCCCGTCCGAGGGGAACGTGTCGCCCGGGCGGCCCCGCACCAGCATCACCCCGTTGCGCACCCGGGTCGCCAGGACCCACGCCTCGTCGAGGATCTGGGCGTCCTCCGTGGCGATCAGGCCGGCCGCATGCGCGGCGGCCAGGGCGAGCCGTGTACGGGTCGTCCGCAGGCCCGGCTCCGCCCAGCCGTGGCGCATCTGGAAAAGCTGCACCGTCCACTCGACGTCGCTCAGACCGCCCCGGCCCAGCTTCGTGTGGAGCGTGGGGTCCGCCCCGCGCGGCATGCGTTCGGACTCCATCCGGGCCTTCAGCCGGCGGATCTCCCGGACCGCGTCCTCCCCGAGCCCCTCCGCGGGATAGCGCAGCGGGTCGACCAGATCGATGAAGCGGCGCCCCAGCTCCTCGTCCCCCGCCATCGGCTCCGCCCGCAGCAGTGCCTGGCTCTCCCAGACCAGCGACCACCGGCGGTAGTACGCCTCGTAGGAGGCAAGCGTGCGGACCATCGGCCCGCTCTTGCCCTCCGGCCGCAGATCCGCGTCGATCAGCAGCGGCGGGTCGGTCGTCGGCAGCTGCAGCAGCCGACGCATCTCCGTGACGACCGTGTTCGCCGCCCGCGCCGCCTCCTGATCGTCCACTCCCTCCCGCGGCTCGTGGACGAAGAGCACATCCGCGTCGGAGCCGTAGCTCTGCTCGTGTCCCCCGAAGCGCCCCATGCCGATGACGGCGAACCGTGTCGGCAGTTCGTCGCCCCACTGTTCACGTACCGCCGCCCGCAGCGCGCCGGCGATCGTCGCCGCATTCAGGTCGGTGACCGCGTTCCCGACCCGGTCCACCAGGGCGCCGGGGTCCGCCTCGGCGGGACTGTCCTCGGTGCCGTACGAGCCGATCAGATCCGCCGCGGCGGTACGGAACAGCTCGCGGCGGCGCACCCCACGAGACACCGCGACCGCCACCTCCGCGGTCTCCGCGCGCCCCACCGCCGCCAGGATCTCCTGCTCCAGATGGTCCCGGCTGCGCGGCTTCAGACCCTCCGGATCGCCGAGCAGGGCGACCGCCTCGGGCGCCCGCAGCAGCAGGTCGGGCGCGAGCCGGCCGGCGGACAGCACCCGGGCCAGATTCTCCGCGGCCGCGCCCTCGTCCCGCAGCAGCCGCAGATACCAGGGCGTCTTGCCGAGCGCGTCGGACACCCTGCGAAAGCCCAGCAGACCGGCGTCCGGATCGGCCGAGTCCGCGAACCAGCCGAGCAGCACCGGCAGCAGGGTCCGCTGGATCGCCGCCTTCCTCGACACCCCGGACGAGAGCGCCTCCAGATGACGCAGAGCCGCCGCGGGATCCGCGTAACCGAGCGCCTCCAGACGCTCCCGCGCCGCCTCCGTGCTGAGCCGCGTCTCACCGGGGGCGAGCTGCGCGACGGCGTCGAGCAGCGGCCGGTAGAACAGCTTCTCGTGCAGCCGCCGCACCACCGAGGCGTGCCGCTTCCACTCCTTGTTGAGCTCGGCGACCGGGTCCGTACGCAGTCCGAGGGAGCGCCCCAGGCGGCGCAGATCGGCCTCGTCCTCCGGCACCAGATGCGTACGCCGCAGCCGGTACAGCTGGATCCGGTGCTCCATGGCGCGCAGGAAGCGGTACGCGGAGTCCATCTGCGCCGCGTCCGCACGCCCCACATAGCCGCCGGCCGCCAGCGCCCGCAGGGCCTCCAGGGTGCTGCCGCTGCGCAGCGTCGCGTCGCTGCGCCCGTGCACGAGCTGCAGCAGCTGTACGGCGAACTCGACGTCCCGCAGCCCGCCCGGGCCGAGCTTGAGCTCGCGCTCGATCTGGGCCGCGGGAATGTTGTCGACGACGCGGCGGCGCATCTTCTGTACGTCGGCGACGAAGTTCTCGCGTTCGGCGGCCTGCCAGACCAGCGGCTCGACGGCGCCGATGTAGTCCTCGCCGAGCGCGGGGTCACCGGCGACCGGCCGGGCCTTGAGCAGGGCCTGGAACTCCCAGGTCTTGGCCCAGCGCTGGTAGTAGGCGAGGTGGCTGGAGAGCGTGCGCACCAGTGGGCCGTTGCGTCCCTCGGGCCGCAGATTGGCGTCGACCGGCCAGATCGTGCCCTCGACCGTCGGCTCGGAGCAGATCCGCATCAGATGGGACGCCAGCCGGGTCGCGGCCTGCATGGCCTTGCTCTCGTCGGCGCCCTCCTCCGGCTCGCCGACGAAGATGACGTCCACGTCGGAGACATAGTTGAGCTCGTGGCCGCCGCACTTGCCCATGGCGATGACGGCGAGTCGGCACAGCGCGTCGTCGGCGGGGGCCGCGGCGCGGGCGATGGCGAGGGCGGCGCGCAGCGTGGCCGTGGCGAGGTCGGCCAGTTCGGCGGCGGCCTCGGCGACATCGGTCGTACCGCACACATCGCGCGCCGCTATGGACAGCAGGCACCGGCGGTAGGCGATCCGCAGCGACACCGGGTCGGTGGCGTCGGCGAGTCCGCGCTCGAACTCCGCGACGCCGGGGTGCAGATCGGTCGCCTCATAGGTGACGAGGGCCTGCCAGTCGCCCGGGTGGCGGGCCAGGTGATCGCCGAGCGCCTCGGACGCGCCGAGCACTCCGAGCAGCCGGTCGCGCAGCGGCTTGGCGGTGACAAGGGTGTCGAGAAGGCGGCGCCTGGCAGTCGGCTCCTGGGCCTCCACCAGCCGTACGAGACCGCGCAGCGCGAGGTCGGGATCGGCGACGGCGCCGAGCGCGTCGAGCAGGACCGGGTCGGACCGCACGGACGCCATCTCGGGGAGGCCGAGGAGCCGTTCGGCGACAGCGGGATCGGTGAAGCCGTGCCGCAGCAGGCGGGTGAACGTACTGCTCCTGCGCCCCGGCACCGTCATCCCGCCGTCTCCCGTCCTGCGATCAAGGTCCGGACTCGAGCTTAGGCGTATCCGCCCGCGGTGGACCCCGGTGATCCGCGCCCTTGCGGCGAGCGGGCGCCGATGGCATGACACTCACAATTTTGGGCCCGCCCGCCACGTGGGGCCACCCGTACCGGGCCCGGGGCGGACCGATGAGTACGGGGACCGGCCACGGTCTACACATTCGGTGAGCCCCGGATGGAGAGGACCCCGCCATGCCCGAACCAGTGCCCCAACCAGTGCCCGAGCTGGACCCCCGCTACAGCGACCCGAAAGCCACCGTCGGGGACTGGTCCCGGGCGGTCGGCCGTCTGAAGGCCGCCGAGCTCTTCTGGCTGTCGACCGTACGGCCCGACGGCCGCCCCCATGTCACCCCGCTGATCGCCGTGTGGCACGACGGCGGGCTGTACTTCTGCACCGGCGTCGAGGAGCGCAAGGCGAAGAACCTCCGCCAGAATCAGGAGGTGGTCCTCACCACGGGCGCGAACGCCCTGAACGAGGGCTACGACCTGGTGATCGAGGGCGAGGCGGTGCGCGTCACCGACGAGCCGCGGCTGCGCGCCATCTCCGCGGCGTATGTCCAGAAGTACGGCCCGGACTGGAAGTTCGAGGTCAACGAAGGCGGATTCATCAGCTCGGGCGGCCCCGACCTGGTATTCCGGGTGGCGCCGCGCACGGCATTCGGCTTTGCGAAGGGCGCTCCGTTCGGCCAGACCCGCTGGCAGTTCACGCAGTGAAGTTCAGTGGCATCCGTGCAACTCGGTGAAATCAGTGAACCAGCGAAATCAGTGAAGGAGCTCCGCCGATGGAACTGACTCTTGAAGTGATCATGGTCCCGGTCTCCGATCCCGACCGGTCGAAGAAGTTCTACGAGGAGGGCTGCGGCTTCAAGGCCGACCTCGACCAGGAAGTGGCCCCCGGCATCCGCATCATCCAGCTCACCCCGCCCGGCTCCCGCTGTTCGATCGCGATGGGCAGCGGCCTGCCGGGCAATCCGGACCAGCCCTCGATGCTCCCCGGCTCGCTCCAGGGCCTGCAACTGTGCACGACGGACATCGCGGCGACCCGAGAGGCGCTCGTCGAACGGTCGGTGGACGTGAGCGAGATCCAGCATGTGGGCAAGACGGGCTGGGAGCCCGGCCCCGGCGAGAGGTGGAACTCGTTCATGTTCTTCAAGGACCCGGACGGCAACGGCTGGATCGTCCAGGAGGCGCCGGCGCCGCTGTCTCAGCGCTGAGCGGGCGCGAGTTGTGGGGGGGCGCGCGGGGGGGGGCCCCGCCCCGCCCCCCGGTCTGTTGGCCTGGGGGCAATCCGCATGACGGACTTGACCCCTCTTC
>NZ_JBJDQK010000014.1:0-106323 GCF_044903445.1 Streptomyces sp. NPDC019890 | reverse complement strand
CATGTTCTTCACGCCCCGGGCCGGCCCGGGCGGGTGCGTCCTGGCGGCGCCGGCGCCGGTGGCTCCGCGCGGCGGGGGCGGGTGTTGTGTGCCGCCGCGGGGCGACACACAACTCGCGGTCCTGACAGGCCCGTTGTCCAACCCGTGTATCCCCTGGCCCACTTGGCCGAGTCTCCCGCCCCGGCTCCTTCTTCAGTCACCGACAGTGATCATAAATGTGGCAGGGGAGACGAAACGCACCTATCTTGAGGGCAGTGACGCGATACTTCCGTGACAAGGACAGTAATGGGCTCTCCACGCGTACTCGTTATCGAAGACAATCTGGACGTCAGCGCCCTGCTGAAGCGTCATCTCAGCGGGCTGGGGTGCCAGGTGGTCCTCGCGGACACGGGCGAAGAGGGTCTGGAACTCGCCTTCGCGAACCCTCCTGACATGGTGGTCATCGACATCCTGCTCCCTGGTATCGACGGCCGGGAAGTCATCCGCAGACTGCGCGCGGACGGCCGTACCAGCGAGTGCCACCTCGTCGTCTCCTCCGTGCTCGACCCGCAGGACCTGGCCGAGTTGGCGGTGGACGAGATGCTGGCCAAACCGTTCCGGCGCTCGAGCGTGATGCGCCTCCTCGACTCCTTCCGGAATTCCTCATCCCAGGAGACGTAATGGCTCGTGTCCTCATAGCCGATGACGACGTCGACATACGGGACCTTGTCGCGTTCAAGCTGACCCAGAGCGGCCATGAGGTCATCGCCGTGGAGGACGGCATGGCCGCGCTCAAGGCAGCGCGCAGCGAGCCGGTGGATGTCGCCCTGCTCGACATACGTATGCCCGGAATGTCCGGCCTCGATGTGTGCCGCGAACTACGCGCGGCGCCCGAGACCGAGTCACTCCCCGTCATCCTGATCACGGCCCGCTCCCAGGAGGGAGACGTCGAGACGGGATTCGCCGCGGGGGCCGACGACTACATCATCAAGCCGTTCAGCCCGCGCGAGCTGAGCAGCCGGGTCCAGGCCGTGCTCACCCGGGCCGCGCGGTGATCGCCACCAGTCTCGTCACCGGCGCGCTGGTGTGCCTGGTGACCGTCGTGGTGCTGCTGGGGGTACTGATCGTCGGCATGCGCGTCGTCCGTCGGTACCGGCAGCGCCGAAGAGACAGGATCGTGGCCCCGGTGCGAGGGGTGCTGCTCGAGCTCGTGTGCGCGGAGGAGGACGAGCAGCGCGAGGCGCTGAAGCGGCTCTCGGAGCTCGACGACCGCACCTGGGGGGCTCTGGAGCCCACGGTGGCGGTGATGTTCGGCAAGGTCACCGGACAGGCCAGGACCGCGCTCATCGAGTTGTTCGAGCGCCGCGGGGCCACCGCGCATGCCGTGGCGGATCTGGGCCGCCGGGGCCAGGTCCGACGGGGCCGCGCCGCGGAAGTGCTCGGCCAGCTCGGTCACCGGCCCGCGGCCCCACCGCTCTGCCGGCTGCTGGACGACCGCGACCCGGAAGTGCGGTTGGTCGCCGCACGGGCGCTGGGCCGGATCGGAGAACCCTCGGTCGTCCCGCAGCTGCTGGACTGCCTCTACGGACCGCGGACCGTACCGCCCGCTGTGGTCACCCGGGCTCTGACGTCCTTCGGGCCGGAGGCCCTGAGGGGCATCGCGGCGGGCCTGGAGCACCCGGAGCCGCTCGTCCGGGCCGTGTCGATCGAGACGCTGGGCGCGCTCGGCGGGGTCTCCAGGACCGCTGAGATCGCGCGCGCTCTGCGCGAGGATCCCCATGCGGAAGTGCGTATCAGGGCCGCCCGCGCGCTGGGCAGGCTCGGCATGCCCGACGGCCTTCAGCCGCTGCTGACCGCGGTGGACCCCGATCAGCCGGTCGCCCTGCGCAGGGTGGCAGCCGGGGCCCTGGGCAACCTGGGTGCGGTCGCCGCCACATCCCGGCTGCGGGACCTGCTCGGCGACCCGGATGATCATGTGGCCGCCACCGCGGCCCGGTCCCTGCTGCGGCTCGGCGAGGTGGGCGGCGCCGAATTGCGGGCGGCCGCCGACGGCCGTTCCGGTCGGCGGGCGGAGGCGCAGGCCAGGGCGGCGCTCGCGGAGTCTTCCGTCGTGGGCACGCCCTTCAGTCACGTCGTCGGGGTGAACCCGTGAATGCGGTGAGCGCTGCCGGCACGCTGAGCCCGGTGAACGTCGCCGGCGCCACCAGCGTGGCGAGCGACGGGCCGGTCGGATGGCTGCGGGACGCGGCTCACACTCTGATCGCGGTGAGCGACGGCGTGATCCTCACGTACTTCGCCGTCATCAACACCAGCTATCTGTTCTTGATCGCCCTGGCCGTCGCAGAGCTCGTCAAAAGGCTGCGCCGGGCGTCCTTCGCAGGCTACGACGACGCCTCCTCGAGCCCCTTCACCCCTCCGGTGTCGCTGATCATGCCCGCCTACAACGAAGAGGTAGGCATCGCGGAGGCGGTCCGGGCCATGCTCCTGCTGCGCTATCCGGTCTTCGAGGTCGTCGTCGTCGACGACGGCTCCGCCGACGGGACGCTGGACGCCCTGTGTGAGGCATTCGACCTCGTCGAGGTGGAGCGCGTCGTGCCCGACGACGTACCGGTGCGCGGTGCGGTGGTGTCGGTCCATCTGCCCAGGGGCGGCCCGGTGCCGCTCGTGGTGGCCCGCAAGGAGAACGGCGGCAAGGCCGACGCGCTCAACGCCGGAATCAACCTGGCGCGCTATCCGCTGCTGTGCATGGTGGACGCGGACTCGATTCTGGACTCCGAGGCGCTGCTCTCGGTGGCCAAGCCGTTCTGCGACGACCCGATGCGGGTGGTGGCCACGGGCGGCGTGGTCGGCATCGCCAACGGCTGCACCGTCGTCGCGGGGCGGGTCGTCGAGCCGCGCGTGCCCCTCGAGCTGCTGGGCCGCATCCAGGTGGTCGAGTATCTGCGGGCGTTCATGCTGGGACGTACCGGGTGGTCGAAGGTCGGCGGCCTGCTGGTCATCGCCGGCGCCTTCGGTCTGTTCCGCCGGGACGTGGTGGTGGCGGTGGGCGGCATGGACTCGGACTGCATCGGCGAGGATGCCGAGCTGGTCGTCCGCATGCACCGGCATCTGCGTGACCAGGGCCGCGACTACCGCATCGTGTTCGTCAGCGAGCCGATCTCCTGGAGCGAGGCGCCGTCCACGACGAAGGCCCTGGCGGGACAGCGGCGGCGGTGGCATCGCGGGCTGACAGAGATCCTGCTCAAGCACCGCCGCATGATCGGCAATCCACGGTACGGCCGGATCGGGCTGGTGTCGCTGCCCTTCTACGTGGTCTTCGAGCTGCTCGCCCCCGTCGTCGAACTGGCCGGTCTCGTCCTGGTACCCGTGGGCGTGCTGATCGGTGCGGTCGATCCGGACTTCGTGTGGCGCTTCCTGCTCGTCGCGTACGGCTATGCCCTGGTGGTCTCTCTGGTGTCGCTCGCGGTGGAGGAGTACGCCTTCCACCGGTTCGCGCGGTGGCGGGACGTCTGGGGCGCTGTAGTCGGGGCGATTGCCGAGAACATCGGATACCGCCAGCTCACCGCGTGGTGGCGGCTGCGCGGCATGTTGCAGGCGTTGCGCGGCGCTCCGCAGGTGTGGGAGTCGATAGCACGCAGCGGATTCGCCGAGTCCGGGCAGGCGCGAGCGAGCGAAGGTGATCGAGCGTGAGCAGCGGCAGGGATCGGGGCGGCTACTCCGTAACTCGGCGGCTCGGCACGGCGTTCGGCGTGCTGATCGGCCTCATTCTGCTGGTGGCGGGCGGGGTGCTGACCGGTGCGTTCATCGGGCACGCGACGAGTGACGTCATCGTCGACCGGCTGCAGCCGGCCCTCATCGACAATCTGCGGCTGCACCGCGAGGCTGCCGACATACAGCGTTCCATGCGCGGCTATCTCATCACCGGCGATCAGAAACAGCTGGATGCCTACCGATCGGCGCGCGAGGCATACCCGGCGATACTCGCCACCGCCCTCAGGCACGGCGACCCTGAGACCGATCAGAATCTGAGGACTCAGGCACGGCAGCTCCAGGCGTACCTGCGCATCACCGAACAACAGGAGAAAGCCAGACCGAGAAGCGAGCAGGCGGCCCAGCTCACCCGGAAGGCCAACGTCCCGTACAGCGCGTTCGAGGCCACCAACCACGAGTTGGAAGTCCAGTTGACCAAGGAAGCCCGGCGGTTGGACCACCGCTCCGACAGGATCGTCCGCGTCAGTTTCGCAGGGGTCGGCGCCCTGCTGATCGCGGCGCTGGCCACCGCTGTGTACACGTCGCTGCGAACCACCCGTGCCCTGGCCCGGCCGCTCAAGGGCGTGGAGCGCACACTCGGCCGGCTCACCGCCGGAGAGCATTCGGCACGGGCCAAGGAGCAGGGACCCGCCGAGATCCGCGCGGTGGCCCGGTCGGTGAACACACTCGCCGACGAGAGCGACCGGCTGCGCAGGATCGAGGAGGAGCGGGGCCAGCTGTCGAAGACTGCGCGAGACGTCGGCATCCGGATCCGGGAGCGCCTCGATGTCGATCAGGTCCTGGACGTGACCTGCACGGGGATGGGCGAGGGCCTGGACGCGGACTACGCATTCGTGCTGCTCTCCGACGGGGACAAGCCGACCGTGCCGGTGTCGCGAGCATGGTCCGCAGACCAAGGTCTGCTCCCCACGGAGGAACAAAGGGCGCTTCCCCCCGTGCCCGCCGAAGTGATCCGCGATCACTACCGCCGGGGAACGACCTGGACAATCGACGATCTGTCGGACTACCTGGCCGAGACCACGCCCCTGCCGGGCGCCCCCGGCTCCTTCGGCAAGACCGGCATGCCGGAAGAGAACCGGGATGCCGCCGCGTCCTTGGGCCTGGTCTCGGTGGTGCTCATCCCCCTCGGAGTGGGAGAGGAACCCATGGGCGCCGTGGCCCTGGCCCGGACCCGGCCGGGGCATCGCTGGCGGGCAGTGGAGATCGAAATCGCGGAGTCGATGGTCGCCGGTGTCGGCCGGGCGCTGCACAACTCGATGCTCTACGGCCAAGAAGCGCGCCTGGTGGAGAAGTTGCGCGCGCTGGACCAGGCCAAGAGCGACTTTCTGTCGACCGTCTCCCACGAGTTGCGGACTCCGCTGACCAGCATCGTGGGATATATCGAGCTGCTGAAGGACGACGACACGGGCCCGCTCGCGGAGCCGCAGCGGCGCATGCTGGACATCGTCGACCGCAACGCCAACCGGCTGCGCGCGCTGATCGAGGATCTGCTGACCCTGTCCCGGATCGAGGCGGGCACGTTCAGTTCGCAGAAGAGCGAGATCGACCTGCGCCGACTGGTGACCTCGGCGGTGGACACCATCAAGCCCGCGGCCGAGGCGGGTTCCGTCCGCCTGGAGATCGACTGCCCCGAAGTGCCGCTCGTGCTGGAGGCGGACAGCGACCAACTGGACCGGGTCCTGATGAACCTGCTGTCCAACGCGGTGAAATTCACTCCCAGCGGCGGGCTTGTACGCGTCGAGGCTGCCGCGGACGACGGCCATGCGGTCCTCAGCGTCAGCGACACCGGCATCGGCATCCCCGAGGAGGAGCGCAAGCAGCTCTTCAGCCGGTTCTTCCGGGCCTCGAACGCGGTGGACGCAGCCATCCCGGGCACGGGACTCGGGCTGACCATCGTCAACACGATCGTGACGAATCACGGAGGGACGACGGAAGTCCACTCCCAGGAGGGCGAGGGTACGACGGTGACCGCACGGCTGCCGCTGGTGGCCGCGCCCGAGGTCGTGCAAGCAACCCCCTGAACTGTTCCGCACGGTTGGCCGCTCACGGCCGGGCCAGGAGGTGCAAGCGGATGAAGCTGCCACCCCGGGCCCGTCGCACGTGCCTGGCACTGGCGTCCGTGCTGGCCGCGCTCTGCATGGGCTGTGGCTCGCCGGCTGCGCATGCCGGTGGGCCGTCCACCGACGGGTGGACCGTCGAGTGGACCGACGACTTCGACGGCAAAGCCGGAACCGTGCCGGCCACCAAAAACTGGATCATCGACGTTGGCACCGGATACCCCGGCGGTCCGCCCCGGTGGGGAACCGGTGAGGTGCAGAGATACACCGCCGACCCGGCCAATCTGAGCCAGGACGGCCGAGGCAACCTGCGCATCACACCGCTGCGGGACAGCGCCGGGCGATGGACTTCCGGCCGCATCGAGACGCGCCGCAGTGACTTTCGGCCGGCGGACGGCAAGAAGCTCCGTATTGAGGCCCGCATCCAGCTTCCCTCCATCACCGGCGCCGCGGCCGCGGGGTACTGGTCGGCCTTCTGGACCCTGGGCCGGCCCTTCCGTACCGGCGAGGGAAAATCACCCACCGTGGGCGAGTTCGACGTGCTGGAGAACGCCAACGGCGTCAACCGGGTCTGGGGCGCCATGCATTGCGGGACGAGCACGGGCGGCCCGTGCAAGGAGAGCACGGGCCTCAGTGCCAACACGACCTGCCCCGACTCCCCTTGCACCGGCCGCTTCCACACCTACGCCGTCGAGTGGGACCGCGGCGCCGAGCCGGAGCGGGTGACCTGGTACGTCGACGGCAGGCGCTACCACTCGGTCAGCTCGTCACAGATGAACAAGGCCACCTGGGACGCCGCCACGGGCCACGGGCACTTCATCCTCCTCAACGTGGCCATCGGCGGCGGCTTCCCGAGAGCCGTCGCCGGGCACAGCACGCCCGCCCCGGGGACGCGCCCCGGCAGTCCCATGCTCGTCGACCACGTCACCGTCCTGACCACAGGCGCTTCAGAGTGACGCGGGCTGGTCGATCTCCGCCCATACGGTCTTGCAGGGCGCAGGCCCGAGCACGGTCCCCCACCTGTCGGCATACGCCTCGACCAGCAGCAGCCCACGGCCCGACTCGCCCTCGGGGAGTGGGCCTTCAGGCACCTGGGGCAGCAGGTCCGCGCGGGTGTCGGTGACTTCGATGCGCACCGTCCCCGTTTCCGTCAGGCGGACGGTGATGCGGAAGTCCCGCCCGGCCACACGCCCGTGGAGCGCGGCGTTCGCGGCGAGCTCGGCGACGATCTGCCCTGCGCCCTCGTACGGCTGTCCCCAGTCGATGAGGTGCTGCACCGTCAGCCGACGGGCGAGCCGCGCGCCCCGGCGGGTGGGCGAGAGCAGCACGGTGAAGTGGCGTACAGATGTCGCGGTTCGGGTGATTTCTTGGTTCACATCACTCAGCGTGGCCACCCGCACCTACTCTGAACAGTAACGACGTCGGTACGCAGCGTTACTGTCCGGGCGGGGTCAGGGCCGGTCCGGTCAGTGCGGCTGCGGAGGAGGGTGGCATGGACGACGGTACGGAGCAGCAGAGTTGGGACGACGAGAGCGGGGCCGTGCTCAGGGCGGTGGGCCGTCAGTTGAAGGCGTGGCGGGAGGCGGCGGGGCTCCGGCAGACGGAGCTGGGGACGGCCATCGGGTACAGCGAGGAGCAGGTCTCGTCGGTGGAGCGCGGACGGCGCGTCCCGAAGGACGTGTACCTGCAGAGGACTGACGACGTCCTGGGCGCGGGCGGCAAGATCACCGCGATGCTGAGGGACGTGGAGGAGGCCAGGTATCCGAAGAAAGTACGGGACCTGGCGAAGCTGGAGGCAGAGGCGGTTGAGCTCGGCGCGTACAACCACGCCATGGTCCACGGGTTGTTGCAAACCGAGGAGTACGCGCGAGCGCTGTTCGGCATGAGGCGACCGCTGCTCGGCGAGGAGGTCATCGAGCGCGAAGTCGGTGCCCGAATGGCGCGGCAAGCGATCGTCGACAAGACGAAGACCCTGCCCGTCTTCAGCTTCGTTCAGGACGAGGTGACGCTGCGCCGTCCGACGGGCGGCAAGATGGTGCAGCGGCGACAGCTCGAACGGCTCTTGGAGGTAGGGCAGTTCCGGAACGTAGAGATCCAGGTAATGCCGACGGATCTTGAGGAACATGCCGGACTGACCGGCGGATTCCGGATCTTCAAGCTCCGGAGCGGTGCGACGCTGGGTTACGCGGAAGTGCTGCACATCACGCGCCTGATCTCCGAGCCCAGGGAGGTGCAGTTCCTGGAGATGCATTATGGAAGCATCCGAGCGCAGGCTCTCACGCCACGGGAGTCGCTCGCCTTCATCGAGAATCTGCTGGGAGAGACATGACCATCGAGCCCAAGCCGGCGTGGTTCAAGAGCAGCTACAGCAGCGGCGAACCAGGCTCCGACTGCGTCGAGGTAGCGAACACCCCCAGAGCCATCCGCGTCCGCGACTCCAAGAACACGCACGGCCCGCAGCTCGCTTTCGCCCCTCAGGCATGGGCAGACTTCGTGACGCACGCAGCCAACCGCTGACCGCCAGGAGGCACCGGCATGGACTGGACGCTCGAAGTGATCGTGGTCCCCGTCTCGGACGTGGACCGGGCCAGAGATTTCTACCGCGACAAGCTCGGCTTCAAGCTCGATGTCGACAGACAGGTCACCGACGACATGCGCATCGTCCAGCTGACGCCTCCCGGCTCCGGGTGCTCGATCGTCATCGGTGAGGGCATCGGAGGCCCGGAGGGCGGCCCGGAGCCGGGCTCCTATGCCGGGCTTCAGCTCGTCGTCGCGGACATCAAGGCGGCCCACGCCGAGCTCGTCGAGCGCGGCGTGGAAGTCTCGGACCCGGTCGAGATCGCGCCGAGCGACGGCGGGACCTTCATGCACTTCAAGGACCCGGACGGCAACGCCTGGGCGGTGCAGGAGTATCGCGTACGCGCCACGAAGCCGCTGTACGAGGTGCTGCGCCCCAGCGACGACTAGGCCCTGTTCCGGCGGCACGCGCTACGGTCCCTGCCATGCCTCGATCAACTGAAGCCGGACGCCTGCCCGTCACCGCGGACGACGTCGACCAGGCCGTCCAGCTCGCCGTCGCCGCACTCCGGGAGGCGCCCCCGGCGGCCTGGGACGGCAAGGCCGGCTCGCTGGAGTGGGACTGCTGGGAGACCGTCGAGCACCTCAGCGACGACCTTTTCGCGTACGCCGCCCAAATCGGCCCCAGGACACCGCCGTTGGACCGCGAAGTGCCCTTCGCTTGGGAAAGGCGACGGCCCGGCGGGCCCGCGAACGCCATCCACGCGGACCGGGCGGCGGGGGCCACCGGGCTGCTGCAGGTGCTGGAGGCGAGCGGCGCGCTGCTGGTCGCCATGGTGCGCACGACACCGGCGACGGTCCGCGCGCACCACAGTTACGGGGTGTCGGACCCGGAAGGCTTCGCCGCGATGGGGGTCGTGGAGACCCTGGTGCACACCCACGATCTGGCCGAGGGACTCGGGCTCGCCTGGGAGCCGCCAGCCGCTCTGTGCTCGCGGGTGCTGGCCCGGCTGTTCCCGGACGCCCCGGAGGACTCCGCTCCCTGGCCCACGCTCCTGTGGGCCACGGGGCGCGCCGAACTGCCCGGGCACCCACGCCTGACCACATGGCGCTGGTCCGGCGCGCCGCGGCCCTAGACAGCGGCGGCCGGAGACGCAGCACGGTCAGGGCTGGGGCGGCCGGTCTTCGCGGCCCGTGCCGAACTCGTCCTTGAGCTTGTCCTGGCCGGTGTCGACCTGGCCGCTGTACTTGCCCTGGGTCTTGTCGTCGACGAAGTCGCCCGACTTGTCGATGCCCTTGTCGGCCTGCGACCCGTGGCCCTTCATCATGTGCTTGAGCTTGTCCATCATGGACATGGAGTCATCCTCCTTGCGGCATGGCCCCCCACCTCTCCAGGGTCACCGCACACCGCATGGTTCGCATCCTCGGCCAATGAGGACATGATCTGTCCTAGTTCTTGCCGCGGCGACTACCAGCACGAGCTGGGCCGGTCCTGGGACAGCGCTGAGCGATCTCACCGCTCAGGGCCGACGGTCATCGACCGTCGGCCCTGAGTGGGTCCAGCTGATCCCGCTTACAGCACCGGCAGGTTCCTGCGGAGCTCGACCGGCATCATCCGCCCAGCCCGTCGGCGGCCTTCTTGATGTCCGCCGCGAAGGTGCTCACCTCGGTGTAGACGCCGGGCTTGCCCGGGCGCGCGCAGCCCTCGCCCCAGCTGACGATGCCGACCTGGATCCAGGCACCCGCGTCGTCCTTGCGGAACATGGGGCCGCCGGAGTCGCCCTGGCAGGTGTCGACGCCGCCGGCGTCCAGGATCCCGGCGCAGAGCTCTTCGCCGGGGGTCAGCTGGTCGCCGTACGCCTTCTGGCAGGTGGCGTCGTCAATGGACGGGACCTTGGCCTTGAGCAGATAGCGCTGCTGGTCGCCGCCTTCCTTGTCCGCGCCCCAGCCGGCGATGTCGAAATCGCCGGTGTTGAGCTTGTCGTCCCCGGCGATCGGCAGGGTCGGCAGATCGATCGGCTTCTCGAGCTTGATCAGGGCCCAGTCCTTGCCCTTGCCGTTGTAGCCGGGCGCCTGGAGGACCTCGGTTGACTTCGCGCTTATCGCGTTGGAGTCCTCCAGGTCGACGACGCCCGCCGTCGCGGTGATGCCGGTGTTGGGGCCGCTGCCGTCGACGCAGTGGGCGGCGGTCAGAACGATGTCCTTGGCGTACAGCGCGCCGCCACAGCCCATGGACAACCGGACCATGAACGGGAATTCACCCTGATCGGCCTTGGTCCCGCCGACAACCGTTGCGCCTACCTCGCCGCGTGAGGACGGCGGGGTGGCGGCGTTGGCCGCGCCGGGCTGGAGGCTGAAGGCCGCGAGGGCGACGGCACCGATCGCGGTGGTCGTCCTGAGGTGCTTCAGGTAGCTGTTCAACGGACTTCCTCTCGTGGGGGGGTACGCCTCGATGACGAGCTCATGCCAACCACGGGAACCGGAAGTCACCACCGCATGATGTGCGTTGGAAAAAGCGGCAGCACGCCGCAAGGCATCCGAACCCAGTGGGGGATGAGTCCGCAAAGCGCCCTGCGATTATGTGGAACAAGCGACCGCGGTGGCAAGGGTGCGCGATACCTCAACTACCGCTGGAAATAAGGCCCGTTGGGTTCATACCGCCGATTCCAACCGCTCATGCCGCCCGCTGTTACACGAGTGATACGAAATCTCCGGAAGGCTGTGTCATTGGTGCCACAGCCAGCGGTGAGAGTGCGGAATCCAGCCGGTTTCTGACGTGAACTCGGGAAGTCGGCACAGCCGCAGGGCCACCCAAGACGGCCCGCCACCGCGCGGGCGAAGGTGCTCTTTCCGGTGCCGGGCGGGCCGAACAGCACCACGGCCCGGGGCGGTTCGACACCGTGCTGGGACGCGAGTTCCGGATGAGGGTGCAGGCGATGCTGGTGAATGCGAGGAGGTGGTCGGCCTTGCTCGTCCGGCACCAGGCGATGGAGCTTGGCCCACACCCGCGCCTTGCTCCACTCGGTGAACCGGCGGTGGGCCGTCAGCCCGGACGGGCCGAACGATGGCGCCAACTGTCGCCATGTGCAGCCCCACGTGGCCACGAAGACGCGGCCGCCACCCTGCACGCGTCCAGCCGCGCGGCGAAGTGAGTACGGCCGCCATGCGAACCGGGTTCATCGACCACGAAATCTCTCGACGGCGGTCCCGTGTCGAGACGGATCGTGCCGTCAGGCTTGAGCTGAGCTACCGCGAAAGGGCTCGCCGTCGTCCGGGGTATTCATCCGTAATCGATCCCCACTTCGCCAGTAGAAGAGTTTTCTTCTTGTCCTATGCCTTCCATCGGACAGGGTTCTCTGTGCGCCTCAAAACGCTGGCCTACGCCCTTTCCACGTTCGTCCTGTACTTCGGTGTGATGCCGTGGCTGTCCCTCATCACACCGACGCGAAGGACACAGAAAAGGCGCGGTCGGGGCCCAGCGTGATCGCCGCTCTCCGCGCGAGCGGACGTGCTTCGCCGCGGATGGAGGGCCCGGAGGACTTGGTCGCCGGGGTGAGGCCGGCTCAGGAGGCCAGGTTGGCTGCGGTCGGGAATGCTGTGCCGTCGCCGATCGTGACCAGGAGAGTGGCGGAGGTCCTGACTCCGATGCCGGGCATCGAGGTCAGGACCTGGGAAAGCGGGTGGGCCTCCAGCAGTTTAGAGTTCCTCGGTGGCGGGTCCCTCTTCGGTTGCCCCTTTCCTGGCCTTGATCATCGGAGTGATGAGCAGGTCATACACGCCGACGCCGACGACTCCGCCGATGAGCGGGCCGACGATGGGGATCCACCAGTAGCCGCTGAACCATTGGAACGTCCCGGGGAGAGCAATTGAGCCCCAGCCTTCGAAGTAGGTGAACAACCTGGGGCCGAAGTCCCGTGCGGGGTTGATCGCGTACCCGGCGTTGGTGCCGAAAGTCAGACCGATCGCGACGACCACCAGGCCGATGATGAACGGGTGGAGATTGGACATCGGAGCCAAATTGCGCGTGTCGATGAGTGCGCAGATCAGCAGAAGCAGGATTCCGGTCCCCACGATCTGGTCGAGCAAGGGGCCCCACCATGAATTGCCGAAGTACTCGGCGGGGAATGTGGCGAAGATCGAGTAGGTGCCAAGAGATTTGTCTCGAGGGACTCCCGTCTTTGCGTTGGACGCGTCGATCGCCCACCTGTAGGTGGCGTAGACGAGCGCGGCGGCGACGAAGGCGCCCACGACCTGCGCCAGCCAGTAGGGCAGGACCTTCCGCCAGGGGAAATCCTTTCGAACCGCGAAGGCGAGAGTCACCGCGGGGTTGAGATGGGCGCCGCTGATTCCGCCGGCCACGTATACGCCGAAAACCACGGCGAGGCCCCAACCCCACGCGATAATAAGCC
Source organism: Streptomyces sp. NPDC019890 (assembly GCF_044903445.1). Taxonomy (NCBI): domain Bacteria; kingdom Bacillati; phylum Actinomycetota; class Actinomycetes; order Kitasatosporales; family Streptomycetaceae; genus Streptomyces; species Streptomyces sp. NPDC019890. The sequence continues at coordinate 93,590 of NZ_JBJDQK010000014.1, read as the reverse complement.
AGTTGGCGGCACCGAAGTCCACGGTTTGTCGCCCTGAGCCGGGTAGACCGACGACTGCGACAGCCACCGACCCGATGCCCAGCAAAAGCAGAACGAAGGTTCCCAGAAACTCGGCAAGCATCTCACCGCCGGTACCTTCTCGATAACCGCGTCGATGCACAGTGCGTTCAGCCATCGGCCCTCTCCTCGGTCGGCATATAACAGACCTACCATCTCCTTACAGAAACGTAGACGGTGAGAAGCGCATTGGAGTGAACCTGCTGGCGAGACCCCGGAATGTTCCCCCCAATGGTGCACTGGTCCGCCGAGCTGCCAATCAAAATCGCCGCGCTGTTGGTGAGGAGGCTGACGGACAGCGGGGCGGCGTCGAACGGCGTATTTGGATGCCGGCGAGAACAGCGCGGGGCCTGCGGTCGTCGACCGCAGGCCCCGATTGCCGTTAGCCGGAAATGTGGCTCCGACCAGCGCTTACAGCACGGGCAGGTTCTTGCGGAGCTCGAACGCCGTGACCTCGCTGCGGTACTCCTCCCACTCCTGCTTCTTGTTGCGCAGGAAGAAGTCGAAGACGTGCTCACCTAGCGTCTCCGCCACCAGCTCGCTCCGCTCCATCAGCGCGATCGCCTCGCCCAGGTTCTGCGGCAGCGGCTCGATCCCCATCGCACGGCGCTCCGCGTCCGACAGCGCCCACACGTCGTCGTCCGCGCCCGCCGGGAGTTCGTAGCCCTCCTCGATGCCCTTGAGGCCCGCGGCGAGCAGCACCGCGTACGTCAGATACGGGTTCGCGCCGGAGTCGATGGAGCGGACCTCGACGCGCGCGGAGCCTGTCTTGCCCGGCTTGTACATCGGGACGCGGATCAGCGCCGAGCGGTTGTTGTGGCCCCAGCAGATGTACGAAGGGGCCTCGCCGCCCGCTCCCGCACTGCGGGCCGAGCCGCCCCAGATGCGCTTGTAGGAGTTGACCCACTGGTTGGTGACGGCCGAGATCTCCGCGGCGTGCTTGAGCAGGCCCGCGATGAAGGAGCGGCCGACCTTGGAGAGCTGGTACTCGGCGCCCGACTCGTAGAAGGCGTTCCGGTCTCCCTCGAAGAGGGAAAGGTGGGTGTGCATGCCGGAGCCGGGGTGCTCACTGAACGGCTTCGGCATAAAGGTCGCCTGGACGCCCTGCTCCAGCGCGACTTGCTTCATGACCAGGCGGAACGTCATGACGTTGTCGGCGGTGGAGAGCGCGTCCGCGTACCGCAGGTCGATCTCCTGCTGGCCCGGCGCGCCCTCGTGGTGGCTGAACTCCACCGAGATGCCCATGGATTCGAGCATGGTGATCGCCTGGCGGCGGAAGTCCATGCCGACGTTCTGGGGGGTGTGGTCGAAGTATCCGGAATTGTCCGCGGGCACCGGCCGGGAGCCGTCCAGCGGCTTGTCCTTCAGGAGGAAGAACTCGATCTCGGGGTGGGTGTAGAAGGTGAAGCCCAGATCCGAGGTCTTGGCGAGGATCCGCTTGAGTACGAAGCGCGGGTCCGCGAAGGAGGGCGAGCCGTCGGGCATCAGGATGTCGCAGAACATCCGCGCCGTACCGGGGGCCTCCGCGCGCCACGGAATGATCTGGAAGGTGCTCGGATCCGGCTTGGCGATCATGTCGGACTCATAGACCCGCGCGAAGCCCTCGATCGCGGAGCCGTCGAAGCCGATGCCCTCGTCAAAGGCCTGCTCAAGCTCGGCGGGGGCCACCGCGACCGACTTCAGGAAGCCGAGCACGTCGGTGAACCACAGGCGCACGAAGCGGATGTCGCGCTCCTCGAGCGTACGGAGCACGAATTCCTGCTGCTTATCCATTTCCACCCATCCTTGCTGGTCAAGCCGCCTGCTCCGCACGAGCATGCCACCCCAGGGTTTCAGGCGCGTTGCGTGCCGCGCCAAGGGCCGCAGTACCGGCTGAGCCCCATTGTGGGTCAGGGCCTGCGCCGAGACGACCCCGAGGCCCCTCTGATCTCGTGCGTAACCACTTCTCCTGCCGCCGCGACGGCGGTTTTCGCGGCCCCGTATGAGGTGCCGGACGCGCCCGCACACTACGATCTGCGGCCATGGGGGGTTCCCGGCTCAACCACATCGCGCGCACCGCGCGGCCCATGGCACTGCTGAGTGCCGTGGCGACGCTCCTCGGCGCGCTCGTCATCTGTCTGAGCCCGGCCGCCCCTCACCACGCCTCCGCGCCCCAGAGCGTCACGACCGCGGTCAGCTGCCCGTACGACGACGGCGCCTGCGGCCTGGTGCCGCTGGTCAAGTCCGCCGTGCTCACCGCGCCGCCGCTGGACGCCCCGCTCGAGGCCGGGGCCCAGCCCCCGCGCCTCGGCCCGCCGCCGCTGACCGGCCGGCTGCCCCGCTCGGAAGCGCTGCCACGCGCACCCGGCCTTCACGTCCTTCAAGTGCTGCGGACATAGCCACACAGCAGTCCCGCCACCCCCAGCTTCTTGATCACACAGACCTGACTTCACGAAGGACGACAACCATGGCTTCCCGCAACAACGACCGCCGGGCCCGAATAGAGCAGATGCGCCGCGCCGAGCAGAGCCGCGAGCGCCGCAGCCGCATCATCACCATCGCCGTCAGCGGCGTGGTGGTGGCCGGTCTCGTCGGCTTCGGCGTGTACGCACTCAACAAGGAGTCGGAGAAGAAGGAGCAGAAGGTCGCCGAGGCCAAGGCTCCGGTCATCGGCGAGAAGTCCTGGGACGCGAAGAAGCTCGGCCGCAAGCATGTCGCCAAGACGGTCACCTACCCGATGAAGCCTCCGGTCGGCGGAGACCACGACCAGGTGTGGATGAACTGCAACGGCGACGTCTACAAGGAGCCGATCCCCGACATGAACGCCGTGCACTCGCTGGAGCACGGCGCGGTCTGGGTGACGTACAACGACAAGGCGCGGGCCGCCGATGTGACCAAGCTGAGCGCCAAGGTCAAGGAGACCCCGTACACGCTGATGAGCCCGGTCAAGGACCAGGCCGGAGCGATCATGCTGAGCGCCTGGGGCAAGCAGCTCACCGTCGACAGCGCCGACGACCCGGGCGTGAGCAGGTTCCTCACCAAGTACGTGCAGGGCCCGCAGACCCCTGAGCCGGGCGCGGCGTGCACCAACGGGCTGGGCGGCAAGTGATCCGGATGAACCGTACGCAGTGGGCGGCGATCACGGCGATCGTGCTCGCGCTCCTCTTCGCCGGGGCCGCCGCGGTGGCCTCGGCGGGCGGCGGTGACTCCACTCCTGAGTCCGCCTCCCGTACGCCGTCGGCGGATTCGGCGGACGCGGGCTTCGCGCGCGACATGTCGGTCCACCATCAGCAGGCGGTGGAGATGTCCTTCATCGTCCGGGACCGTACGCAGGACGACGAGGTGCGCAGGCTGGCGTACGACATCGCCAACACGCAGGCCAATCAGCGCGGCATGATGCTGGGCTGGCTGGATCTGTGGGGGCTGCCCAAACTGTCGGCGGACAGCGAGCCGATGGCCTGGATGATGCCGGGCATGAAGGGCCACGACGGCCACATGGGGCATCAGGCCGAGGACGGTGCCCTGATGCCGGGCATGGCGACCAGGACGGACCTGGACCGGCTCGGCAGGGCGAGCGGCAAGCAGGCCGAGATCGAGTATCTCCAGCTGATGATCAACCACCACAACGGCGGGATCTCGATGGCCGAGGGCTGTGTGAAGCTCTGCACCGTCGGTCCCGAGCGGAAGCTGGCCGAGGGCATGGTGGCGGCTCAGCGCTCGGAGGTCGAGCTGATGGTGGACCTGCTGCACAAGCGGGGCGCCGAGGTCCGTACCTCCTAGGGCACGTTTCAGCAGGAGCGCCGTCCGCCCCGGTCAGCCACGAGGTGACCCGGGGCGGGCGGAAGGCCGCGCCACGCGTGCCACGTCAGGGACTGCCCCCTCGCCTGTCGCCTCGTCCCCCAGCACCGCCCGCGCCACCGCGTCCGGGCGGTCCAGCATCATCAGATGGCCCGACGGGGCGACCGCCTCGAAGCGGGCGCCGAGCAGCCCGGCCAGCGCGCGCTGCCGCTGTGCCCAGCGCGGCCCGCCCGCGCTCGCGGCCAGCACGGTGACGGGGACGTGCGGCAGCGGGTGGCGCTCACGCAGATCGAGGAGCTCGGCGGCAACCGCGCGGTAGTGGGTGTTCTCCAGGAGGGCGCCCTGCATCACCCGGGAAGTGGCGTAGCAGCGGCGTACGAGAGCGAGGGGTGCCGGGTCCCCACCGCTCGTACGGGAGAGACGGACCGTCGTACGGCGGGTGAGCGGCCCCAGGGCGGCGGGGACTCCGGCGGCCGAGAGCGCTGCGCCGAGCGCCCGGGCGGCGGCGGTGCGCAGGGCGGGCGCGGCGGGCACGCGCGCGTGCTCCTCGACACTGGAGTCGACGAGGACAGCGGCGGCCGTACGGGTGGGATGCAGGCGGGCGAAGGCCTCGGCGTGGAACCCGGCGATCGAGTGCCCGACGACGGTGGCGGGTCCGTGCAGGCCGAGCCCGTCCAGGACGCCCGCGATGCGGTGGGCCTCCCCGGCAGCCGACGGCGGCACGGCGGCCGGGCCGCTCAGCCCGTGTCCCGGGCGGTCGAAGCGGACGACAGTGCGGTGCGGGGCGAGCAGGGGCACGACGGGGTCCCAGTCGAACCAGCTCATCGCGAGCCCGGCACTCAGGACGCAGACAGGTCCGCTGCCCTCGACGACCACATGGTGCGGTACGCCTCCCACCCGTACGAATGTCACTGCGCGCCACCTTTCCCCTCCCGCGCCACAGGCAGCGCGAGCACCACGGATCAGCCTGCCACGAACAGGCCTCCGGAGCCGTCGGCGGCCAGGGGACCAGAGGCGGCCGCGACCGCCCCGGACGGCAGCAATGGCGTGGTCCGCACCTCGATGCATACCGGGTGGGGGTAAGCTGTCGATCATGGTGATCGGTCGGCGTGCGCGGTTCGGACAGCTGCTGCTGTTCATTGCGCTGGTCTTCGGGATCGCCACGATGCACACGGTGGGACACCCGGCACCGGGGCACGGTGGCGGGACCGCGGAGCACACGATGTCCGCCTCGACGACGCACGCGATGTCCTCCTCGACAGCGCACATCGCGCCTCCCGGGCACCGGCAGACCGCCGATCCAGCGGGACTGGCGCACACCGGACCGGAGTTGCCCGGCATGGGCAGGGACCCGATGGCCGTGTGCCTCGCCGTGCTCGACACGTTCACCCTCGTCGTGCTCGCCGGGGCACTGCTGCGGCCTGGACCCGCCACTGCCCTCGCGCCCTGCCACGCCCGGATACTCCGCGCGCTGTGGCCCGACCCGCCGCCGCGCAGGGCGCTCCTCGCCAGGCTGTCGGTGCTGCGGATCTAGAACAGGGCCCCGCTGCCTGGGAACCTCCGCGCTTGGAGCGGTGCACCAGAAGCAGCAGAAGCGCCCATCTGCACGCATCACCACCACCACGAGGTGTCTTCAGTCATGCGCACTCATCACACGCGCCGCGCCGTGCTCGGCGCAGCAATCGCCGCCGCCGGCACGGGAGTTCTGGCCGCCTGTTCCGAATCGGCGGGCTCGGGCGGCCACGGCTCGATGAACCACGGCAGCGCCGGGGAGGCAGCCCCGAAGGGCTATGTCGAACCGAACGGCCCGGAGGTCCTCGCCGCCGAACGGAAGCGCGGCTCGGGGCCCGTCCGGAAGGTGAAGCTCACCGCCACGGCCACCCAGCTGGACCTGGGCGGCGGCCGCACGGTCAAGTCCTGGGCGTACGGCGACCGGCTGCCCGGCCGGGAGGTCCGCGTCACCGCGGGTGACACACTCGCGCTCACCCTCGCCAACAACCTGCCGCAGGCCACCTCGCTGCACTGGCACGGCCTGGCCCTGCGCAACGACATGGACGGCGCCCCCCACATCACCCAGAACGCCATCAAGGCCGGCGCCTCCTTCGACTACCGCTTCACGGTGCCGCACCCGGGGACGTACTGGTTCCACCCGCACTCGGGCGTCCAGCTGGACCGCGGTCTGTACGCGCCACTGATCGTGGACGACCCGAAAGAGCCCCTGAAGTACGACAAGGAGTGGATCGTCGTCCTGGACGACTGGCTCGACGGGATCGACGGCGCCACGCCGGACACGATGCTGGCGCACCTGACCCACGGCAGGGGCGGCGTGCACTCGGACGAGGAGATGGCGTCCCCGATGGCGACGGCCGAGGGCAAGCCGTCCCCGACGGCGACGGTCGAGGGCCCGTCCATGATGATGATGGGCGCGACCAGCCCGCAGCTCGGCGGCGATGCCGGCGACATCAGGTACCCGCTCTACCTGGTCAACGGGCGCGCGTCCAACGCCCCCTCGTCGTTCAGCGCCAAGCCGGGCGACCGCATCCGGCTGCGCATCATCAATGCCGCCGCGGAGACAGCGTTCCGGATCGCGCTCGGCGACCATGAGCTGACAGTGACGCACACGGACGGCTTCCCCGTCCGGCACGCCAAGACCGACGCGCTGCTCCTGGGCATGGGCGAGCGGTACGACGTGCTGGTCACGGCGGGCGACGGCGTGTTCCCGCTGACCGCGATCGCCGAGGGCAAGAGGGCGGTGGCGATGGCGCTGCTCCGCACGGGCGGCGGGGCGGCCCCCGCTTCCTCCGCACGCCCGAAGGAGCTCTCCGGCCGGCTGCTCACCGCGGACCGGCTGCGCGCGGCGGAGTCCGTCGCCCTGCCCGCACGGCAGCCGGACCGCACGATCAAGCTGCGCCTGACGGGCAACATGGCGCAGTACAACTGGGCCTTCGACGGCAAGCCCTACACCGACGATCAGCGCCATCCGGTCCGTGCGGGCGAGCGGGTCCGGCTGGTCTTCACCAACAGCACCAGGATGTGGCATCCGATCCATCTGCACGGCCACACCTACGCCCTGGCGAATGTCCAGAACGGCCCACGCAAGGACACCTCGATCGTGCTGCCGAACGCCACGCTGACGGTGGACTTCGACGCGGACAACCCCGGCCTGTGGATGCTCCACTGCCACAACGTCTACCACGCGGAGTCCGGAATGATGACGGTGCTGGGTTACCTGAAGTAGCCGGTTACCCGAAGGAGCAGTGTGGGGCGCCCGGCCCGCCGTACGGAGTCCTGCCGTACGGAGTGGGGCGCCCCACACCCCCTCCCCAGGACATCGCGTCAGAAAGACGATTACACTGGGACGCGTGCCTCAACTACGCCTTGCTCTGAATCAGATCGACTCGACGGTCGGCGATCTCGCCGGCAACGCCGAGTCGATCGTGCACTGGACCCGGCACTCCGCCGAGCAGGGGGCGCATCTCGTCGCCTTCCCGGAGATGGTGCTGACCGGCTACCCCGTCGAGGATCTGGCCCTGCGCTCTTCCTTCGTCGAGGCTTCACGGGCCGCCCTGCGGGCGCTCGCCGCGCGTCTCGCCGACGAGGGTTACGGGGAGATCCCCGTGATCGTCGGCTATCTCGACCGCTCCGAGCGGGCGCAGCCCCGCTACGGTCAGCCCGCCGGCGCACCGCAGAACGCCGCCGCCGTACTGCACCGTGGCGAGGTCGTGCTGAGCTTCGCCAAGCACCACCTTCCCAACTACGGCGTGTTCGACGAGTTCCGCTACTTCGTGCCGGGCGACACGATGCCGGTGATCCGGGTGCACGGCATCGACGTGGCACTCGCGATCTGCGAGGACCTCTGGCAGGACGGCGGCCGCGTCCCGGCCACCCGCTCCGCCGGGGCCGGGCTGCTGATCTCCGTCAACGCCTCGCCGTACGAGCAGAACAAGGACGACACCCGCCTGGAGCTGGTACGCAAGCGCGCCCAGGAGGCCGGCTGCACCACCGCGTATCTGGCGATGATCGGCGGGCAGGACGAGCTGGTCTTCGACGGCGACTCGATCGTCGTCGACGCGGCCGGTGAAGTCGTCGCGCGCGCCCCGCAGTTCGCGGAGGGCAGCGTCGTCCTGGATCTGGAACTGCCCGCGGCCTGTGCCGAGCCGCCGACGGGCGTCGTCGACGACGGACTGCGCATCGAGCGCGTCGTCATCTCCGAGGAGCCGCTGGACGCGTACGAGGCGGAGCTGGCCGGCGGCTATGCCGAGCGGCTCGACGACGACGAGGAGGTGTACTCCGCACTGGTCGTCGGCCTGCGCGCGTACGCCGCCAAGAACGGCTTCCGCTCGGTGCTGATCGGGCTCTCCGGCGGCATCGACTCCGCGCTCGTCGCGGCCATCGCCTGCGATGCGCTCGGAGCGCAGAACGTGTACGGCGTCTCCATGCCGTCGAAGTACTCCTCCGATCACTCCAAGGGCGACGCGGCCGAGCTGGCCCGCCGTACCGGGCTCAACTTCCGCACCGTGTCGATCGAGCCGATGTTCGACGCGTACATGGGTGCGCTCGGTCTGACCGGTCTCGCCGAGGAGAACCTCCAGTCGCGGCTGCGCGGCACGACGCTGATGGCCATCTCCAACCAGGAGGGCCACATCGTGCTCGCGCCGGGCAACAAGTCCGAGCTGGCGGTGGGGTATTCGACGCTGTACGGCGACTCGGTCGGCGCGTACGGGCCGATCAAGGACGTCTACAAGACGACCGTCTTCCGGCTCGCCGAGTGGCGCAACCGCGCCGCCGAGGAGCGCGGACAGGTACCGCCGATCCCCGAGGCCTCCATCACCAAGCCGCCGAGCGCGGAGCTGCGCCCCGGCCAGGTCGACACCGACTCACTGCCGGACTACGACGTTTTGGACCGGATCCTCGCGCTGTACGTGGACCGGGACCAGGGCAAGGACGCGATCGTCGCGGCCGGCTTCGACGAGGAGCTGGTGGCCAGGACGCTGCGGATGGTGGACACGGCGGAGTACAAGCGGCGTCAGTACCCGCCGGGCACCAAGATCTCGGCGAAGGGCTTCGGCAAGGACCGCCGCCTCCCGATCACGAACCGCTGGCGGGAGACGACGAGCTGATCCGGCGCTCCTCGGTACGGGGGCTTCCCGCGGCGACAACGCGGGAAGCCCCCGTCGTCGTCTCCGGGCCGCCGCGGTCGAGGAGGCCGGCGACCGCGGCGATCGCCAGGCCGACGACGGCGAGCGCCGCGCCGACCACCGTCGGGGACATCCAGCCCCAGCCCGCCGCGATGGCCGCGCCGCCGAGCCAGGCGCCGCCCGCGTTGGCCAGGTTGAAGGCCGAGTGGTTGGAGGCGGAGGCCAGCGTCGGGGCGTCCTGCGCCTTCTGCATGACCAGCATCTGGAGCGGTGTGGTGGTCATGAAGCCGACCGCGCCGAGGACGACGACGGTGACCAGAGCGGCGGTGTGGTGGTGCGCGGTGAAGCGGAAGGCCACCAGCACCAGCGCGAGGGCGGTGAGCGACCCGTACAGCGTGGGGCGCAGGGCCCGGTCGGTCAGCGGTCCCGCGGCAAGCGCACCGAGCGTCATACCGATGCCGAACAGGGCGAGGACCACAGTGACGGAGGACTCGCCGAAGCCCATCACCTCGGTCGTCATCGAGGCGAGGTAGGAGTACACCGCGAAGACGCCGGCGAAGCCGAAGACCGCGGTGAGCAGACCGAGCAGCACCTGACGGCTGCCGAGGGCGCGCAGTTCGCGGCCCACGCTCTGGTGCGCGTCGAGGGGCACGTACGGAACGAGCCGGGCCAGCGCGGCCATGGCGACCAGGCCGATCACCGTGACCACCAGGAAGGTGGCGCGCCAGCCGAGGTGCTGGCCGAGCAGGGTCGCGGCGGGTACGCCGACGATGTTGGCGACGGTGAGCCCGAGGAACATCGTGGCGACCGCGCGCGCCTGCCGCCCGTCCGCGACGAGCCGCGCCGCGACGACCGCGCCGACACCGAAGAACGCGCCGTGCGGCAGCCCGGCGAGGACGCGGCCCGCGATCAGCCAACCGAAGCCGGGGGCGAGGGCGGAGGCGAGGTTGCCGACGGTGAACAGGGCCATCAGCAGCAGGAGCATCCGCTTGCGGGGGATGCGGGAGCCGAGGGCGGTGAGCACGGGGGCGCCGACGACGACGCCGATCGCGTAGGCGGAGACGAGGTGACCGGCGGTGGGGACGGAGGTGTTGAGGTCGTCCGCGACGTTGGGCAGGAGGCCCATCATCACGAACTCCGTCGTACCGATGCCGAACGACGCTATGGCGAGCGCGAGTAGCGCCAGGGGCATGGGAGAGCCTTTCCGAGTTAGTTCTCCTACGAAACAAAGGCTCTCATGGGGATTGTTCCCACGGATGAGCGGGTGGTTGCCGTCACATCACTGGGGCTCCCTTGGAGCCCGTCGGGGGGCTTGCCCCCAGTGGGGAAGCGTCCCGTCAGGGCTTCACGCGCGCCGCGATCGGCAAATGGTCGCTGTCCGTCCGCGGCAGCGTCCACGACGAGACCGGCTCCACACCCTTCACCAGGATCTGGTCGATCCGCGCCATCGGGAACGACGCCGGCCAGCTGAAGCCGAAGCCGTCGCCCGCCGCGCCCTGCGTGGACCGCATCTGCGAGGTGATGGACTTCAGCGAGCGGTCGTTCATCGTGCCGTTGAGGTCGCCGAGCAGCACGACCTTGGCACCCCGCTCGTGGGCGATCGCCTCGCCCAGTGCGTCCGCGCTGTTGTCGCGCTGGTTGGCGGTGAAGCCCGCGTGGAGCTTGACGCGTACGGACGGCATATGGGCGACGTACACCGCCACGGCGCCCATGGGTGTCTGCACGGTGGAGCGCATGGCGCGCGTCCAGCCCAGCCGGGTGTCCACCGGAGCGGTGTCGCTCATCGGGTACTTGCTCCACAGCCCCACCGTGCCCTGCACCGAGTGGTACTTGTACGTGCCGGCCAGAGCCTGTTCGTACGCGGAGACCTTGCCGAGCGGCAGCTCCTGCAGCGCGAGCACGTCCGCGCCCGATGCGGCGACCTCCTTGGCCGTGCCCTCGGGATCGGGGTTGTCGGCGTTGACGTTGTGTGTGGCGAGCGTCAGATCGCCGCCGCCGGCCGACTTGTCGGTGACCAGGCCGCCGAAGAGGTTGAGCCAGACGACGGTCGGGAGCAGCAGGGCGATCAGCGCGGTGGCCGAGCGCCGCCAGATCGCGAGGGCGAGGATCACCGGGATGAACACGCCGAGCCAGGGCAGGAAGGTCTCGGCGAGGCTGCCGAGGTTGCCGATCCGGTTGGGGATCTGGGCGTGCAGAATCATCAACAGGGCGATCAGCACGGCGAAGCACGCGAGGACGATGCCGCGTCGCCAGATCCGGTTGTCGCCGCGCCAGCGCCGGAGCAGGCCCCGGGCCCGGGTTCCGGTGCGCCGGTCCTCCGGATTGCCGTTCCCCGTCTCCGTCTTGTACGCCTGCGCCATAAAGCTGTCCTCACTGCCTTGCCGTCACACCTCGCCGTCGACACTAGGCGATGGCGGGCGTTTTACCGCCGTCGCCGGACGGCCGTTACTGCCTCGATGACGACAAGGCGGAGGACGGAGTTCCTGGTATCGGCCCAGGTGGGGACGTTGTGACAGAACGCGCACACTTCGGGCGGGCCGCGACGGGCGAGTTGATGGCCCCTCAGCGTGGCGGGCGTACGCCCTGGAGTACGGCGTCGACGATGCGTTCCGCGCTGCCCACCTCGGGCGTGCCGCCCGGGCGCAGCACGGTCCGTACGAGCATCGGGCCGACGAAGAGGTCGCCGAGCAGATCGAAGTCGATGTCGGCGCGGATCTCGCCGCTCGCGATGCCGCGCCGCAGGACTTCGTCCATGCGCTCGCGGCGGGGGACGACGGAGGTGTGGTGGTACATGTCCCAGAGCTGGGGATAGCTCTGCATCTGCGCGAAGACGTTGTGCAGGAGGGCGGAGGAGCGTTTGGCGAGGCCGCGGCGGCGGAGCATCTCGACCATCGCCACGAGGTCGTCGCGGACGGAGGTGCCGGGCAGCGGGGGGTCGACGGGTTCCATGGAGCGTACGACGTCGACGAAGAGGGCTTCTTTGCCCTCCCAGCGGCGGTAGATGGTGGCCTTGCCGACCCCGGCGGTGCGGGCGATGCGCTCGATGGACAACTCGGACAGCGGCACGCCCTCTTCGAGGAGCCGTACGACGGTCTCGACGATGGCCCGCTCGACGGCCTCGCTACGGGGCCGCCCCCGCCGCCCCGCAGGCCCGGACGCACCGGACGAGGCGGGACGTGCGCCGGAGGCGCCGTCGCCGTCGCGCGCGCTTCGCGCCGCGGGGCCCTGGGCAGGGGCCACGGACGAGGCAGCGCCCTCCCGGGCACGCCGAGCCTCAGCCGGCTCCGGAGGGGACGACGCGCCCGTGGCCGCGGCAGGCCCCGCCCCGCGGGAGGCCGAACCCGGGGCAGGCCGCCCGAGGGGCGCCTGGCCGCCCTCGGCTGCCGGACCCGCCGGAGCCGCGGCCCCCGGGGTGTCGTGGTGGTGCCTCGACCGCACGTCCGCACCGTCTCTCGCCGTCTCGCCCGCCGCCGTCATCGCCGTCATCGCCGTCAATTCTCGCTGACCGACCGCGTGTCATGATCAGGACCGGCGCTCTCACTCTCCGACTCGGGCTCGAGCGCGGGCTCCGGCTCGGCCGCCGGTGCCCTCTTCGGGCGGCCGCCCGGCAGGAAGAGCAGGACGACGAACACGCCGATCAGCGCCACGCCCGCCGACACGAGCGCGGTCAGATGCATCGCGTCCAGGAATGCCTCGTGCGCGGGCGCGACCAGCGACTTGCCCGCCGGACCGAGCTTCTGCGCGTAACCGAGCGTCGTCTCGATCGACTCGCCCGCGGCCTCCCGGGCCCCACTCGGAAGCACCTCGAGATGCCCCTCGATCCCGCTCCGGTACCGCGTGGAGAGCAACGAGCCGAGCACCGCGACACCCAGCGCCCCGCCCACCTGCCGGAACGTGTTGTTGACCGCGGAACCGGACCCCGCCTTCTCGCGCGGCAGCGCCTGCATCACCGAGACCGTCACCGGCGGCATGATGTGCGCCATTCCCGCGCCCTGCACGAAGAAGACCACTTCGAGCACCCACAGTGGCGTGTCCGCGTCGAACAGCGCGAACGCCGAAAGACCAACCGCGACCAGCAGCATTCCGGCCGTGCACACCGCCCGCGCCCCGAATCGCTCGACGACCAGCCGGGCGCGCGGCGCGAAGATCATCTGCGCCACGGCCAACGGCAGGATCAGCAGTCCGGCGTCCAGCGCGCTGTACCCGCGCACGCTCTGCAGATAGAACGCGGAGAAGAACGTCACGCCCATCAGCGCGAAGAAGACCAGCGCGATCGCGGCGACGGCCGCCGAGAAGGCCGGCTTGTTGAAGTACGAGATGTCGATCGCCGGATGGTCACTGCGCCTCTCGTGCAGTACGAAGACGGCCAGCACCCCAAGCCCGCCGAGCAGCGGAAGCAGCGAGGACGGCGCCAGGAAGTCCGCGAGCTCGCCGCCGCGGATGATTCCGTACACCAGCAGGACCAGGCCGATGACCGACAGCACCACACCCAGGGGGTCGATACGCCCCGGGTTCGGGTCCTTGGAGTCGGGCACCAGCACCACCATGGCGATCACCGCGATGATCACGATCGGCACGTTGACCAGGAAGATCGAGCCCCACCAGAAGTGCTCGAGGAGCAGTCCGCCGGCGATCGGGCCGATCGCGATGCCCAGCCCGACGCTGCCCGCCCAGATGCCGATCGCCTTCGGCTGCTCCTCGCGCTCGAAGACGTACATCAGCACGGCGAGCGTCGCCGGCATCACAAACGCCGCACCGAAGCCCATCACCGCGCGGTACGCGATGAGTTCGCCGGGCGAGCCGGAGAACGCCGCGAGGGCCGAGCCCATGCCGAAGACGAGGATGCCGAACAGCATCACCTTCTTGCGGCCCATGCGGTCGCCCAGCAGCCCCGCCGTGAAGAGCAGCCCGGCGAAGACGAGCGTGTAGGAGTTGATCGACCACTCCAGCTCGCTCTGCGTCGCGCCGACTCCCGTGGGCGCGGGACTGGCGATCGTCTTGACCGCCACGTTCAGGATCGAGTTGTCGAGGACGACGATGAGCAGGCTGAACATCAGGACGCCGAGGATGGCCCAGCGGCGGCGGTGGACGGCCTCGGGGATACGGGGAAGGGCAGCTGCGCCGGATGGAGTCGACATGATCCCCAGACTAGCCATATTCCGATACGAGACCGTCTCGTATAGAAACACTTTACCGAAGAATCGGGTCCTCTTCCTTCCGGACGGCACTAGGTGCCACCATGGGGGTGATCCGGGGACGCCGTCAGGGCGCCACGAGATGACGAAGGAGCCGTTCAGCCATGACGCTTCAGGCTGCCCAGAAGCCCACCGACAGCAGCAAGGCGCTGTACGGCGGCAAGGGCACTCGCCGCATTACGGTCCACGACATCGCCACCGCCAAGGAGCGCGGCGAGAAGTGGCCGATGCTCACCGCTTACGACGCGATGACCGCGTCCGTCTTCGACGAGGCCGGCATCCCGGTCATTCTCGTCGGCGACTCCATGGGCAACTGTCACCTCGGTTACGACACCACCGTGCCGGTCACGATGGACGAGATGACCATGCTCTCCGCCGCTGTCGTACGGGGCACCAGGCGCGCCCTCGTCGTCGGCGACCTCCCCTTCGGCTCGTACCAGGAAGGCCCCGTCCAGGCACTGCGCAACGCCACCCGGCTGGTCAAGGACGCGGGTGTCGGCGCGGTCAAGCTGGAGGGCGGCGAGCGCTCGCTGGGCCAGACCGAGATGCTGGTGCAGGCCGGCATCCCGGTCATGTCGCATCTGGGCCTGACCCCGCAGTCCGTCAACACCATGGGCTACCGGGTGCAGGGCCGCGGCAACGAGGATGCGCACCGGCTGCTGCGCGACGCCAAGGCCGCACAGGACGCCGGCGCCTTCGCGGTCGTCCTGGAACTCGTACCGGCCGAGCTGGCCGCCGAGGTCACCCGCAGCCTGCACATCCCGACCATCGGCATCGGCGCGGGCCCCGACACGGACGCCCAGGTCCTCGTCTGGACCGACATGGCCGGCCTCACCGGCGGCAAGGTGCCGCGCTTCACCAAGCAGTACGCCAACCTCCGCCAGACACTCGGTGACGCCGCGAAGGCCTTCGCGGACGACGTCGCCGGCGGGGCGTTCCCGCAGGAGGAGCACACCTTCCACTAGGGAGACGAGGGATTCCTGAGCCACCTCCGGCACCAACGACAGCCCGCCGATCTTCCCCCGTCGGCGGGCTGTCGGCCTGAGTGGCCGCCAGAACGCCACGGCGTAGCCTGGAGAGTGGCCTCGGGGTTCCTCGTAGACCCGCCAGGAGGCAGTCGCCATGGCCGGAATCGTGCGCAAGACCTTCGAGTCCCCGGAAGAGACGCGTCCCTTCGAGGACGGCACGGGGAGGCTCGACCTCCTCACCACGGAAGGCGGGCCACCGGTCGGCCGTGCCGTGTTCGAGCCGGGCTGGCAGTGGTCCAAGCACGTCAAGCCCATCACCGGGACCGACAGCTGCCAGTCGCACCATCTGGGCTATGTCCTCAGCGGCCGCATGAAGGTCGTCATGAACGACGGCGAGACCGATGAGATACGTCCCGGCGACTTCATCGACATCCAGCCCGGCCACGACGCCTGGGTGGTCGGCGACGAGCCCTGCGTCGCGCTCGACTGGGCCGGTTTCGTCGACTACGCCAAGCCTGCGAGCTCTTGACCTGCATCTTCACCGGTGTCGGCGGGCGGTCGCCCGCTTGTCGGTGACCTGTCGGTGACGTGTCGGCGGCTTGTCGGCGACGCCCCTCATCGTTGACGGCATGACGCGAAACGACAAGAACCCAGACGGCACGCGCAGCGCCGTCCAGGTGCGGGGGCTGGTCAAGCACTACGGCAGTACCAAAGCGCTGGACGGCGTGGATCTGGACGTCCGTGAAGGCACCGTGCTCGGTGTGCTCGGACCCAACGGCGCCGGCAAGACCACTCTCGTACGCTGCCTCTCCACCCTCGTCGTCCCGGACGCCGGCCATGCCGTCGTCGCCGGCTACGACGTGGTGAAGCAGCCGCGGCAGCTGCGCCGCACCATCGGACTCACCGGACAGTACGCCTCGGTCGACGAGAAGCTGTCCGGCTGGGAGAACCTGTACATGATCGGGCGGCTGCTCGATCTGTCACGGCGGGATGCCCGCCGCCGCGCCGACGAGATGCTGGAACGCTTCTCGCTCACGGACGCCGCGAAGAGGGCCGCAGCGACGTACTCCGGCGGCATGCGCCGCCGCCTCGACCTGGCCGCCTCGATGGTCGGGCAGCCGGCCGTGCTCTATCTGGACGAGCCGACGACAGGCCTCGACCCCAGGACCCGCAACGAGGTCTGGGACGAGGTGCAGCGGATGGTCGCGGAGGGGGCGACCGTACTGCTCACCACCCAGTACATGGAGGAGGCCGAGCAGCTGGCGAGCGAGCTCACGGTCATCGACCGAGGGCGCGTCATCGCGAACGGCCGCGTCGACGAGCTCAAGGCGAGGGTCGGCGGCCGCACCCTGCAGATCCGGCCCAGCGACCCGGCGCAACTGTCCGCCATGGCCCGCATGCTCGGCGAGTCCGGCCTGGACGGGGTGACCGGTGCGACGGTCGTCCCCGACGAGGGCCTGCTGTACGTACCGATCCTGAGCGATGAGCAACTGACCGCCGTTGTCGGCCTGTTGGGTGCCCACGGCTTCGGGATCGCGCACATCGGCACCCATCTGCCCAGCCTGGACGAGGTGTTCCTCGCCATCACCGGCGAGAAGACGCCCCTGTCCGACGCCATTCCCGAGGAGGTCGCCGCATGAGTACGGCAACGTTGCAGCACTCGAAGACGCCCGCGCCCGCCCCGGCGAAGGCGCCTTCCGGCGAGGGCCGGATCGGCCTGCGGGCCAATCTGCGGCACATCGGCGCGCTGGTGCGCCGCAACGCCCTGCAGATCAAGCAGGACCCGGAGTCGATGTTCGACGCCCTGCTGATGCCCGTCATCTTCATTCTGCTGTTCGTGTACGTCTTCGGCGGCGCGATCTCCGGCAAGGGCAACCAGCAGCAGTACGTCAACTACGTGGTCCCCGGCATGATGGCGATGATGGGCATGAACATCGCCATGGCCGTCGGCACCGGCGTCAACGACGACTTCAAGAAGGGCGTGATGGACCGCTTCCGGTCCATGCCGATCGCCCGGTCGTCCGTCCTCATCGCGAAGATCGTGGTCGAGGTCGGCCGGATGCTGGTCGCCACGACCGTACTGCTCGGCATGGGCTTCCTGCTCGGCCTCCAGATCCACACCTCGGTGCTCGAACTGCTCGCCGCCGTCAGCCTCTCCATGGTCTTCGGCGCCTCACTGATGTGGATCTTCATCCTGCTCGGTCTCACCATGAAGACGGCCCAGGCCGTCCAGGGAGTGGCCATGATGGTTCTGATGCCGCTCCAGTTCGGCTCGTCGATCTTCGCCCCGCCGACCACGATGCCCGGCTGGCTGCAGTCCTTCACCGACTACAACCCGCTCTCCAACCTGGCGGACGCGGCCCGGAATCTGATCAACGGCGGCCCGGTCGCCCACGCGGTGTGGATGACGCTCGGCTGGGCGGTGGTGATCACGCTCGTCACGGCGCCGCTCGCGGTCGCCAAGTTCCGTAAGAAGACGTGACCCCGACAGGGGGTCAGGGGTCCTGGACCAGGGCGGCGGCTTCATCGAAGGTGAGGCCGCCGCCCTCGGCGTATGCGGCCTCGTACGCGGCATCGTCGAGCAGGGCGCGTACGGCCTCCTCCGCCTCGGCCCGGCTCTCGCTCTCGTACAGCGGACGGAAATGACCGGGCGGCAGATCGGCGTCGGCCGCGCCGAGCACCCGGGCCGCGTCCTCGGCGCGGTCGGGCCGGCCCTTGGCCAAGGCAGTCGCGGCGGTCACCAGGTGCACCGAGGCCAACTGCGGCGCGACCATACGGGCCAGCGGGTCGTGCGCCCTGCGCAGCGCCACGCGGCTCCGTTCCAACGACTGCTCGTAGCAGCCTTCCATCAGGTCCAGCCAGGCCTGTATGCCGATGACCATGCCCTCGAAGATCGCGAGGGTGCTGGACTGGAACTGCCGCAGCAACTGCGTGATTTCGGCCCGCGCCTCCTGGACGCGACCGCTGCGGGCCAGCCACAGCACGAGGTACAGCCGGGCGATGGCCGTCGACTCGTTGCCCATGCCCTTCTCGGCCAGCACCTCGCGGATGATCGCCTCGCCCCGGTCGCCCTCGCCCGACTCCAGGAGGATGCCGGCGAGGCGGGAGCGCAGCACCGCGGTCTGGGCCTGGGCTCCGATCCGCTCGGCATACCCGATCGCGGCCGTGAAGTCCTCGGCGGCCAGTGGGTATTCGCCGCGCCGCTCGTGCGCCTCGCCGCGCGCGGACAGTGCCTCGGCCGCGCCCCAGGCGTCGCCGAGCCGGGTGAACAGCTCCAGCGACTCGTCGGCGTCACGGGTGGCGTCACCCGCCCACTCGGTGCGGTTGGCGAGGACATTGGCGCGGGCCTGGAGCGCGGCGGCGAGCTCCCACTCGTACCCGTAGGCACGGCAGGCCTTGACGGTCTCGTTGAGCAGTTCCTTCAGGTCCTCGCTGTTCCCGGTCAGCAGCACGGCGAAGAACCACAGCGAGGCCGGTGGGCGGCAGGTCTGCGGCAGCCCCGGGTGATAGGCCACGGTGACCCCGCGCAGCCACTCGGTCCGGTCCGGGGTCGTCCACTCCTCGATGTTGTACTCCATGAAGACCATGCGGATCAGCCCCGCGCTGCGTCTGGCCTCCTGCAGCAGCTCCGGCGACATGGGCGGCGGCGCGTCGGTGAACCGCTCGAAGATCTGCGGGGCGGGTTCGACGGGCGCGCGGAAGGGGTCGGGGCCCAGTGCGCCTGCGGCCGCGGCCCAGTGTCTGGCCTCGGTGCGCAGATCCCGCATCTGCCAGTACCAGGACAGCGAGAGAACGAGGCAGAGCACCTCCTGCTCGTCGCGGGCCGCGGCGGCGCGGCGGAGCGCGGTGCGCAGATTCTCGTACTCGCGTTGCAGCAGGGCGACGGCCTCGCGCTGGCCGTGGCCGCGCAGGAGGGGGTCGGTGGTGCGCGCCAACTCCCGGTAGTGGAGCAGGTGCCGGCGCTCCACGGCGTCCCGCTCGTCGGCTTCGTCGAGGCGCTCGGCGGCGTACTCGGCGACGGTTTCGAGGAGGCGGTAGCGCATCTGGTCGTCGGGGGTCGGGGCGGCGACGACGAGTGACTTGTCGATGAGCGACCCGAGTACGTCGAGGGCGGTCGCGCCGCAGACGGCCTCGGCGGCGGGGATGTCGCAGCCGCCCGCGAAGACCGACAGCCGCCGCAGGACGGCGCGTTCGGTGTCCTCCAGGAGGTCCCAGGACCAGTCGACGACCGCCCTGAGGGTCTGCTGGCGCGGGAGTACGGTGCGGCTTCCGCCGGTCAGCAGACGGAAGCGGTCGTCGAGCCGGTCGGCGATCTGGCGGGGGGTGAGCATGCGCAGCCGGGCTGCGGCGAGTTCGATGGCGAGGGGGAGCCCGTCGAGGCGACGGCAGATTTCGGCGGCGGCGTCCGGGTCGTCCTCGATACGGAAACCAGGTCTGGCGGCGGCGCCGCGGTCCGCGAGCAATTGCAGGGCCATGGGGTCCGGCAGCGGGTCGACTGGGCGCACCAACTCGCCCGGGACGCCGAGCGGTTCGCGGCTGGTGGCCAGGACGGTGACGGCCGGGCAGCTCTCCAAGAGCCGCTCCGCGAGGGTGGCCGCGGCGTCGACGACATGCTCGCAGTTGTCGAGGAGGAGCAGCATGCGGCGGCGGGAGCAGTGCTCGGTGAGCCGTGCGAGGGGGTCGTCGCCGTTTCGCTCGGCGGCGCGCAGCTCCTCGGCACCGGCGCCGCGGAGCACGGTCTCGCGGGCGCCGAGGGCGGTGAGGACGGCGTCGGGAACGGTCTCGGGGTCGTCCACGGGTGCGAGCTCGGCGAGCCACACCCCGTCGGGCCACGCCTCTACGGCCCGCTCGGCCGCCTCCTGCGACAGCCGGGTCTTCCCGGCACCGCCGGGGCCGAGGAGGGTGACGAGGCGGGAGTGGGTGAGGTCGGCGTGGATGGTGAGGATGTCGGCGTCGCGCCCGACGAAGGAGGTGAGCCGGGCACGCAGATTCCCGGCGGGTCCCTCCTGGGCCGGGGCCACCCCGTCCCGGTTTCCTTCGCCGCTCCGCGGGGGTTGCCCGGGATACCGGCCCCCGGCCCCGGCCTCTGCGCCGCTCCGCGGCGCGAAGGGTTGCCCGGGACGCGGTCCCGGACCCCAATCCCCCGCCCAGGCTTCGCCGGTCGCTTCGGACCCTTCTCCGCCGCTCCGCGGCGAGACGGGGCCTCCGGGACCAAGTCCCGGGGCCCGGGCCCCGCTCGCCCCGGCTTCGCCGGAGGCTCCGGCAGCGTCCCCTGCGGGAGCCCGGGAGCCCGGTTCCTCGCCGGGATGCCCCCCGGCCTCTGCGCCGCTCCGCGGCGGGGGCTTGGGCGCAGCCCCAGGTCCGGGGAGGAGCGGGGTGGGGGACATATCCGGGCGCAGCAATTCCGCGTGGAGCAGGCGCAGTTCGCGGCCCGGGTCCGCCCCCAGTCGGTCCGCCAAGTCCGCCCGTATCTCCTCGTACGCCGCCAGCGCCTCCGCCGGCCGGCCCGCAGCCCGCAGCGCCCGCAGCCGCAGTGCCTGGAGGCGTTCGTCCAGCGGGTGCTCCCCGCAGAGCGCGACGAGCTCCGGCAGCGCCTCCTCCGCGCGGCCCAGTGCCAGCGCCGACGCGAGGCGCGCGCCGCGGGCGTCCAGGCGGCGGGCCTCCCAACGCGCCGACTCGGCCGTGCGGTTCGGCAGGTCGGCGAGCACCGGCCCCTGCCACAGACCCAGCGCATCGTCGAGCAGCGCCGCCGCCTTCACCGCGTCGCCCTCCTCCAGCGCCCGCGCCCCCTCCCCCGCAAGACGCTCGAAACGGTGCAGGTCCACGTCCTCGCCCTCGGCGCACAGCCGGTAGCCACCGTCCGCCGACGCCACCGCCGCATGCCCCAGCGCCCGCCGCAGCCGCCCGACCAGCGCCTGCACCGCGCCCACCGCGTCCGCGGGCGGATCGCCGTCCCACACCTCGTCGACGAGGACGCCGACCGGGACCGTACGCCCGGGCCGAAGCGCCAGCACGGCCAGCAGCGCGCGCAGCCGCGCACCGCCGAGCGCGACGGGCGTGCCGTCGTCGTTCAGAGCCTGAGTGGTGCCGAGTACCCGATAGCGCACCCGCCCATTGTCACTGCTGCCGCCCCGGCCCCGTGCAGCAGGAACCTCAGCGCCCCCGCGGGACGTTCCCTTCACGTCACCGGTACGGTCGGTCCCGCACGTCCCTCCCCCTACGCCCTGGCGGGCGTGGGGGGACCCCCAAGCCTCAGGAGCCGCACCCATGACCACCGCCACCAAGCGCCACGGCGACCGGCGCATCAGTCCGGTGTTCCTCGGGATCGTCGCCGTGATGGCGGTGACCGGCTGGGCGGTGTGGACGGACTTCTCGGCGAGCCCCGGCATCGCCGTGTTCCTCTTTGTCACATCCGCCTGGATCGTCTCGCTCTGTCTGCATGAGTACGCACACGCCCGCACGGCACTCCACAGCGGTGACATCTCCATCGGCACAAAGGGGTACTTGACGCTCAATCCGCTCGTCTATACCCATGCGCTGCTGAGCATCGTGCTGCCCGTACTGTTCGTGATCATGGGCGGTATCGGTCTGCCCGGCGGCGCGGTCTTCATCGAGCGGGGCCGCATCCGCGGCCGCTGGAAGCACAGCCTGATCTCGGCGGCAGGGCCGCTGACGAACGCCCTGTTCGCCCTCGTGTGCACCGCGCCGTTCTGGCTGAACGCGCTGGACGGCGTTCCGCTGGTCTTCCGCTTCGCGCTCGCGTTCCTCGCGCTGCTCCAGATCACCGCCGCGATCCTGAACTCCCTGCCGGTGCCCGGCCTTGACGGCTACGGCGTGATCGAGCCGTGGCTCTCGTACAAGATCCGCCGCCAGGTCGAGCCGTACGCGCCCTTCGGGCTGCTCGCCGTCTTCGGCATCCTGTTCATCCCCGAGGTGAACCACGCGTTCTTCGACGCGATCGACGCCATCCTGCGGGGGCTCGGCATCAGCGAGGTCGAGACGTACTGCGGCCAGGACTTCTACCGCTTCTGGCAGACGAGCGACGCCTGCCAGGCGTTCGTCAACCGGTAGCCCCGCCGGCCCGGCGCTCCGCCTTCGCCCGGCGCAGGCAGTACCACGCCATGTTGGAGGAGAGCCCGGCCAGCAGCACCCACACGATCCCGAGCCAGCTGCCCTGCGCGAAGGACACCACCGCCGCCGCGGCGGCGAGGATGCAGACGGCGAGGGAGTAGAGAGCGAGGCGGGGCATGGGGTACGGCTCCTGTCCGGGTACTGATGGCGTACGCGGTCCAGTGTCCCCCATGACCCCGGCTGCCCTGTCGTCGACTACACGGTCGACTACACGTCGGTGACGCGCAGACCCGCGTGCGCCTTGTAGCGGCGGTTCACCGAGATCAGATTCGCCACCAGCGACTCGACCTGGTGGGCATTGCGCAGCCGGCCCGCGAAGACTCCGCGCATGCCCGGGATGCGGCCCGCCAGCGCCTGCACCAGGTCGGTGTCCGCGCGCACCTCGCCCAGCACCATCACATCGGTGTCGATCTCCTCGATCGACTCGTCCTGGAGCAGCACGGCGGACAGATGATGGAAGGCTGCGGTCACCCGCGAATCGGGCAGCAGGGCGGCGGCCTGCTCGGCGGCGCTGCCCTCCTCCGGCTTCAGTGCGTACGCGCCCTTCTTGTCGAAGCCGAGCGGGTTGACGCAGTCGATGACGAGCTTGCCGACGAGCTCCTTCTGCAGCGTCTCAAGGGTCTTGGCGTGCCCGTCCCACGGCACGGCCACGATCACCACATCGCTGCGCCTGGCGCACTCGGCGTTGTCGGCGCCCTCGATGCCGAGGCCCAGCTCGGCGGCTGCGGTCTCGGCGCGCTCCGCGGCCCGGGATCCGATGATCACCTTCTGCCCGGCCCTGGCCAGCCGGTACGCGAGCCCGCGGCCCTGGTCGCCGGTGCCGCCGAGGACGCCGACGACCAGGCCGGACACGTCGGGGAGGTCCCAGGGGTCCTTGGCGGGGGCCTTCGGCGCGGTGCCTGAACTGTCAGTAGAAGTCATGGGCTCGACCTTACTTCGTGGTATCGGGCACCCGATCGGGTGAGCGGGCGGCAACCGTCCCCGCCCGGTCCGGCCGTGGTGCAGTATGCGGGGCCATGGATGCCGTACGCGTCGCGCTGCTGCGCGAAGTCCTGGCGGGTACCCAGTGGCCGGCGGCGACCCGGCGGTTCGCGGGGGTGCTCCGGTCGTCCGTGGTGCCGCAGGGCGGCGGGCTGCTGCTGGTGGGGACCGAGGAGTACGAGCCGTGGCATCTGGCCGCGCACCTTGTGGACGAGGCGGCCTGGTCGGGGCAGCCGGAGCTGACGCCGACGCTCGTACGGCACCGGGTGCGGCCGGCCGATCCTGCGCAGCTGGCGGTCGGGCTCGGCAGGCTGGAGGCGGCGCGGCGAGGCGAGACCCTGCTGATGGTCGCGCCGACGCGGCCGGACGCGGGGCTGCTCGAGCGGGTGCACGACGCCCGGCGGGCCGGGGCGACGGTGCTGGCGCTGGACGGCGGGGACCCGGAGGTGCACGGCCTGGCGCACGAGGCGCTGACGGTGGCCGAGCAGGTGGACGAGGTCGACATCGACACGGTTCAGCATCTGGTGAGCGCGGCGGCCGGGGAGAACAGCGTGCCGGTGGCGCGGGGGCGGCGACGGCTCAGGGACCGGCTGTCGCGGCTGGCGGACCAGCTGACGTCACCGCCGCCCGCGCGCTGGTAGTTCGGGGTGACCGGAGGGACGGCCCCGGAGCCCACGGGACCCTCGGTTACGCCACGTCGTCGCCGTCCGGCCTGGGCGCGTCATGCCACCTCGGGTCCGTCTCCCACTCCAGGTTCCGTTCCCGCGCAAGCTCCATCGCGTGCTCCGCCTCCTCGCGCGAGGAGTACGGGCCGAAGCGGTCCTTCGCCGGGCACTCCGGGCCCTCTTCGACCTTCTTGTGCTCCAGGCAGTAGTACCACTCGCCCGGCTTTCCGACCGTGCGCTTCTTGAACAGGGCCATCGTCGGCTCCTTCCTCTCCCGCCATGCTGCCCCATCGCCCCTGGTTAGACTCGCTGGCATGTCTGGCCAGTCGCTGCTCGTACCAGGGGAGCTCTCTCCCACCCGCTCCGTTCCCGGAAACATCCGGCGCCCCGAGTACGTCGGGAAGCCCGCGCCGACGCCGTACACCGGGCCGGAGGTCCAGGACTCCGAGACCATCGAACGGATGCGCATCGCGGGTCGTATCGCCGCGCAGGCGATGGAGGAGGCCGCCAAGCACATCTCGCCCGGCGTGACCACGGACGAACTGGACCGGGTCGCGCACGAGTTCATGTGCGACCACGGCGCCTATCCCTCCACGCTCGGCTACCGCGGCTTCCCCAAGTCCCTGTGCTCCTCGGTCAACGAGGTCATCTGTCACGGGATCCCGGACTCCACCGTGCTGCGCGACGGTGACATCGTGAACCTCGACGTCACCGCGTACATCAACGGCGTGCACGGCGACAACAACGCCACCTATCTCTGCGGCGACGTGGACGAGGAGTCGCGGCTGCTGGTGGAGCGGACCCGCGAGTCCCTCAACCGCGCCATCAAGGCCGTCAGGCCGGGCCGCCAGGTCAATGTGATCGGCCGGGTCATCGAGTCGTACGCGAAGCGCTTCGGATACGGCGTGGTGCGCGACTTCACGGGGCACGGGATCAACTCGTCGTTCCACTCGGGGCTGATCATCCCGCACTACGACGCGGCGCATGCGACGACCGTCATCCAGCCCGGCATGACGTTCACCATCGAGCCGATGCTCACGCTCGGCACGCACGAGTACGACATGTGGGACGACGGCTGGACCGTGGTGACCAAGGACCGGAAGCGGACGGCGCAGTTCGAGCACACACTCGTGGTCACGGAGACGGGCGCGGAGATCCTCACCCTGCCGTGATCGCTGTGCCGTGATCGTCTTGCGGCGATCGCCGACAGGCGTAGGGTTTTACCGACAGGACGTCGGGAACACATTGACTTAGGTAAGCCTAAGTCACCGCTCCCTTTCCCGTCCCCACCGGTTCCCTGGAGGCCCGCCTTGGACGCCACCGCCACGACCACCGGTACGCCCTTCTCGACGGTCATCCGTGTCGCCTCGCACGCGCAGCACACCGAGGCGGAGACCTCGTCCTTCATGAGCGACCTGCTCGGCGACCGGCTGGGGGTGGCGGCGTATGCGCGCTACACCGAGCAGCTGTGGTTCGTGTACCGGGCGCTGGAGGAGCCGGCGGAGACGCTGAGAGACGACGCGGTGGCGGGGCCGTTCATCCGGCCGGAGTTGATGCGTACGGCGGAGCTGGAGCGCGATCTGGCGCATCTGCGGGGCGCGGACTGGCGCAAGGGACTCACGCCGCTGCCCGCGACCGCCGCGTACGCCGCACGGATCGCGCAGTGCGCGAGCGACTGGCCCGCAGGCTATGTCGCGCACCACTACACCCGATACCTCGGCGACCTGTCCGGCGGCCAGATCATCCGCGACAGGGCGGAGAGGATCTGGGGCTTCGGGCGCAAGGGCGACGGGGTGCGGTTCTACGTCTTCGAGCAGATCCCGAACCCGGCGGCGTTCAAGCGGGGCTACCGGGAACTGCTGGACGCGGTCAACGCGGACGACCTGGAGAAGCAGCGGATCGTGGACGAGTGCAAGCGGGCGTTCCACTGCAACGGAGCGATGTTCCGGGAGCTGGGCGCGGCCACCGCGGCGCACCGAAGGGGCCCGCTCAGCGCATAAGCGGCAGGCGGGCGCGGCGCTCACCGCACAAGCGGTACGCGGCGCGACGCTCAGCGCGAGACGGGTACGGGGGCCGCGAGGCGCACGCGGCCGCCGATCTCGATCGTGCCGTCGGGGCCGGGGGCGGTCAGGATCTGCGATCCCCGGCCCTGGGTGATGTTCAGGGCCCGCCCGAGCCGGTCGGTGAGCAGCAGCGCGGCGGCGCCGGTCGCCTCGTCCTCGTCGATGCCGTCGCCCCGCCCGGGGAAGGCGCGCGCCCGGACGCGGCCCGCGGCCTCGTCCTCCCACCCCCACGCGTACACCCACTCACCGGGCGGCGGCACCTCGAGCGCGTCGACCTCGGCGGCCGAGCCGTACTGCCGCAGTGTGCGCGGCGGCGCCCACTCGGCGCGCGCGGTGATCCAGGTGAACTCCCCGTCCTGCCGGACCCACACCTCGCCGGCGGGCGGATTCACCGCCTCGAGATCGAGCAGCCAGGCGGCGCCGACGAGCGGATGCCCGGCGAAGGGAAGCCGGAGGCCGGGGGTGTAGATGTCGACGACGCCGCGCTCGGGGTCGTCGACGAACACCGTCTCGCTGAACCCGAGCTCGGCGGCGAGGGCCTGCCGGGACGCCTGGTCGGGATACGCGCGGGCGTCGCGTACGACACCGAGGGCGTTGCCGTACCGGCCGTCGCCACCGCAGAAGACGTGGAGCACGTCGAGCACGTCACGTTCATTCACTCCGGCATTCAAGCACCAGGCAGGCCGACTTGGTGTTTTCGGCCAACATGACGGCCGGCGCGGAGGCCGGCGCGGAGGCGGCGCGTCCCATGGCAGTCGCACACCGCAGCGCTCCCGGCGCCCCCGAAACGGGTCGCTTGACCTTTCCTTTACTTGGACATGGGGTTTACCCGACCATTCCGCGATTCGTCCGTGACCGTATGAACGGTATGAGAGCTGAATCACTGGACGGGCGGGTATCGGTCAGGTAAGCCTCGGTTAAGTTAGGTCCGCCTCACTTCCGAACCCTGGAGTCCGCATGCGAGCCGTCCGTCTGTCCGTCGTCACCGCCGCCGCCACTGCAGCGGCCCTGACCGCCGTCACAGGCTGCGCCGAGAAGAGCGATGCCAAGGGCAGCGACGGCGCGATCAAGGTCACCGCGAAGGACGACTCCTGCGAGCTGTCGAAGAAGGAGTTCCCGGCCGGGCACGTCCAGCTCGACATCGAGAACAAGGGCTCCAAGGTCACCGAGGTCTACGTCCTCTTCCCGGACGGCCGCATCGTCACCGAGCGGGAGAACATCGGCCCCGGCACCAAGGCGAACATCACCGCCGAAGTGAAGGCCGGTGACTACGAGATCGCCTGCAAGCCCGGCATGAAGGGCGACGGCATCAGCCAGAAGGTCAGCGCCACCGGCGACGGCAAGGCCGCCAAGCGCAGCCCGCAGATGGACGCCGCCGTCGCCGCGTACCGCCAGTACGTGCAGCAGCAGGCCGACGAGACGCTGCCCAAGGTGAAGGTCTTCACCGACGCCGTCAAGGCGGGCGACATCGAGGCCGCCAAGAAGGCCTACGCCGACTCCCGCATCGGCTGGGAGCGCACCGAGCCGGTCGCCGAGTCCTTCGGCGACATCGACCCCAAGGTCGACCTGCGTGAGGACGGCCTGGAGAAGGGCCAGAAGTGGACCGGCTGGCACACGCTGGAGAAGGCGCTGTGGCAGACCAAGAAGCTCGGCCCCGCGGAGAAGGCCCTCGCCGACACTCTGGTCAAGGACCTGACCGACTGGCAGAAGAAGGTCGGCACCGCCGAGATCTCCCCGACCTCCATGGCCAACGGCGCCAAGGAGCTGCTCGACGAGGTCGCCACCGGCAAGGTCACCGGTGAGGAGGAGCGCTACAGCCACACCGACCTGGTGGACTTCAAGGCCAACGTCGAAGGTGCGCAGAAGTCCTTCGAGCTGCTGAAGCCGGTCGCCACCAAGAACGACCCGAAGCTCGTCGCCGAGCTGGACAAGCAGTTCGCGACGCTGAACGCGCTGCTCGACAAGTACCGCAAGGACACCACCTCGTACGAATTCACCTCCTACGACAAGGTCGGCAAGGACCAGCGCAAGGAGCTCAGCGACGGCGTCAACGCGCTCGCCGAGCCGCTGTCCAAGCTCGGCGCCGCGGTTGCGAAGTAACGGGGGGATCGACATGTCCGAGAAGAACAACGAGACCAACGAGTCCAACGAGTCCAACGAGACCGTCGAGACCTCGGAGACCACGGAGACCACGGAGACCGGCGGCCAGTCCCAGGACCAGGCTCCGTCCCGTCGCTCGGTGCTCGGCTGGGGCGGTGCGGGCCTCGCGCTCGGCGCCGCCGCGGCCGGCGGCGCCGTTGCTCTGAGCCGCGGGGACACGACCGAACCCGCCGCCTCGGCCGGCGCGGCCGTGCCCTTCCACGGCCCGAACCAGGCAGGTATAGCCACCCCCGTCCAGGACCGGCTGCACTTCGCGGCCTTCGACGTGAAGACGAAGGACCGCGCCGAACTGGTGCAGCTGCTCAAGGACTGGACGCGGGCCGCGGAGCGGATGACGGCCGGTCAGGCGGTCGGCGAGGGCGCGTACGGCGGTCTCGCCGAGGCCCCGCCGGACGACACCGGTGAGGCGCTCGGCCTCAAGCCGTCCCGGCTCACACTCACCATCGGCTTCGGCCCGTCCCTGTTCGCCAAGGGCCGCTTCGGCCTTGAGGGCAAGCGCCCGGCGGCCCTGGTCGAACTGCCCGCGTTCCCCGGCGACAACCTCGACCCGGCCCGCAGCGACGGCGATCTGTGCGTCCAGGCCTGCGCGGACGACCCGCAGGTCGCGGTGCACGCGATCCGCAACCTCGCCCGCATCGGCTTCGGCAAGGTCGCGGTCCGCTGGTCGCAGCTGGGCTTCGGCAAGACCTCGTCGACGACGCCCGAGGCGCAGACCCCGCGCAACATGATGGGCTTCAAGGACGGCACCCGGAACATCGCCGGTACGGACACGGCCGCGCTCGACAAGCATGTCTGGGTCTCCGACAAAGAGGGCTCGGGCTGGCTGACCGGCGGCTCGTATCTCGTCGCCCGCCGGATCCGGATGAACATCGAGACCTGGGACCGCACTCCGCTCAGTGAGCAGGAGGACATCTTCGGCCGCGACAAGGGCGAGGGCGCGCCGGTCGGCAAGGCCAAGGAGCGCGACGAGCCGTTCCTCAAGGCGATGCTGCCGACCGCGCATGTACGGCTCGCGCACCCGGACACCAACGGCGGTGCCAAGATCCTGCGCCGCGGCTACTCGTTCACCGACGGCACGGACGGTCTGGGCCGGCTGGACGCGGGGCTGTTCTTCCTGGCGTACCAGCGCGACGTGCACAAGGGCTTCATTCCGGTTCAGCGCTCGCTGGCGGCCAGTGACGACCTCAACGAGTACATCCAGCACGTGGGTTCGGCGCTGTTCGCCGTTCCGCCGGGCGTCCGGGACAAGGACGACTGGTGGGGCCGGGCGCTGTTCTCCTGATCGAAGGGACCCGACGTGTTCGGTAACTATCTGATCGGCCTGCGCGAGGGCCTCGAGGCCAGCCTGGTCGTCTGCATCCTGATCGCGTATCTGGTCAAGACCGGGCGGCGCGACGCGCTGCGTCCGGTCTGGATCGGCATCGGGGTCGCGGTCGCGCTCTCCCTCGCCTTCGGCTTCGCGCTCGAATTCGGCTCGCAGGAGCTGACGTTCGAGGCGCAGGAGCTGCTCGGCGGCTCGCTGTCGATCGTCGCGGTCGGCCTGGTCACCTGGATGGTCTTCTGGATGCGGCGCACCGCGCGGCATCTGAAGTCCGAGCTGCACGGCAAGCTGGACGCCGCGCTGCAGATGGGCACGGGCGCGCTGGTCGCCACCGCGTTCCTGGCGGTGGGGCGCGAGGGTCTGGAGACGGCGCTGTTCGTGTGGGCGTCGGTCCGGGCGGCCACCGACGAGGGCGGCACCCAGGGCCCGTTGGCCGGTGTGCTGCTCGGCATCGCCACCGCGGTCGTGCTGGGCTGGCTGTTCTACCGGGGCGCGCTGCGGATCAACCTGGCGAAGTTCTTCAAGTGGACCGGCCTCATGCTGGTGATCGTGGCGGCGGGCGTCCTTGCGTACGGCGTGCACGACCTCCAGGAGGCGCGCTTCCTCGGCGGTCTGGCGAACAAGGCCTTCGACATCAGCGCGACGATCCCGCCGGACAGCTGGTACGGCACGCTGCTGAAGGGCGTCTTCAACTTCCAGCCCAACCCCACCGTTCTTCAGGTCACGGTGTGGGCGCTGTATCTGATCCCGACGCTCGGCCTTTTCCTGGCCCCGGTAGGGTTCGGACGGTCAGTGGGGGTCAAGGAGCAGAAGGCAACCGATGAGAAGGCCGATGCGGGTGGGAAGGCTGCGCCGGGCGGCGACGGGACTCGCGGCGACGACAGTGCTGTCTCTGACGGCGAGCGCGTGCGTGACGGTGCACGGGGAGCTGGAGGTAGTTCCGTCCGCGACGAAGACTGAGGCCGCGCAGGCCCTCAAGGACTTCACCGACGCGTACAACGAGGCCGACAAGGCGTACGACCCGGCGCTGGACGCGGAGCATGTCACCGGTGCGCTCGGCGCGATCAACCAGGCCGGTCTCAAGGCGCGCAACGTCAACTACCCGGACGGCAACCCGCAGCATGTGCCGCTGGAGCTGACCGACGCGAAGTTCACCATCCCGAAGAAGGCCGGCTGGCCGCGCTTCTTCCTCGCCGATGTGGACTCCAACCGCGATGTGGACAAGGGCGCCGGGGACAACCGCTGGGTGCTCGTCTTCGTACGGGGCGGTGCGGACCAGCTGTGGGAGGCGGCATATCTCACGATCCTGTCCCCCAGCCGGATCCCGGCCCTGAAGACCGACAAGGACGGCTGGGCCGAGCCGGTCGCCCCGGACAGCACGGCGCTGGCGGTCGCTCCCCGCGATCTGAGCGAGGAGTACGCCTCGTACATGCAGAACGGGAAGCCGGAGCACTTCAAGGACGGACCGCACACCTCGGGCTGGCGCGCCTCCCGCACGAAGGACGCGAATCTGCCGGGGATGACCACGCAGTACATCGACCAGCCGCTGGACTCGGACGACTTCGCGCCGCTGGGTCTGGTCACCGAGGACGGCAACGCGCTGGTCTTCTTCACCGTGCGCAACTACGAGCGGCAGACCGCGGCGAAAGGTGTACGGCTGAAGGTGCACCCGGACGTCAAGGCGCTGCTGACCGGGCAGGTGACCTCCACAATCACCAAGGAGCGGGTCTCCAGCCAGGCCGTGACGGTGCCCACGGGCGCGCCGGGCAGCGGGCAGGTCGAGGTGCTGGGCCGGCTGACGGGTCTGACCGCGGCGAAGGGTTCGTAGCCGGGGCTCCCGCCCCGGCCCGGGTCCTCGATCCGGGCAGCCTGTGCTCAGGCCCTGTCCGGTCTAGCGGCCGAGGGGCCAGGCCACCTCGTGATGGTCCAGCCGCTCGTTCTCGCCCGCGTACTTCGCGCACGCGTCCGTCAGCGTCTCGAGCAGCGTCAGCGGATCCGGCAGCGGATGCTCGGGGCCGCGCACCCAGCTCACCTCGAGATCGCCGGGCAGCTTCGCGGGCGGTACAAGGACATAGCTGCCGCGGCAGTGCCACCGCAGCCCCGGGTGCTCGTCCATCGTCTCGGGGTGGCAGTCGAGCTCACAGGGCCACCACTCGTCCTCGTCCTCGGGGGTGCCGCGCGTGGCGGTGAAGAACAGCAGCCTCCCCTCGTTGCCCGCACCGCCGGACTCGGCGACCGGGCCCACCTCGATGCCCTGCTCGAGCAGCCGGTCGAGGGCACTGCGGCCGGCCTCCAGGGGAACGTCGAGGACGTCGTGCACCATGCCGGTCGCGGTGATGAAGTTGGCCTGCGGCTGGCCCTGGGCCCAGCGCTCGATCTGCGCGCTGTCGGTCGTGGACTGTGTCTGCCAGGCGAAGGAGACCGGGTGCCTGCCCGGGGTCGGACAGCCGATGCGTTCACAGGAACAGCGGTACGCGACGGGGTGGGCGGCGGGCGCGAGCGGCAGGCCCGCGGCGGCGCTGGCCAGCAGGAGGGTCTCGCGGCGGGAGTCCTCGGGCTCGGTGTTCTTGGGGCGCCGGCGCAGCCACTGGGGCAGTCGGCTCTCCCGGGAGACCCTGTTCTCCGTGCCGCGGTAGCGGCCTTTACCGTCGCCCATCTATCCCCTCACACCTCACGCTTGCTCCAGGTGGACCCTGCCATCGTCCCACCATCCTGCTCCTCGGACGGCCACCGCCCCCAACCGGGGGGCTTGTCCGCGCATTCCTGGGGCTTGTCCGCGTATTCCGGGGGCTCAATGCCTTGCCCTGGCGCCCTTCGCGGCAAACCACCCGATCGGTTCACAGTGCGCGGGCCTGACAGGCCTCACCATGGGCGGCAGTTGCCCCAACCGTCCGTAAGGAGCCCTCATTGCCGACTCGGCGCTATCTGATGTGCCCGCCGGCCCATTTCCGGGTCACGTACTCCATCAATCCGTGGATGGACCCCACGAAGCCGGTGGATCTGCCGCTCGCCCTCGCCCAGTGGGAGGACCTGCGCGACCGCTACGTCTCGCTCGGCCACACCGTGGAGCTGCTCGAGCCGCGGGACGGGCTGCCCGACATGGTCTTCGCCGCGAACGGGGCGACCGTCGTCGACGGGCGGGTGCTCGGCGCCCGCTTTGCGCATCCGGAGCGCACCGCCGAGGCCGAGGCGCATCTCGGCTGGTTCCGGGACCATGGCTTCACCGAGGTCCACGAGCCGGTACACATCAACGAGGGCGAGGGCGACTTCGCCGTCACCGCGTCCTGTCTGCTGGCGGGGCGCGGCTTCCGCTCCAGCCCGCTCTCGCACGCCGAGGCGCAGGAGTTCTTCGGCCGGCCGGTGATCGGCCTGGATCTGGTGGACCCCCGCTACTACCACCTGGACACGGCGCTGTGCGTGCTGGACGACGCGGCGGACCAGATCATGTACTACCCGGACGCGTTCTCGGCGGGCAGCCGCTCGGTACTGGCCCGGCTCTTCCCGGACGCGCTGATCGCCGACGAGCCGGCCGCAGCGGCGCTGGGCCTGAACGCGGTGAGCGACGGCCGCCATGTGCTGCTGCCGCAGGCGGCGGTGGGGCTGTTCGAACCGCTGCGGGAGAGGGGGTTCGAGCCGATGGGCATGGACCTGAGCGAACTACTCAAGGGCGGCGGCAGCGTCAAGTGCTGCACGCTGGAGCTCCGGCCCTGAATCTCCGGCGCGGCGGGTGTGTGGGTGCAACGGCGCCCCCGGCGGGCGGCTGCTTCGCGCCGCCCGGCCACAGAGGTCAGTCCTCCGCCGGCTCCGGCGGCCACGCGTCGCCCCACGCCACGTCGCGGGCGTCGCGGTACAGCGCGCCCCGGCGCTTGGTGACCGTTTCGCGGCGCAGGCCCTCGGACTGTGTGCACAGGTCGAGCAGCACCAGGCCCTTGCGGATCTGGGGCTTACGGGTGACCCGGGACGGGGCCGGGTGGGGCGGGAAGCGGACCGCCGCGACATAGCTGAACTTCTCGTCCTCGTACGGCAGTGAGCCGCCCTTCACCTGGCGGTGCAGCGAGGAGCGGCTGACCCGGGCCGCGAAGTGGCACCAGTCCGTACCTGGCTCGATGGGGCAGGCGGCGCTGTGCGGGCATGGCGCGGCCACCCGCAGGCCGGCCGCGATCAGGCGGTCGCGCGCCTCGATGACGCGGGCGTAGCCGTCGGGGGTCCCGGGCTCGACGATCACGACGGCCTGGGCCGCGCGGGCCGCCTCGGTGACGACAGCCGCGCGGTCCTCGGCGGTGAGCTCCTTGAGGACGTACGACACCGTGACGAGATCAGTGCTCTCGATACGGAGCGCCGAGCTGATCCGTGAGCGCTGCCATTGTGCGGCGCGCAGGGCGGGCACCCCCGAGGCTGCGGCCAGTTCACGGCCCAGAGCCAGCGCGGGCTCGGCCCAGTCGAGCACGGTCGTGCGCGGGCCCCCTGCTTCCCCGGCACCCGACGCCTCGTCCCCGGACTCCGGCGCCCCTTCCCCCGACTCCCACGCCTCCGCGACCGCCCAGCTCGCCGCGCCCGTGCCGCCGCCGATGTCGGTGTGCGTGCCCGGGGTCCATCCGGGGGCCGCGGCCCGCAGACCGGCGAGCGCCGCCCGTACCGCCTCGAAGGTGGCCGGCATCCGGTACGCGGCATACGCGGCGACGTCGGAACGGTCCCGCAGCACCGGCGCGTCGGTCGGGGTCGCCCCCCGGTAGTTCGCGATCAGTCGCTCGACGGCCCGCGCAGCCTGCGTGGGCGGCAGCCCGTCGAGCAGCCCGGCTAGGGCGCTGCGCAGGGCTTCCGCGGTGGGGAGTGTGGCGTTCACCGACAAATTCTAGCCATGCGCGGCTGCCGTGGGCGCAGGCCGCGGGCGCCAGGATCCTCAGAGCGCCTCGGCGCGCGGCCGCCACGGGCGGCACAGGCCCAGGAAGCAGCCCAACGAGCCCAACGCGCAGGTGAGTTGGACCACCGCCATCGGGACGGCGGTCGCCTCGCCCGCGATCCCGACCAGCGGTGAGGCGACCGCGCCTATCAGGAACGAGGACGTGCCGATCAGTGCGGACGCGGAGCCCGCGGCGTGCGGGGTGCGCATCAGGGCCAGGGCGTTGGTGTTGGGCATCGCCAGACCCATCGCGGACATCAGCACGAAGAGACCGGCCGCGACGGGGAGCAGCCCCACCTTCCCGAAGACGCCCGCCGTCATCAGCAGCAGCGCGGTCGCGGCCAGCGTGATCACCGCGAGCCCGAAGCCCAGCGCCTTGTCCAGGCTGACCCGCCCCACCAGCACCTTGCCGTTGATCTGGCCGACCGTGATCAGCCCGACGGAGTTGACGCCGAAGAGCAGGCTGAAGGTCTGCGGGGACGCGCCGTAGATCTCCTGCACCACGAAGGGCGAGGCGGAGATGTACGCGAAGAGCGCGGCGAAGGCGAGCCCGCCGGTGAGCGTGTAGCCGGTGAAGACCCGGTCGGCGAGCAGCCCGCGCATGGTGCGCAGCGCCTCGCCGACGCCACCGCTGTGCCGCTTCTCGCGGGGCAGGGTCTCGTGCAGCCACTTCGCCACGACCAGCGTGAGCAGGATGCCGACGCCGGTCAGGACGACGAAGATGCCGCGCCACTGGGTGATCCGCAGCACCTGGCCGCCGATCAGCGGAGCGATGATCGGCGCGACGCCGGAGATCAGCATCAGCGTGGAGAAGAACCGGGCCATCTCCACGCCGTCGTACAGATCGCGGACCACGGCCCGCGCGATGACAATGCCCGCCGCGCCCGCGAGTCCCTGGAGCAGCCGGAAGCCGATCAGCAGCTCGGCGGTGGGCGCCAGGGCGCAGGTCGCGGTGGCGGCGACGTACACGATCATGCCGATGAGCAGCGGCCGGCGGCGTCCCCATCTGTCGCTCATCGGGCCGACGACCAGCTGACCGAGCGCCATGCCCGCCAGGCATGCGGTCAGCGTGAGCTGTACGGTCGCGGCCGGTGCGCCGAGCGACCTGGTGACCGCGGGCAGGGCCGGGAGGTACATGTCCATGGAGAGCGGCGGGAGTGCGGTGAGCCCGCCCAGCACGAGCGTGACCAGAAAGCCGACGCGGCGGGCTGCCACGACGGGTGCGGGTGCGGATGCGGATGCCTGGGCGGCGGGCGGGGCGGGTTCCGCAAGGGGTGCCGCGACGGCGGCCGCTATGTGTCCTTCTGTGCTTCCCTGGCCGCTGTCCGGCTTCGGCATTGCGTCTCCATGTCCTTGAATCCCGCCCCATGCTCTCAGAAGGCATTCGCGGATCGGTTCGGAGTCGCTGGGGCGCAGCGCGCGCGGACGCCGATGCGGTAGGGACCACATCGGCGTCCACTCCCGGACGAAGCTAGACCGGCTTGAGGCCGGGGTTGCCCGCCTCCGTCACGAACGACGCGGCCGTGGTGATCGGCGCGCCCGGCTTGGTGACCGCGCCGACCGTCTTGAAGTCGGCGCGCGCCTGCTGCTCGCCGAGGGTGACGGTCACATAGCCGCGCCGGCCGTTGTAGAACTTCAGGTGGGGATTGGCCTTGGTGAGGTTGTCCCAGTTGGCGGGCTTGTCGGAGCCGTCCTTGCCGCTGCTGATCGAGGTGGCGACGATCTCGGTGCCGATGGTGCGGGACGCCGGGTCGTTGAAGTCCTTCTTCAGGTCGAAGCCGTAGCCGACGTGCACATCGCCGGTGAGGACCATCAGGTTCTCGACGCCGGCCGCCGCGGCGCCCGCGAGGACCCGCTCGCGCGAGGCGGGGTAACCGTCCCAGGCGTCCATGCTCAACTTGAAGGTGCCGGTGGGGACATCGCGCCGCTGGGCGAAGGTGACCTGCTGGGGCACGACGTTCCAGCGGGCGCGGGAGCTCTTCCACCCGTCGAGCAGCCAGCGCTCCTGCGCGGCACCGGTCAGGGTGCGCGCCGGGTCCTCGGACTCCGGGCCCGGCACCTGCCAGCCGTCGCCGTACGCCTGGTCGGAGCGGTACTGGCGGGTGTCGAGGATGTCGAACTGCGCGAGCCGGCCGAAGTGCAGCCTGCGGTAGAGCTGCATGTCGGGGCCATCGGGCTGCTGGGGCCTGCGCAGCGGCTGGTTCTCCCAGTACGCGCGGTAGGCGGCGGCCCGGCGCAGCAGGAACTCCTCCGGCGGGACGTCGTTCTCGGGGATGTCGCCCGCGTAGTTGTTCTCGGTCTCGTGGTCGTCCCAGGTGAGGACGAAGGGGTGCGCGGCGTGCACGGCCTTGAGGTCGGGGTCCGACTTGTAGAGGCCGTAGCGCAGCCGGTAGTCCTCGAGCGTGACGGTCTCGTGGTTGAAGTGGGCGGGCAGGCGCCGGTCGGTGTAGGCGCGCGCACCGCCGACGGCGTTCACGGCGTATTCGTACAGATAGTCACCGAGGTGGAAGACGGCGTCGAGCTCTTCCTCGGCGAGATGCTTGTACGCGGTGAAGTAGCCGTCGTGGTACGCCTGGCAGGACACGGCGGCGAGCTTCAGCTCGGTGATGCGGGCCGAGCGGGCGGGGGCGGTACGGGTGTGGCCGGTGGGACTGATCCACGTCCCCGCGCGGAAGCGGTAGTAGTACGGCCGGTCGTTGCCGAGCCCGGTCACCGTGACGTGCACGCTGTGGTGGAACTCCGGGTGGGCGATGACGGATCCACGCCTGGCGATGCGGGAGAAGCCGGAGTCGTGGGCGATCTCCCAGCGCAGCGGAATCCTGGCTCGGGGCAGTCCGCTGTCGGGCTCGTACGGACGGGTCGCGAGGCGGGTCCACAGCAGTACGGATCCGGGCTGCGGGTCTCCGGATGCGACGCCGAGGGTGAAGGGGTCCTCGGTGATCTTCTTGGCGTCGAGCTCGGCGGCGTGGGCGGTTCCGGGCAGATTGACGGCGAAGGCGAGCGCGGCGGCGGCGCCGGTGACGGTGAGAAACCTGCGGCGGCCGATGTGCCGGGCGGCGGCGCGCAGCTCGGGTGCGTGCGGTGCGGTTCTCATGTGCCCCTCCCCTGACGGGTGTTGTCCCTTCGCATTTGAGTAGGGGCCGACGACTCCGCGTTGTCGAGTACACAACATCCGTATGTCGGTCGGATGAGTTCCGCGTACAGGTACGGGTTTACGCTGCGCGTCCATGAACGCTGTTGCGAAGATTGCGGTGGTGACGGGCGCGGGTTCGGGCATCGGCCGGAGCGTCGCGCTGACGCTGGCGGGTGCGGGCTGGTCGGTGGTTCTGGCGGGGCGGCGCGCCGTGGCACTGGAGGAAACGGCGTCGCTGGCGGGTGGGGACGTGCTGTGCGTCCCCACTGATGTGACGTCACCGACGGATGTCACCACGCTGTTCGCCACCGCGCGTGAGCGCCACGGCCGTGTTGGCCTACTGTTCAACAACGCTGGTACGTCCGGCCCACGGGTTCGCTTCGAGGACATCTCCTACGAGGACTGGCGCGCGGTGGTGGACGTCAATCTGACGGGCGCCTTTCTGTGCGCGCAGGCGGCCTTTCGCACGATGAAGACCCAGTCCCCGCAGGGCGGACGGATCATCAACAACGGCTCGATCTCGGCCCATGTGCCCCGCCCGCACTCGGCGCCGTACACCTCGACGAAGCACGCGATGACGGGCCTGACGAAGTCCCTGTCACTGGACGGCAGGGCGTACGGGATCGCCTGCGGCCAGATCGACATCGGCAACGCGGCGACGGAGATGACGCAGCGAATGCAGGCGGGGATCCTGCAGGCGAACGGGGAGGTCGTGGTGGAGCCGGTGATGGACGCGGCGGACGTGGCGCGGACGGTGCTCCATATGGCGGAGCTGCCACTGGAGGCGAATGTGCAGTTCGCAACGGTGATGGCAACGTCGATGCCATACATCGGCCGCGGCTGAGCGGCTGCCCGGTCCACCGGGCCCTGGGCCGCGGACCGGCCCCACGGGGCTCCGGCTGAGCCCGGCGCCCGGGGCCCGACCTCCCGTGCGGCGCGTCTGCGGCGTGCTGCCGAGTACGCCGACGTGCAGTGGCCCAAGGGGCCACCACGCGGCGGAGCCGCAAACTCATCCAGCGGGAAGGGGCGGGGTGGGGGACTGACCGCCCGTCACCCCTTGGCGTCGGCCACCTGCGCGAACCACCCCGCGGTCTCCCCCGCCCCGAGCACCCGCTCCATGACCAGGTTGCCCGGCATATGGGGGAAGTACCGCCCGGCCGGCCAGCCGCGCTGATACGGCGGAGGGTCGAGCACCAGCAGCCGTACGCCGTCGACGACGGGGATGTCGGAGGGCGTGCCCTCGTTCCAGATCCAGCCGCCGTCGGGTGCCACCAGATTGAACGACCCCGTGGTGGGGGCCTGCCCCTCCGCGTCCCGGCACACGGCGATCGCCTCCGCGGACGGGCTCTCGCCCGGAATGTGCAGCCCGCCGATCAGGGCGCCGGCCAGCAGCGTGTGCAGCTGGAAGTTGTCGCCGATGCCGGTCATGCGCAGGGCGTATCCCGTACGGCTCTCCCGGTGCAGGACCACCAGCGGCTCGTCGTCGAGCACGCGCAGCGCGTACGAGAGCCCCTTGTACCCGCCCTCCGTCGCCTCGTCGGCCCGTTCGACCAGCGCCAGCAACTCGCTCTTGCCGCCCAGCTGTTGCCGCACCGTCCTGCTGTTGAGCAGCGCGAGGGCCGCCATCTGGAACTGCTGGAGCGTCCACCAGCCGAGGGCGGTCGCGTAGCCGACCCGGTCGATGATGTCGTCGGTGAGCTCGGTCTGGTCGGGGTCCGGAAGGTCCCCGCCGCCGCTTTCGGCCCAGCGTTCGCAGAACTGCGCGGCGGCCTCGAAGGCGTCCCGTACCACCGCGAACACGCCGGTCGCACACGGCACGGGATCGGCCCCGCGCTCGACACAGGCGCCGACCACGACGGCGGCGACGGCCCGCGGCCCCGGGGGCACTTCGCCGAGCAGCGCGGCGAGCCGCGGCGCCGCCTGCGCCACCTCGTCCGCCCCCGCCTGCCCGAAGGTCTGCCGCATCTGGGTGAACGCCCCCTCCGAACGCTCCCCGTCCCGCGTCTGCACCGACGCCTCGAACTCCGCGACGGCACCGGCGAATGTGTCAGCTCCGAATATCATCCGGGAACCCTACACAGGACAGGCTTCCGCTATGGATCACCCCATGAACGCCACCATGAACCCCACCCTGGACCGCACCATGGAGACCATGGACCCCATCTGGGACACGGTCGACCGCCTGCACGGATGGCTCGACGCGGAGAGCGAGCTGCCGCCCCAACAGGAGGCGCTGCTGAGGATGTTGAAGCTGACGGAGGAGGTCGGCGAGGTCGCGCAGGCCATCATCGGCGCGACGGGCCAGAACCCGCGCAAAGGCACGACGCACAGCTGGCAGGACGTCGAGTCGGAGCTGTGCGACGTGATCATCACGGCGATGGTCGCACTGCGCACGCTCACGCCGGACGCCGCGGAGGTCTTCGCGTCGCATCTCGGGAGCGTGGCGGAGCGCTCCCTGAACGTGACGTCGAACGCCACGTCATAAGGATCCTCGTGAGCTACGGGCCGGCGGCTGCCGGAGGCTCCCAGGGCAGCGCCTCGACCGTGCCCAGCGGCCAGCGGTGATCCCGTTTTCTCGACGGATCGAACTCTTCCGCCTCACGCGCCTGTTCCTCCCGCCACCGCACTTGCTCATAGTGCAGCGCAGGCCGGGACAGCCTGCCGACTGACGCATGACACGCACCGAGGACCTGCGCCAGCACGAGAGCGGCCTCCGCGTCGCTGCCGGGCTTTCCATCGCGGTCGTGGGGCACTCCGTACCACTCCGCGACCGTCTCCAACGCACGGCCGCCTGACCGGAAACGATCAACATGCCGGTCCAGGATGAGCGGATCGCAGATCGGAAACAGCCCTGCGGGGCGACGGTCGGACAGCACTCGCAGCCCATGGCGCAGCAATTCGGACTCGAGGAAGGTGAGTACGTACGGAGCGTGCCAGACAATCAGCGGGTCCTTCGTCGCCAGATGCCCGGCGAGATGCGCGGCGAGCTCCTCCAGCGCCGCGGACGCCGGAACGCCGTCAGCGCATGCCCGGTCCAGGGTGATGCCGTGCGTCTTCCCCGGATCGATGGCGAGTCCCGGTCCCGGGTCGATCAGCCAGTCCCGGCTCTGACCGTCGGTGGTGCGTACCGCCACGGCGAGGATCCGGTCGATGCCGGTGCGGTTGCCTGTTGTCGCGATGTCCACGGCCATGAGACGGCGGCGGTGCCAGCCCGGGTGTCCGCCGCGGGGCGGCGGAGCGGGTTCGCGCGCATGCTCGGGGTGGTAGACCTCCCAGCCCCCGTGTCCTCCGGGCAGCAGGACGCCCTGTCCGGCGGGCACGATCTCACCGCACACGAGGCAGGGGCCCTCGTACTGGTTGGTCCGGGTGGTTGCGTTCACGGGGCGTCCTCGGGTCCGCTGTGACCTACCTCACCCAAGCCTGCCAGTCAGGTGCAC
Organism: Streptomyces sp. NPDC019890; assembly: GCF_044903445.1. Lineage (NCBI taxonomy): Bacteria > Bacillati > Actinomycetota > Actinomycetes > Kitasatosporales > Streptomycetaceae > Streptomyces > Streptomyces sp. NPDC019890. The sequence goes on along the minus strand of NZ_JBJDQK010000014.1, from coordinate 52,664 downwards.
GAACTGCCTGATCAGCGCCGCTCTCCAGCCGTCGACGACCACACGTTGGCCGTATTCGTCAGCAAGCTGTCATTGCGGCCAGTTCGTTGTCGAATACAGGCTGTGACCGTGTTAGAGCGACGAGTTGTGGTGGTGGTGTACTCCGGTGCGCAGGCCCTGGACATCACCGGACCCATTGAAGTGTTCGATACCGTCAACCGGCTGCTCCAGGAGTCGGCCTACCGGATCGAGTTCGTCTCCGTCGATGCGCCACTGGTGCGGACCGGCTCGGGGGTGATGATCGAAGCCGCGCCGCTGGACGCGGGGCAGGGCGCGATCGACACCCTGCTCGTCCCGGGCGGATGGGGCCTGAAGGACGCGCTGGCGGACCCGGCGCTGATCTCGTGGATCGGCCGGGCAGCCGCCCGGTCGCGGAGAGTCGCCTCCGTATGCGGGGGATCCTTTCTGCTGGCCGAGGCGGGCCTGCTCGACGGGCGGCGCGCCACCACCCACTGGGCGTACAGCGAGGAGATGGCCTGCCGCTACCCGGCCGTGACGGTGGACCCCGAGCCGATCTTCATCTGGGACGGTCGGTTCGTCACCTCGGCAGGAGTGTCGACCGGCATCGACATGGCGCTCGCTCTGGTGGAGGCCGACCACGGCGCGGCACTCGCGCTGGAGGTGGCACGGTTTCTGGTGCTGTTCCTCAAGCGGCACGGCGGACAGTCGCAGTTCAGCGCCGTCCTCGACGCGCAGTTGGCCGATCACGCGCCGATCCGGGCCGCGCAGGAGTGGATCCTGGACAACCTTCAGGATCCGCTGCCCGTGGCCGAGATCGCGCAGCGGGCCAATATGAGCCTGCGAAACTTCGCCCGGGTGTTCCGGCGCGAGGTGGGCACGACCCCGGGTCAGTACGTCGAGCAGACGCGTATCGCCCGCGCCCGCGAGCTGCTGGAGACCACCGATCTGACGGCCAGCCAGGTAGCGCGCCGCTGCGGATTCGCGGCCCCCGAGACGTTCTTCAGATGCTTCGGACGAGCCCTCGGACTCACCCCGAACGAGTACCGGCACCGCTTTCAGGTCGTGTCGCCGTCCGGCCTCGTCGTCCAGCCCGACCAAGCGGACAGGAGCTCCGCATGACCGCCATGACGGACACAGCGCTCGAGATTCCCGAGGAAGGCACGGTACGCCTTGTCGACTACCTGGCCGCAGAGCTGACCAGGGCCGGCGTCACCCATATGTTCGGCGTCGGCGGTGCGAACATCGAGGACCTGTACGACGCCGTCCACCGCGTCGGCACCATCCGAGGCGTCGTCGCCAAACACGAGTTCTCCGCCGTCACCATGGCCGACGGATACGCCCGTGCCACCAGGCGCCTCGGCGTCGTCGCGGCCACCTCGGGCGGCGGTGCGATGAATCTCGTGCCGGGCCTGGCGGAGGCGTACGCCTCGCGGGTGCCGGTGCTGGCGCTCGTAGGACAGCCGCCCACCGGCCAGGAGGGCCTTGGGGCGTTCCAGGACTCCAGCGGCAGGGCGGGCTCCTTCGACGCCCGGGAGGTGTTCACGCCCGTCTCCCGGTTCTGCGCCCGGGTCGACGAGCCGGACTCGCTCGCGGAGTTGCTGCCCCGGGCGATCGCGGCGGCACAGGCCGATCCAAAGGGGCCGGCGGTGCTGCTGCTGCCCAAGGACGTCCAGCAGGCGCAGGTCGAGTTACCCGTCCGCGGCGTGCGGTCGGCCCCGGTCGTGCCGATGCCGACCGCGTCGAAGCCAGGGCTCGAGGCCCTGGACGCCGCGTCGGCCGCGCTTCGCGGCGCGAGCCGTGTCCTCGTCATCGCCGGTGAAGGGGTGGCCGCCGCGGATGCGCGCGCGGAACTGTCGGAGCTCGCCCGACGGCTCGGGGCCTGGGTCGCGGTCACCCCGGACGCCAAGGACGTGTTCGACAACCGGGCCATCCGGTTCGCAGGTGTGGCCGGGGTGATGGGGCATACCAATGTCGAAGACTGCCTGCGGCGGGCCGATGTGTGCCTGCTGGTCGGCACCCGCCTGCCGTTACTGGCGCGCGGCGGTCTCGACCAGGCCCTGGCAGCCACCCCGGTCGTCTGCATCGATCCCGAACCACCGTTCGTGGCCGGCATCGCGCTCGGCGGGAACCTGCGGGACGCGCTGCGTGCAGTGGCCGACCGGCTCCCGTCGCGCCCGCTTCCCTGCCCGGAGCACGCCGGTCCGCTGCCGACGCTCCCGCCGACTCCCGTTCCGCAGGCCGGTGCTGGAACCCTCTCCTACGCCGAGGCGGTCGCCGCGGTCGAGGCGGCACTCCCCCAGGACGCGCACGTCTTCGTGGACGCCGGCAACGCGGGCGCCAGCGCGGTCCATCTGCTTCCTGCACCGCGCCACGGCCGCTTTGTCGTGGCGGTCGGCATGGGCGGCATGGGCTACACCTTCGGGGCGGGCATCGGCGCCGCGCTCGCCACGGGCCGACGGACCTACGTACTCGCGGGCGACGGTGCGTTCTTCATGCACGGGATGGAAGTGCACACCGCCGCGGAGTACGACGCACCCGTGACCTTCGTGATCTTCAACAACAACGCCCACGCCATGTGCGCCGTCCGCGAAGAGCTCATCCAGGGCGGGGTCCGCAACGACGACCTGTTCGCGCGGACCGACATCGCCGCCGGGGTGGCCGCCGCCTTCCCGGCCCTCGACGCCAGCTGGGCGGGGGACGGTGCGCAGTTGCGCCGGGCGTTGCTGCGCGGCAACGCGGGCAGCGGCCCGGCGTTCGTCGCGCTGGACTGCGACGCCCGGGAGATCCCGCCGTTCCTTCCCTTCCTGTCCATCACCGCAAGCACCGGGCACACCGCAAGCACCAAGAACGCCGAAAGCACCGAAAGCGAGGAGAGTTCCGATGAGCGCGGACCCGTCCATGTTGGCTGACATCCCCGGCTTGATGCGCATCGAGAACACCGGCAAGGAGGAGTTGGCCGCCCACTGCATGGATCTCACCCACGCGGTCTACCCGCACCATCAGGTCTACGGGCAGTACTGCACCATCCACGAGTACGTCGACTGCCCGCCGGAGCAGGCCTATGACTATCTGCGCCAGGGCCACCACCTGGAGGAGTGGACCTGCAGCCTGCGGGACTTCGCGCCCGCCGGTACCCCGGGGCTGTGGGTCGGCCACGACCGGCTGGAGGACGACACCACGATCTACTGCACGGTGGTGGCCAACCCCGAGGCCATGACGGTGGATTACCACTGCTCCTGGGACCAGGGCGACAAGCTGTGGATGATCTACCTGATGCGCGTCGTCCCGGCCCGGCTGGTGCTCGACAAGCCGGGGTCGGTGATCACCTGGACCAACTGCAAGCACCCGTACTACGACGACAATCCGCACCCCGAGCTGGCGGCCCGCCCGGACCGGCCGTGGGTGGGCGACTACTGGGATCTGTTCTACGCGGGCCACACCGTGGAGATGCAGAACCTCAAAGCGATCCTGGAGCACCGCCATCGCGGCGGCCTGCCCGTCAGTGCCCCGCCCGCGACGGCGGTGGTGAGGTGAACACGGTCAGCCTCACCGATGTCGCAAGCTACCTCCCCGGCGAGCCGGTCCCCGCGGAGTTCTACACCGCGTACCCCGGAGCCGAGGACAAGCTCCGCGACCACCCCATGTTCAGGATCCCGCCGTTACGGCACCACGTGGCCGCGGACGAGACCAACGCGGACATGGTCGAGCGCGCGGTTCAGCCCCTGATCGAGCGGCACGGCAGGGACGAGATCCGCAACGTGGATGTGCTGCTGGTGCACAGCCAGCTGCCGGACCTGCCGTTCGTGGGTGCGGGCACCGAAGTGGCGCGCCGGCTCGGCCTGCGCCCGGAATGGCTGATCGACGTGGCCAACGCGGGCTGCGCGTCATTCGTGTACATGCTCAAACTGGCCCGCCGGCTGCTCACCACCACCGATGCGAAGACCGCCCTGATCTGCAACGCGCAAAGCGCGGCCGGCCAGTGGTTCACCCAGTCCGAGGTGCGCAGGCTCGCCCAGGCCGCGATCCCCGGCGACGGCTGCGGCGTCGGATATGTGACGACGTCGGCCGATACGCCGGTGCTGGACGTGGAGACCCGGCACATCGGCGAGTACGCCGGTGACATGACCGTGGCGGTCGACGACGGCCGCAAGTACTGGGAGCCAGGAGAGTCCCAGCTGCGGATCGGGTTCACCGACGCCAGCGTCGCCAAGGTGCTGGCACGCGGGAACCGCCTGGTGCCGGAGGTGGTCACAGACCTGTGCGGGCGGCTCGGAGTGGCGACCACCGAGATCGACGTACTCATCACCAACCAGCCCAACCGCACGTTCCTGCGGAACTGGCGAGAAGCGCTGCAACTGCCTGCCGAACGGCATCTGCACACATTCGATCAATGCGGGAATCTCTTCGGAGCAGCGATCCCGATCACCTTGGACCGCGCCATCCGCTCGCAGCAGGTCGAGGACGGCGACCTGGTGGTGCTCGGGGGATTCGCCCACGCCGGCGACTTCGCCGGTGCCGTGGCCATCCGCTGGCACGGCGGGCGGGGCTGAGCGATGGACATCCCCGTACTGCACCGGCTTGCCCTGAACGAGAGCCCGTACCCGCCGCTGCCGTCGGTACGCAGGGCGATGCGGCGTGCCGTCGCGCAGGCCAACCGGTACCCGCAGTTCCACCCGGACCTGCTCACCGAGCGGATCGCCGACTGGTGCGGGGTGGCCCCCGACTGCGTTGCGGTCGGCAGCGGATCGGTGGGCGTGGCGCTGCAGTTGCTTCAGGCGGTGGTCCGGCGCGGCGACACGGTCGCCTACGCCTGGCGCACCTTCGACGCCTATCCCCTGCTGACCGCCATGGTCGGCGCCCAGTCGGTTCCGGTACCGCTGCTGCCGGACGGCCGCCAGGACCTTGCCGCCCTGCTCGCGGTGCTCCACGCCCGGGCCCGCGTCGTGGTGCTGTGCAATCCGCACAACCCCACCGGAAGCCTGATCACCGCGGACGCGCTGTCCGCGTTCCTGCGGCAGGTCCCCGAACATGTCACCGTGCTGCTCGACGAGGCGTACATCGAGTTCGCCCGCGACACCGATCTGACGGATTCTCGGGCGCTGCTGGGCGCGCACCCGAACCTGCTGGTCCTGCGCACCTTCTCCAAGGCGTACGGCCTGGCGGCCCTGCGGGTCGGCTACGGGCTCGGCAGCCCCGACCTGGTGGCCCGGATCCGCCGGCAGCAGCTGCCGTTCGGGATCAACGGGGTGGCAGCGGCGGCGGTGGAGGCCTCACTGCGTGCCGACGACGAGTTGCGCCGCCGCGTGGACACCCTCGTCGCCGAACGCGAACGACTCCGCCGCGAACTCCTCGGCCTCGGCCGGCACATACGCCCGAGCCACGCCAACTCCCTCTGGCTCGCCGCCCCCGACCCGATCGAGGACTGCGCGTCCGCGCTCACCGCCGGCGGCGTGGCGGCCCGGCACTACCCCGGCGAGGGAATCCGGCTCACGGTGGGCAGCCGGGAGGCCAATGACGCCGTGCTCGCCGCGCTGGCGGGGGTGGGCGGGCGGTATGTGTCGGTCGGGCGGCCCTTGGCGCCCACTTGAGAGGGTCTCGGCGCAGGGTGAGAAGCTGTGGCTGAACCGGCGTACTGAAGGGTGGAGGGGAACCAACCTGGAACCAACCCACGAAGCCCTGCCCTACCGGAGGTACCTCACCCGTGGCCACCAAAGCAGCCCCGACCCGGGTTGACCACCGCGACGCCGACGATCCGCAGGGTTGGCAGTTCAACTCGTCCCTCGTCCTGACCATGCTGCTGCTCCTGGTGGTCGCGCTGCAGGGGCCGATCCGCCGGGGGTTGTCCGCGCCGGTGATGCAGAGCTGGATGACCGTGTTCGTCGCGGTGGTCCTCCAGGCCCTGCCCTTCCTCGTCATCGGCGTGCTGCTGTCGGCGATCATCGCGGTGTTCGTCCCACCGTCGTTCTTCGCCCGCGCGCTGCCGAGACGGCCCGCCCTCGCGGTGCCGGTCGCCGGGATGGCCGGGGCGGTCCTGCCCGGCTGCGAGTGCGCCTCCGTGCCGGTGGCCGGGGCACTTGTGCGCCGGGGCATCACCCCCGCGGCAGCGTTGGCGTTCCTGCTGTCCGCCCCGGCGATCAACCCGATCGTGCTGACCGCCACCGCCGTGGCCTTTCCCCGCAACCCCGAGATGGTCCTCACCCGGTTCGTGGCGAGTCTGCTCGTGGCATGCGCGATGGGCTGGTTGTGGCAGCGGCTGGGCCGCACCGACTGGCTGCGCCCACCGGATCGACCGTCGCCCGACGGCCTCGGCAAGGGGGCGGCGTTCTGGGGATCCGTACGGCACGACGTGATGCACGCCGGCGGCTTCCTCGTCGTCGGCGCGATGGCCGCGGCAACGCTCAAAGCCGTGGTACCGGCAAGCTGGCTGCACACCGCGGCCACTATCCCGGTGGTGTCGATCCTCGCCCTGGCGATCCTTGCGGTGCTGTTGTCGATCTGCTCCGAGGCCGACGCGTTCGTGGCCGCGTCCCTGTCCCAGTTCTCGCTCACCGCCCGGCTGGCATTCCTCGTCGTCGGACCGATGATCGACCTGAAGCTGTTCGCCATGCAGGCCGGCACGTTCGGCCGCGGGTTCGCGCTGCGGTTCGCCCCCGCGACCTTCACCGTGGCCGTCCTGATATCGGCCCTGGTAGGGGCGGTGCTGCTGTGAACCGGCAGGCGCAGGCAGCCGTGCTGTTCCTCGTCGGCGGGGCGGTGCTGCGCGCCAGCTTCACCGACCTCTGTCTGCGCTACGTCAAGGCCGGGTTGCGCCCGCTGCTGATCGTGGCCGGCATCGTCCTGATCGCCGCCGCCATTGCCACCGTCTGGCATGAACTGAGACGGCCGCGCGCGACCCCGGAGCACCAGCCCGAGCGTGAGCACGACGACCAGGGCGGCCACGCCCACCACGAACCACGAATATCGTGGCTCCTCGTCCTGCCCCTGGTCGCTCTCATCCTGGTCGCCCCACCCGCACTGGGCTCCTACAGCGCCATGCGCACCGGCACGGCCCTTCAAGCGCCGTTGGGCTTCCCCACCCTTCCCACCGGCGACCCTCTCCGACTCACCGTCGTCGACTACGCCGGTCGCGCGGTCTACGACCACGGACGCTCCCTGGGCGGCCGGCGGATCAGCGTCACCGGGTTCATCACCCTCGACCGCAGCGGCGCGCCCTACCTCACACGCATGGTCCTCAACTGCTGTGCTGCCGACGCCCAACCAGTCAAGATCGGCCTGTCCGGACAGATTCCCCCCATCCTGCAACCCGATACCTGGCTCGAAGTCACCGGCACCTACACCACCAGACAGACGAGAGACCCCGTCAACGACGGCGTCATCCCGTTCATCGACATCAGCCGGGCCAGAGTGGTGCCTGCCCCGCACAACCCGTACGAAGACTGAGGTAGTTGACCGGCGAATGCGCCAAGTCGGATCAGGCATCGCTGCGCGGTCACCGCACCAGCCGCCCTTCGGCCCGGCGCGTACGCCGGAGGGGGCGCGAAGAACATGCCCTGACCTGCTGAAATGCAGGCGGCAGACGAGTCGGGCTGTACGCCGGGTTCTGTCGCCCGGTCGCCTCGCGGCGGCCGGGGAGACGGCCATCCATCTAGGACCGGCGTTGCCGCCGGTCTCGTGCGGTCTACCCGCGGACTCGGGCGGGCAGCCCTCGAACGTCCGCGCAGGGCCGCTTTTTACGGCGGCCCCTCTTGACCTTGCTCCAGGTGGGGTTTACCTAGCCGCCTGGGTCACCCCAGGCGCTGGTGGTCTCTTACACCACCGTTTCACCCTTACCGAGGACCGAGGTCCCCGGCGGTCTGTTTTCTGTGGCACTGTCCCGCGGGTCACCCCGGGTGGGCGTTACCCACCACCTTGCCCTGTGGAGCCCGGACGTTCCTCGAGGAGATCCAGAAGATCTCCACGCGGCCGTCCGCCCGGCTCGTCTGCCGTGGTGACCATGCTACCCGGCAGGCCCGGGGGCGAAGCGCGGGGCGCCGGTCGACCAGGCTCCGCGCCCGAGCGGGCCCGGCCCGGCCGAGCTCACGCGGGCGTGAACAGCACCTTCGCCGAACCCGGGTCCGCCTGGGTGAGCCTGACCCGCAGCCGTTCCCCCAGCGGCAGTTCCGCCCCGCCGCCCTCGATCCGTGCCACCACCGCCGGGTCCTCCAGATGCACCGTGCCGACCGCCGGTTCGTTTTCCTTCACATCCACCACGAACGCGTCGAAGACATCGCCGACCCGCTCCTTCAGCAGCGCCGCCTCGACGATGTCGAGGCACTCCCGCTCCACCGTGTTGGCGCGCTGCGAGCCCGCCGCCATCTCCTTCGGCAGCACCTCCAGCGCGGCCAGGGCCCACTCCGGCGGCTCCTGGCCGGCCACCGCCGCCACGCACAGCTCGCCCGCGTACCGGTCGACGAGCCGCCGCAGCGGCGCGGTGCAGTGCGTGTACTCGTGAGCCACCGCCGCGTGGACCGCGGGCGAGGGCAGCTCACCGCCCGTGAAGGCGCTGTAGCCCGCGCCGCGCAGGAGGGTCGTGCAGTCCTGCAGGAAGGCGGCATGGCGGGTGTTCTCCGGGTCCAGGGAGCGGACCAGTTGGGCGTAGGAGACATGGTGCGGCCAGTCGATCCGCAGGGCCTCGGCCGAACGCCGCAGCCGCGCCACCGCGCCGCCCGGGGCGGTGGGCAGCGTACGCAGGATGCCGGCCCCGGCCGCGATCATGAGGTCGGCCGCGGCCATGCCTGTGAGCAGCGAGATCTGGGCGTTCCAGCCGTCGGCGGGAAGCGGGGCGCGGTATTCGAGGGAGTACCTGCCGTCCCGCTCGACGATCTCCTGCTCGGGGACGTTGAGCGAGATCCCGCCGCGCTCGATCTCCAACTGCTCCCGCAGCAGCCCGATGTCCTTGAGCAGCGCGAGCGGCTCCTCGGCGGTGCCCGCGTCGATCTGCCGCTGCACCCCCGCGTAGTCGAGCTTGGCCCGGCTGCGTACCATCGCCCGCCGTACCTCGGTCGCGACCGTGCGGCCCTCGGCGTCGAGGTCGAACTGCCAGAGCAGCGCGGGTGCGGTCCGGTCGGGCAGCAGGCTGGCCGCGGCCTCGGAGAGCACGGCCGGATGGAGCGGAACCTTCTCGTCCGGGAAGTACAGCGTCTGTACGCGGCGGTGTGCCTCGGCGTCGAGCGCGCCGCCGGGTGCGACAAAGGCCGCGACGTCGGCGATCGCGTAGCGCACCCGGTAGCCCCGGTCGCGACGGGCGAGGTGCATCGCCTGGTCGAGGTCGACGGAGCCGGGCGGGTCGATGGTGAAGAACGGGATGTCGGTGGCGTCCGCCTCGGGCAGGCGCGGGGCCCTGGCGGCGGCTTCCGCCTCGGCGAGGACGTCGGGCGGGAAGCCCTCCGGCAGGTCGAGCGTCGTACGCAGCTCCCGGAGGGCGGCCCGCAGCGGAGCCTCGGCTGCGCCGGTCATGTGCACATGGCGGCGGGGCATGGACCGAGCGTATGGCGGGGTGGGGACCTTGGCACCCCGTACGCTGGCGCGGGGGCCGCACCCCCTGCCCCCGTACGTACGAAGGAGACTTGCCGTGCTCGTGCTGTTGCCGCCGTCGGAGGGTAAGGCCGCTTCCGGGCGCGGCGCTCCGCTGAAGCCGGAGTCCCTGTCGCTGCCGGGTCTTGCCGGAGCGCGCGCCGCGGTGCTGGACGAACTGGTCGAGCTGTGCGCCGCCGACGAGGACAAGGCGCGCGAGGTCCTCGGGCTGAGCGAGGGCCTGCGCGGCGAGATCGCGAAGAACGTGGAGCTGCGGACCGCGGGAACCCGGCCTGCCGGGGAGATCTACACGGGTGTGCTGTACGACGCGCTCGGCCTGGCCACTCTGGAGCCGGACGCGCGCCGCCGGGCCCGGCAGTCGCTGCTGGTCTTCTCGGGGCTCTGGGGCGCGGTGCGGATCGGCGACCGGATTCCCTCCTACCGCTGCTCGATGGGGGTGAAGCTGCCCGGTCTGGGCGCGCTGGGTGCGTACTGGCGTGAGCCGATGGCGTCCGTCCTGCCGGAGGCGGCCGGTGACGGTCTCGTACTCGATCTGCGTTCTTCCGCGTACGCGGCGGCGTGGAAGCCGAAGGGGGAGGTGGCGGGTCGTACGGCGACGGTCCGGGTGCTGCACTCGCAGCTGGTCGACGGGGTCGAGAAACGGTCGGTGGTCAGCCACTTCAACAAGGCGACGAAGGGCCGGATCGTACGGAGCCTGCTGGAGGCGGGGGCCGCGCCGAAGTCGCCGGAGGCGCTGGTGGAGGCGCTGCGGGAGCTGGGCCATGTGGTGGAGGCGCAGGCGCCCCTGAAGGCCGGGAAGGCATGGGCGCTCGACGTCGTCGTCTCGGAGATCCACTGACGCATTGCAGTGTGTGCAACGCTCGTTGCGTGGTGCGCAGTGCGACCGGCAGGATGGGGGCATGACCTCCGTGCCCTCTGTCCTGGACCGTGCGCCCGTCGTTCCCGTCGTCGTCATCGAGGACGCCACCGATGCCGTACCGCTCGCGCGGGCCCTGGTCGCGGGCGGTCTGCGCGCGATCGAGGTGACGCTGCGGACGCCGGCCGCGCTGGATGCGATCCGCGCGATCGCGGCGGACGTGCCGGAGGCGTTCGTCGGCGCGGGCACGGTCATCTCCGCCGAGGGCGTCGACGCGGCGGTGGCGGCAGGGGCGCGGTTCCTGGTGAGCCCCGGGTGGACGGAGCGGCTGCTGGACGGGATGAAGGCGTCGGGCGTGCCGTTTCTGCCCGGGGTTTCGACGACCTCGGAGGTCGTGGCGCTGCTGGAGCGAGGGGTGCGCGAGATGAAGTTCTTCCCGGCCGAGGCAGCGGGCGGCACGGCGTATCTCAAGTCCCTTGCGGGACCGCTGCCTCAGGCCCGCTTCTGCCCGACGGGCGGGATCTCGCTCGCCTCCGCGTCCGCGTATCTGGCGCTGCGGAACGTGGGCTGCGTCGGCGGTACGTGGATGCTGCCGGCGGACGCGATCGCGGCCGGGGACTGGGCGCGGGTCGAGACGCTGGCGGCGGAAGCGGCCGCGCTCAGGTGACGTCCAGGTCCATGTCGTCCGCGAGCGGCCGGCATGCTCACCGTTCGCTGGGGGATGCGTTCTCCGACGGCCACGGAGCCTTGGCGCTCTCGTCGGCGCTGAGGCTGCCCAGCAGGGAAAGGGCCTGTTCGGACGGGCTGCCGGGGACGGCCTGGTAGACCACCAGTTGCTGGCCGGGGGCGCTGTTGACGGTCAGCGACTCGTAGTCCAGCGTCAGCTCCCCGACCAGGGGGTGCCGGAAGCGCTTGGTCTCGCGGGTCTTCCGGCGGATGTCGTGGCGGGCCCACAGCCGGCGGAACTCTTCGCTGTTCAGCGACAGTTCGCCGACCGTTTCGATCAGCCGGGCGTCGTCGTAGTCGGCACCGGCCGCCGATCGCAGTCCGGCCACGGTGTTGACCGCCACCCGCTCCCAGTCCGGATAGAACTCTTTCGCGTTCGGGTCGAGGAACACCAGCCGCACCAGATCCCCGCTGTGGGCGTGACCGTCGAACAAGGCCCGGCCCAGAGTGTTGTGGGCCAGCACGGTCAGGCAGCGTCCCAGCACCACCGCCGGAGTGCGGTGCCAGCCTTCCATCATGCGCAGCAGGGTCGGGCTGACCCGCTCTCGCCGTGTGCCCGGACGGCGTCGGCCGGAGGCGGGGCGCGCCAGCCGGTGCAGATGGGCTGCCGCTTCCTCGTCCAGACCCAGCGCCCGGGCCAGCGCATCGATCACCTGCGCCGACGGATGCCGTTCCCGGCCCTGCTCCAGGCGCATGTAGTAGTCGGTGCTGACCCCCGCCAGCAGCGCGACCTCTTCCCGGCGCAGCCCCGCCACCCGGCGTCGGCTTCCGGCCGGCAGCCCTGAGTCCTCGGGCCGCACGAGTGCACGGCGGGCACGCAGGAACTGCCCGAGCAGGTTCTCGCTGTCCATATCTCTGACACTAGATCCGGTGCAAGGGGTACGGAAGCGCGGAAGGTGGGCGCGATACTCCTACGATCGCGCGGGGGTGGCCCGGCGCGTGCTGCGCACCGGGCCGTCCCGCTCAGCGCAGGTGCGACGTGTCGTTCAGCAGGCGCAGCGACGCGGTGCCGTCCCGGTAGTACGCCACCGCCGAGATCGACGCCGCCGAGAGCTCCATCCGGAACAGGGATTCCGGCGGGGCTCCCAGCGCCAGGCGGACAAAGGTCTTGACCGGTGTGACATGGGTGACCAGCAGGACCGTACGGCCCGCATAGCGGGCGATCAGCTTGTCGCGGGTCGCCGCCACCCGGCGCGCGACGGTCGCGAAGCTCTCGCCGCCTCCCGACGGAGCCACCTTCGGGGAGGCGAGCCACGCGGTCAGGTCGTCGGGGTACCGCTCCTGCACCTCCGCGAACGTCAGCCCTTCCCAGGCGCCGAAGTCCGCCTCGCGCAGGCCGTCCTCGATACGGACATCGAGGTTCAGGCGGGCCGCGACGGCCTCCGCGGTCTCGCGGCAGCGCTTCAGCGGGGAGCTGACGATGTCCTGGATCGTGCCGCGCGCGGCGAGCGCGGACGCGACGGCCTCCGCCTGGTGGCGGCCGACCGGGGAGAGGGAGGGGTCGGTGCCGCCACTGCCCGAGAAGCGCTTCTCGGGGGTGAGCGGGGTCTCGCCGTGCCGCAGGAGGACGAAGGTGGCGGGGGTGCCGAGGTCGGCGGGTCCCCAGCCGACGGCCGTGCTCTCCTCGGTGGCTCCGGCCGCCGCGGATCCTATGTCGGTCTCGGGCAGGGCCGGCCGCCCGACGCCCGGAGCAGACGCGGATCCGGCCTCGGCCAGGGCCGATCGCCCGCCGGCCGGCGCAGACGCCCCCGCGCCCACGGTCTCGGCCGCCTCGCCCGGCCGCGCGGACCCGGCGGACGGACGGCCCAGCGCCGCCCTCGCCTTCGCCGCGCCCGCCGCCGCGTCGCCCACCACACGCGCCGCCTCGGCATCACGCGTGTCGAGCTCCGCCGTGGAGCGCGACGGCTCCCACTGCCTGCCCTTCTTCCCCGCGTCCATCGCCTCGTTGGCGAGCCGGTCCGCGTGCTTGTTCTTCTCGCGCGGGATCCACTCGTACGTCACCCGGTCCCGCGGGAAGATCCGCCCCGCCTCCGCCGCCAGCGGCTTCATGTCCGGGTGCTTGATCTTCCAGCGGCCCGACATCTGCTCGACGACCAGCTTGGAGTCCATCCGCACCCGGACCGACGCCTCGGGGTCGAGCGCCTTCGCTGCCTTCAGCCCGGCGACGAGGCCCTTGTACTCGGCGACGTTGTTCGTCGCGATGCCGATGTACTCCGCCGTCTCCGCCAGCGTCTCCCCCGTCTTCGGGTCGAGCACGACCGCGCCGTATCCGGCCGGTCCCGGATTCCCCCGGGAACCGCCGTCGGCCTCGACGACGAACTCCCGCAGTACAGGCACTACAGCCCCGACTCGGAGGTACGGACCAGGATCCGGCGGCAGTTCTCGCAGCGCAGCACCGTGTCGGGAGCCGCCGCGCGGACCTCGTTCACCTCGGTGATGTTCAGCTCCAACTGGCAGCCCTCGCAGCGCCGCTGGTACAGGCGGGCCGCGCCCACCCCGCCCTGCTGGACGCGCAGCTTCTCGTACAGCTTCAGCAGATCCGCCGGTACCGAACCCGCCACGACCTCGCGCTCCTTGGTGGCCGACGCGACCTCGGCGTCGATCCCCTCCTGCGCGGCGTCCCGGCGCGTGGTCGCGTCGTCGACCTTGGCCTGCACGGAGGAGACCCGCTCGGTCAGCTCGGCGACCCGCTCCTGCGCGGACTCGCGGCGCTCCATGACCTCGAGGACGACGTCCTCCAGGTCGCCCTGACGCTTGGCGAGCGAGACGATCTCGTGCTGCAGGCTCTCCAGGTCCTTGGGCGAGGTGACCGCGCCCGAGTCGAGACGCTGCTGGTCGCGCACGGCGCGCTGGCGCACCTGGTCGACGTCCTGCTCCGCCTTGGTCTGCTCGCGGGCGGTGTCGCTCTCCTCGGTCTGCGCGGCGACCAGCAGGTCGCGCAGCTGCGTGAGGTCCTTGTTGAGCGACTCGATCTCGGCGTGCTCGGGCAGCGACTTGCGCTTGTGGGCAAGCTGCGACAGTCGTACGTCGAGTGCCTGGACGTCGAGAAGTCGGATCTGGTCGGCGGGCGCGGCGTTCAGTTGGGGGCTCCAGAGGAAGAGTGGTGGGAGGACCACGGGTCGGTGACCGTGCGCGAGACATGGACCCGAAGGCCCCAGCCGTGCCGGTCGGAAATCTCGTCGAGCTGGGCGGCGGCCTGCTCGCACCAGGGCCACTCGGTGGCCCAGTGGGCGGCGTCGACCAGGCCCAGCGGTGAGTGCTGGGTGGCCTCGGAGGCCGGATGGTGGCGCAGGTCGGCGGTGAGGAAGGCGTCCACGCCCGCGGCCCGGACGACGTCGAAGAGGCCGTCGCCGGAGCCGCCGCTGACCGCCACCGTACGCACCACGGCGTCCGGGTCACCCGCGATGCGGATGCCCTGCGCGGTGGCCGGCAGCCGCTTGGCGGCGCGCGCCGCGAACTCGCGGAGCGTTTCGGGGTGGTCGAGCTCGCAGATCCGGCCGAGTCCGGTTTCGGGTACGAGAGGGCCGGTGACCCGCAGGTCCAGGGCGCCCGCGAGGGCGTCGGACACGCCGGGGTCGGCGGTGTCCGCGTTGGTGTGCGCGACATGCAGCGCGACGTCGTGCTTGATCAGGGTGTGCACGACCCGGCCCTTGAAGTGGGAGGCGGCGACCGTCGTCGTACCGCGCAGATAGAGCGGGTGGTGCGTCACGATCAGCTGGGCGCCGAGCTTGATCGCCTCGTCGGCGATCTGCTGGACCGGGTCGACGGCGAACAGAACGCGGCTGACCTCGGCGTCGGGGTCGCCGCAGACCGTGCCGACGGCGTCCCACTGTTCGGCCCGCTCGGGAGGCCACAGGGCATCGAGCGCGGCGATGACTTCAGACAGACGGGGCACGGAGGAAAGGCTACCTGTCCCCCGCGCCCCGGTGGCCTGGGCTGCGGGGGCGGCTTTCCGGCCGGAGACGCCTGCGCTCCTGGGGCAGCCCTTCCGGCCGGGGACGCCTGGGCTCCTGGACCGGCTTCTTGACCAGCCCCCTGAGCACAGTCGCCCGCTCCACCTCAGGCGAATGCCGTCATGGACACCCGTATGTGTGAAGTGACGGTTCTTCTGTTGTTCGGCAGGAAGTGCGAAACCTAGCTTCGTCGCCGGAGGTGACCAGTCGATGACAGCCTGTGCCATGGAGACCGCCACGGAGGACGGAGCCGTGGGGAAGACGGGAATCACGGCGACCACGCGGCTCACGATCACCGCGAACGGCGCATACGCGGCCCGGCTCACCGGGGTCGGTGAGGCCCTGTACCCGGAACGCTGGACGCTCGACGGGCCCGAGCCCTATGCGGTGCCGCTGCCGCTGGACCAGCCCGAGGAACGCGACACCGAGGTGCTGCCGCTGGCCGACGGGAGGGTGCTGATCCGGCGGCGGGTGGCGGGACGGCACGCCTTCTCGCTGCTGTATCCGACCGGGCCGGGAACGGGTGAACTACCGCTCGGCGTCATCGAGTCGGCCGAGCTGACGCTGCTCCCGCCGTCGCCGGACGGCGTGCGCGCGTACGCGCTGGCGCCGGGTGCGACGTCGACGGCGATCTGGCTGGTGGCGGGCGGAACGTTCGGCCCCGAGTACGTCGCCGACGTGCCCGGCCACTGCTCCGGCGGGGTGTGGCTGGACCGTACGGGACGGATGCTGGCCCTCGACGGGCAGGTGGACGGCGGCCCGGTGAAGGCGGTGGCGGTCGATCTGGAGCGGGGCGGGGAGGTCACGCCGCTGCTCCAGATCACCGAGGAGAGCGACGACCGGCTGCTGCTGGCCGACGCGGACAGCGGGCTGCTGCTGATCCGCTCCAACGCGGCGGGGCACGACCGGCTGGGCTGGGGCGTGCTGGGGAGTCTGCGGCCGGTGCGTTTCGCCGAATGCCTGCGGCTCCCGGACTGCGCGGTGACACCGTTCGCGGTGCAGCCGGGCCAGGTACTGATGCCGGAGAGCTGCGCGGTGGCGCTGCGGATCGACGGGGCGGCGGGAAGCCGGCTGGGCGTATGGCGTCCCTCGGCGAAGAAGCTGCATCAACTGGCCGCGCCGGACGGATGGCTGGCGGGGGCGGGGCTGTGGAGCCGCGACGGGGTGCTGCAACTGCCGTACGCGACGCGGGCGGTGCCGTGCGGGGTGGCGAGGATCGACGGACACGACACGATCACCGAAGGGAAGGACGTGATCACGGAACCGGCACAAGCGGAATGCGCAGGTGGGGAACCGTCCGGGGGTGCGGCGGGTCTTGTTGGTTACCGGCCCGTGCCTTTGCAGCAGGCACCTCTCACCGGCCGTGGTGACCCTGGATAAACTCTCGGCTTTGCCACACGTAAGTCAGCGATCTCAACGGGGGACTTCCCAATGTCTGAAGCACGATCCGACACCATCCAGGAGCGGCCGCAGGGGGCGGCCGAGGCGGGAGGTGCCGGGAGGCACCGGGGTGGTGCGGCCAAGGAGAATGCGGCGACGCAGGCGCACGGCCGCCATCGCCGCCCTGCGGAGTCCGCGGCAGCCTGACCCGGCACCGGGGCTCCGCCCCGGACCCGCCCCCTACGCCCTGCGGGCGTAGGGGGACCCCCGGCGCCTCAATCGCCGGCGGGGCTTGATTTTCGCTGCAGGGCCAGGACCTCCGTCGCCCCGAACGTCTCGTTCTCCGCGCGGCCCGCGTAGTGCGACGTGAGCAGCCCGTCCAGCTCCTCGTAACTGAACGCCTCCTTCGAGGTGTCGAACTTCGCCGCCACCCTGGGCCGTTCGACGATCGCCACCATCCCGCCGTGCACAACCAGCAGCTGGCCGTTCACCCTGGCCGCCGCGGGCGAGGCCAGGTAGCCCACCAGCGGGGACACATGCTCCGGTGCCAGCGGGTCGAGACCGCCGTTCACCGGTTCGGCGAAGCCCGCGAAGACGTCCTCGGTCATCCGGGTCCTGGCGCGCGGGCAGATCACATTGGCGGTGACCCCGTACTTGGCCAGCGCCAGCGCCGTCGAGGTGGTGAGGCCGACGATGCCGCCCTTGGCCGCCGCGTAGTTCGGCTGGCCCGCCGAGCCCGCGAGGAAGGCCTCCGAGGAGGTGTTGACGATCCGCCCGTAGACCGGCCCGCCCGCGGCCTTGGAGCGCTCGCGCCAGTGCACTGATGCGAAGTGGGTCGTATTGAAGTGGCCCTTGAGGTGGACGCGGATGACCGAGTCCCATTCGCTCTCGGTCATCGAGAAGACCATCCGGTCCCTCAGGATGCCCGCGTTGTTGACGAGGATGTCCAGCTTTCCGTAGCTGGTGACGGCGAGTTCGACGAGTGCACGGGCGGACGCGAAGTCGGAGACGTCCCCGTGGTGGGCCACGGCGGAGCCGCCCGCCTCGCGGATCTGGGCGGCGACCTCCTCGGCCGGGGTCGCCGACGCCTCCCCCGAGCCGTCGCGGCCCGGCCGTCCGTAGTCGTTGACGACAACGCTCGCGCCCAGGCGGGCGAGTTCGAGCGCTTCGGCGCGCCCGAGGCCACGGCCCGCCCCGGTGACGATCGCGGACAGGCCGTCGAGTGGCAGTGACATCGGAGCCCCTTCAGATCTCGATGCAGGTGCGCAGCGCCTCGCCCGTACGCATCTGTGCCAGCGCGTCGTTGATCTCGGCGAGCTGCACCCGGTGGGTGATCAGCCCTTCGAGGTCGATACGGCCCGCGCGCCACAGCGCGATGGCCCGTTCGTAGGAGGTGAGCACGTCGCCGCCGCCGTACATGGACGGCAGGATCCGCTTCTCGTCGAAGAACAGCTCGAACATGTTGAGCTGGAGGAAGTCGTCCATGGCGCCCGCGCCGACGATGCACAGGGTGCCGCCGCGCCGGGTCGTCTCGTACGCCGTACGGGCGGTGGCGGACTTGCCGACGACCTCGAAGACATAGTCGAAGCCCTCACCCGCGGTGACGCGCTGCTTGGCGTCGGCCAGCCCGTCCGGCGAGACGGCCTCCGTGGCGCCGAACCTCAAGCCGGCCTCGCGCCGGTTCGCGACGGGGTCCACCGCGACGATCTGGGCCGCGCCCTTGAGCCGCGCGCCCTGGATCGCGGAGATGCCGACGCCGCCGCAGCCGATGACGGCAACCGACGAACCGGCGGCCACATCAGCGGTGTTGATGGCGGCGCCGAGGCCCGTGGTGACTCCGCAGCCGATCAGCGCGGCGATGTCGAAGGGCACGTCGTCGGGGATCGGCACGGCGCACCCGGCGTCGACGACGACCTCCTCGGTGAAGGTACCGGTGCCGGCGAAGCCGAAGACGTCACCGCCGGGGCGTTTGAAGTTGGGGGTGCCCGCGTTCATGAAACCGGCCAGACAGAGCTCGGTCTGGCCGCGCTTGCAGGCGGGACAGACGCGGCAGGCGGGCAGCCAGCACAACAGCACCCGGTCGCCCTGCTTGAGGGTGCTCACGCCGTCGCCGACGTCGACGATCTCACCGGCGCCCTCGTGTCCGGGGACGAACGGCGCGGGCTGCGGCAGCACGCCGTTCATCGCCGAGATGTCGGAGTGGCACAGTCCGGTGGACCGGACCCGGATCCTCACCTTCCCCGGGCCGAAGCCCACCGCCTCGACATCGTCGAGGACTTCGAGCTTGTCCTGCCCGATTTCGTGCAGTACGGCTGCGCGCATGGTGCGGCTCCAATCACGAATGTTCGACGATGGTGTCGGCGAGCACCGGTGCGTCGTCCCGCTCGACCGCGGTGACCGACACCTGGACCTTGCCGCCCAGCTGCCACATCCGGATACGCAGGGTCTCGCCGGGGTGGACCACCCCGGCGAAGCGTGTGGTGTACGAGCGGACACGGTCGACGTCCCCGCCGAGCACCGTGTCGACGACCGCCTTGAGCGTCATTCCGTACGAGCAGAGTCCGTGCAGGATGGGCCGGTCGAAGCCCGCGCGCGCGGCGAACTCCGGGTCCGCGTGCAGCGGGTTGTAGTCGCCGGAGAGCCGGTAGAGCAGCGCCTGGTCCTCGCGGACACTCTTGTCGATCGTCTTGTCGGGCTCGCGCGAGGGGAGCTCCAGGCGCGAGGAGGGGCCGCGCTCGCCCCCGAAGCCGCCTTCTCCGCGTACGAAGATCTGGGCGTCGCTCGTCCACAGCGGGCCTTCGTCGTCGGCGGCCTCGGTGCGCAGGACGAGGATCGCGGCCTTGCCCTTGTCGTAGACGGCGGCGACGCGCGCGGTGGAGACCGCCGCGCCGCTGACCGGGATGGGGCGGTGCAGCTCGATCGTCTGTCCGCCGTGCAGTACGGCTGCCAGGTCGATGTCCAGGCCGGGGCCGAAGAGCCCGCCCACCACTCCCTGGCTCGCGCCCGCGACGGTGGCGAAACTGGGCAGCACATGCAGCTTCGACTCGAGCGTGTAGCGCAGTTCGTCGGGGTCCGTTGCGGGGACACCCGCGCCGAGGCCGAGGTGGTAGAGCTGGACGTCCTTGTGGCCCCAGTGGATCTCGGTGCTGCGGGCTTCGGCCGCGACGGCTTTGGCGGCATCAATGGGCATGTGGAAGCTGCTCCTTGATGAGGGGAAGACCTCGGCGCGGCCGTCCGCACCGTCGGCCGCACCGAGGTCGTACGGGACCGGCCCGGGCGCCTGTTCTAGAACGCGTTCTAGGGTCGGTTGGCCCCTATGTATAACGCAGCCTCCAGTACATGTGAAGACTACTGACGCCATGTCAGAAGAGGTGCCACCGCTGTCCCGGGGCCCCGGGACATTTGTCACTGCCGAGTCCGTACATGCGCATCTGCCGGGGCCCGGCCCCGCTCCGTAGCGTGATCCACATGACGCAGACGCATCCTCAGACACCGGACACCGCAGGGGCGGTGCGCTTCGCCGGAGCGGCCAAGGTCTTCGGCGACGTACGCGCCGTCGACGGCATCGACCTCGCCATCCGGCGCGGCGAGACGGTCGCCCTCCTCGGCCGCAACGGCGCGGGCAAGTCCACCGCCATCAGCCTGATGCTCGGCCTGAACGAGCCCGACGCCGGCCGGGTCGAGATCCTCGGTGTCGCGCCGGAGCAGGCGGTCGAAGCCGGCCGCGTCGGCGCGATGCTCCAGGACGGGCGGCCGATCCCGCGGGTGACCGTGCGCGAACTGATCACCTTCGTGGCCCGCGCCTATCCGCGGCCCCTGCCGGTCGCCGAGGCACTCGCTCTTGCCGGACTCACCGAGCTCGCGGACCGTCGCGCCGACCGGCTCTCCGGCGGCCAGATCCAGCGCGTACGGTTCGCCGTCGCGCTGGCCGGCAACCCGGAACTGATCATCCTCGACGAGCCGACCGCGGCACTGGACGTCGAAGCGCGGCACGCCTTCTGGACGTCCATGCGCGGCTATGCGGCGCGCGGCAACACCGTGCTCTTCTCCACCCACTATCTGGAGGAGGCCGACGACCACGCCGACCGGATCGTCGTCATCGACCACGGCCGGGTCGTCGCCGACGGCAGCAGCGACCAGCTCAAGCGCTCGGTCGGCGGCAGTCTCGTCTCCTTCGACCTGGCCGGGCGGGGCACCGAAGGACTGACCCTGCTGCCCGGCGTCGTATCGGTGGAGATACGCGGGGACCGGGCCCGGCTGCGTACGGACGACTCGGACGCGACCGTCGTCGCGATCGCCGGTCTGGGCGCGATCCGCGGCCTCGAAGTCGCCCCCGTCTCCCTCGAAGACGTCTTCCTCACCCTGACCGCCACGCCCGAACTGGAGACCGTGCGATGACCCTCGCCTACGTCAAGCTGGAAGTCCGCCGCACGCTGCGCGACACCGGATTCGTGGTCTTCGGCATCGGAATGCCGGTGCTGATGTATCTGCTCTTCACCAACATCGGCAACGACGCCTCCGACTGGAAGAGGGCCTCCATGGTCGGCATGGCGGCATACGGCGCGCTCGGTGCGGCCCTGTCCAGCGGCACCGGTGTCGCCGAGGACAAGTCGCTCGGCTGGCTGCGCCAGTTGAGGATCACCCCGATGAGCCCGCGCCAGATCGTCGCAGGGCGTGCGATCACCGGCTCGGTGGTGGTCCTGCCCTCCATCGTGGCCGTCCTCGCCGCGGGCGCGATCGTCAACGGCGTCCACCTGGCCGCCTGGCAGTGGGCGGCCCTCGCCGTCGCGCTGTGGCTCGGCGCGCTCCCCTTCACCTTTCTCGGCATCGGCAACGGCTACCGGCTCTCCGCCCAGGCCACCGGCGTCGTGAACGTCGCCTGCAACGTCGGGCTCGGGGTCGTCGGCGGCCTGTGGTTCCCGGTCGAGTTGTTCCCCGGCTGGCTGCGCTCCCTGTCCGAGTACACCCCGACCAACCGGTTCGCCGAGCTGGGCCGCGCCATGACCGACGGCACCGCCCCCGCGCTCACCACGGTGGCCGTGCTGATCGCGTGGGCCCTGCTGTTCGGTTCGTACGCGGTGGTCTCGTACCGTCGGTCCGCGAGGACGGCGTGAGGGGAGCGACGATGTGCCGGAGGAAGTGGGACTGGAGAAGCCAGGGGTACACCGAGCGCATGGCGGCCTTCAAGGCCCAGTGGCCGGCTCGGCGGGACGCCTGGCGCGACGGGAAGAAGCGGCGTAGGGACGCCCCCGAGGAGGGGGTTCCGCCCAACGGCTTCGCGATGCTGCCGTGGCTGCTGATGGGCATGGGGGCCTTCTCCAACCTCCTCCAGGGCAAGACCCCGAACCCCTGGATCGGCGGCCTTGGTCTGCTCGCCTTCAACTCCCTCTATATCTCCGTGGTGTTCCGCGCCTTCGTCAAGGAGGCGCGGGAGGCACCCTCCACCCGATGGTTGCTTGTCGCCCTGGCCTGTGTCACCTCCTTCCTCGCCATCGCGTACGGCGGCGAGTGGCTGCTCTTCTTCCCGCTGCTCGGGCTGGCCGTCGGCTCGGTACTGCGCGGACGCAGGCTTCCCCAGGTGGTCTTCCCGCTCTGCCTCGCCGCCGGGGGCATCGCCGCCTGGCGCGACGGATGGGGCGCGGTCAACGTCGCGTACGGCACCTTCATCTCCTCGATGGTCACCGCGGCCGTTCTCGCCCTGTCCGAGACGGTCAGGGAACTGCGGGCGACAAAGGAGGAGTTGGCCCGCAGTGCCGTGGAGAAGGAACGGCTGCGCTTCTCGCGCGATCTGCACGATCTGCTCGGCCACACGCTGTCGGTGATCGTGGTCAAGTCGGAGGCCGCCCGCCGGCTGGCCCCTCGGGATCTGGACGCCGCGATCGTCCAGATCACCGACATCGAGTCCGTCGGCCGCCAGGCCCTCACCGAGATACGCGAGGCGGTGACCGGCTACCGCGAAGGCAGCCTGGCCACAGAGCTCGACCGGGCTCGCGACATCCTCACGACGGTCGGCATCGAGCCGGTCGTACGGCAGTCGGGACCGCCGTTGGAGCCGCAGACCGAAGCGCTGCTGAGCTGGGTGGTCCGCGAGTCCGTCACCAACGCCGTACGCCACTCCAAGGCGTCGCGCTGCGAGATCGAGGTCAGCGGGACCCCCGGCCGGGTCCGCCTGGTGATCACGGATGACGGCCGGGGCGTTGGCTCGGGCACGCCCGGTAGCGGGCTGGAGGGTCTGCGCGAACGGGTCGCGGCAGCGGGCGGCTCCCTGGAGGCGGGCGCATCCCCGCGCGGCGGCTTCCGGGTCCGGGCCGAACTCCCGGTGGACGCCGTGCAGGAACCCGAAGCAGCACCTGCACACGCCGAATGAGCTGGTCGGACGTACTCTTACGCCGTGGAAGAGATGCCCCGGGACCATCGGCCCGCCAAGTCCGTACGGGTCCTCCTCGCCGAGGATCAGGGCATGATGCGCGGCGCGCTCGCCCTCCTTCTCGGGCTTGAGGAGGACATCGAGGTCGTCGCCCAGGTCGGCCGGGGCGACGCCATCGTCGATGCCGCGCTCACCTCGCGGCCCGATGTGGCCCTGCTGGACATCGAGTTGCCCGGATGCAGTGGTCTCGACGCGGCCGCGCAGCTGCGGGACGAGGTGCCCGACTGCCGGGTGCTGATCCTCACCACCTTCGGTCGGCCCGGCTATCTGCGCCGGGCGATGGAGGCCGGGGCCGCCGGGTTCCTCGTCAAGGACGGGCCCGTCGAGGAGCTGGCCGAGGCAATTCGACGGGTGCTGACCGGGGAGACGGTGATCGATCCGGCGCTCGCCGCGGCCGCGTTGAGCGCGGGGCCGAGTCCGCTGACCGCGCGGGAGCGTGATGTGCTGAACGCCTCGGTGGACGGGGCGACCGTCTCGGACATAGCGGGGGCCCTGCATCTGTCCGAGTCGACCGTACGGAACTATCTCTCCTCCGCGATCGGCAAGACGGGCACCCGCAACCGCATGGAGGCGGTCCGGGCAGCACGTCAGCAGGGCTGGCTGTGACGGCGACGTGCCGTCGGCCGCCTCGCTGCCCGGCTCAGTGCCGGGAGACGACCTTGCCCTCCTTGTCGTAGAGCGTGATGTGAAACGGGCCGGCCTTCTCCGGCATGGCTGCGGCATAGAACTTGTCGGCGACTCCGGGAACGGAAACGAGCCTGGGCCTCAGCTTGGCCTGCCTGCCCCAGCCGATCTCCACCGCGCCGTACTGGCTTCCGACTTCGCCCACCCACACTCCGATGTGCTTGCCACGACGGTTGTATGCACCGCCGCCACCGCTGCCCTGGGAGCTGCTGCCCCCGGGACTGACGGAGGACGATGAGAACATATGCCGCTCGCCACCCTCCACGTAGGAGGCGACGTACCAGATGCTGCCGATGTGCAAGGTGTGGGCAGCCTGTTCCGAGCCCGGCTCTGTGTTCTTGGCCGCAGTGGACAACCCCCCGGGCAGGTCCCCCCGTTCCTCCGCGAGCTGGATCTGCCGCAGCGACTCCTCCTTGGTGCGCGGCGCCCCGTACACCGTGACCTCCGCTTTCCGCACCGCCCCGTCCGGGTACGTGAACGTCCCCAACGACACCGTCACCGGCGTCAGCAAGCCGGGAACCGCCGGCGGGGCCGCCACCCGGTCCGCGCTCCTGATCCCCTCGCCGTCCGTCGCCACCGCCACCGCGAAACCGCCCGCCGGCAGTAGCACGGCCAGCGCTGCCAGCGCTGCCACTCCCGCCCGGCGGCGCGCCCTGCGACGGCGGCCCCCGGCCATCACCGCCGCGGTGGGCACAGGCCCGATCCATACGCTGTCCGCTGCCTCAGCCAGCGCCACGCCCAGCTCCATCTCCAACGCGCTCTGCCGCTCTTCTTCCATCACCAGGTCCCTCGGCTTCCGACTGCGTTCGCCAGGGCGGGTATGGCGCGCAACTTCGCGATCCCCCTGGCTGCATTGCTCTTCACGGCACCCACGGAGCACCCCATGCACTCCGCCGCCTGCACCTCGCTCAGGTCCTCCCAGTAGCGCAGGACCACCGCCTCGCGCTGACGCGGCGGCAGTTGGACCAGTGCGCGCAGCAGCGCCGCCCGGTCGTCGGCCTGAGCGATCCGGTCGCCGCGCTCGGGCAGATCGGAGCCGATTCCGGTGTCGTCGTGCGCCGACAGGTACTCCTTGAGCCGCTTACGGTGCTTGCGGGCATGGGCGTTGACCATGACCCGTCTGACATAGGCGTCCCGGTCATCGGCGGCGCTCACCTTGCGCCAGGCCACATAGACCCGCTCCAGTGACGACTGGACCAAGTCCTCCGCCGCGTGCTGCTCCCCCGTCAACAGATAGGCCGTGCGCAGCAGTTTGGGCCATCGAACGGCCGCGAATTGCTGGAACTCCTCGTCCAGCGTCTGCTTCTCCCCCATGGGCACCTCCTCACACACTGGAGTCCCTGAGGGATCGAAACCGTTGCCTCACCCCGCCGAAGCGCCTCACCCCGCCGGAGTGCCTCACCCCGGCGGAGTGCCCTGCGCGGATTCCTTCGTGGCAGCGGCGCCGGGCAGCCACAGCAGCATCAGCACCGCCGCCGCCAGCAGCACCCCCGTCCCCGTGCGGAACGCCAGCGCGTAACCGGCCGTCAGCGCCTGCGGGTCGGTGCCGCCCGCCGTGCGGGCCGCCGCAACCGTGGAGAGGACGGCCAGCCCCAGCGCACCGCCCATCGTGCGGGAGGTGTTGATCAGCCCCGAGACGAGGCCCGCGTCGCCCGGTGCCGCGCCCGTGGTGGCCAGGGCCGCGAGCGGCGTCGCGGCGAGGCCGACGCCCACCATCATCAGGATGCCGGGGCCGAGGATCGAGGCGGCATAGGTGCCGTCCGCGGTCATCGTGGACTGCCAGCCGAACCCGGTCGCGGCGACCAGCGCCCCGATGACCGCGACGTTCCTGCCACCGGCCCGCACCATCAGGCGGGGCGCGAGCTTCGAGCCGACGATGACGCTGACCGAGCTGGGAATGAGCGCCAGGCCGGCTTGCAGAGGTGTGTAGCCCAGCACGTTCTGCGCGTACACCGTCATGAAGAACCACATGGCGAAGGACGCCGAACCGCACACCAGCATGGCCACGTTCGCCGCGGAGACCGCCCGCGACCGGAACAGCTTCAGCGGCATCAGCGGCACCCCGGTGCGCGCCTCCACGGCCACGAACGCCCCGAGCACAGCGAGCCCGCCGAGCAGCGGCAGCAGCGTGGCGGGCGCGGCCCAGCCCGCCTGTTCGGTCTGCACGATGCCGTACGCGACCGTCGCGAGGCCGCCCGTGACAAGCACCGCGCCCGGCAGATCGAGCCTGCGGCCTCCCCCTCGTCCTTCCGCGGGCGAGGTACCGCCGGTACCCCCACCGGTGAGCCACATGGTCGCACCCGCCAGCACCAGCACGCCGACCGGCACATTGATCAGCAACACCCAGCGCCAGGACAGCAGATCGGTGAGGACCCCGCCGACGAGTCCGCCGGCCGCGCCGCCCGCCGCGCCCACCGCCGTCCAGGTGCCGATCGCCCGGGTCCGCGCCGGACCCGGCGGCACGGCCGCCGTCACGATGGTGAGCGTCGCCGGCGCGAGCACCGCCGCACCGAGCCCCTGGACGGCCCGGGCGACGAGCAGCTGCCAGCCCTCCTGGGCGAGCCCGCCCGCGACGGACGCGGCCGTGAAGAGCCCGAGCCCCACGAGAAACATCCGCTTGCGGCCGAAGATGTCCGCGGCCCGCCCGCCGAGCAGCATGAACCCGGCGAAGGCGATGGAGTACGCGTTGAGGACCCACTGCAGGCCCGTCGTCGTCAGCCCGAGGTCCGCGCGCATCGACGGCAGCGCCACATTGACCACGGACACGTCGAGCACGACGAGGAACTGCCCGGCGCACGCGGCAAGGATCACCGCCCAGGTACGCGCGGGCCGGGCGGTGGTTGTCGGTACGAGGGGCTGGCGGGCGTCTGAGCGGGCTTGGACCATGGGCGTCATGGTCGCAGCCGCCCGGCGGCCCGTACATCAGGAATTCGGTGTACGAGACGGAAGCCCTGGAGACCTAGGACTTCCGCAGCAGGGTGACCACTGCCGCCCCGCCGAGCCCGATGTTGTGCGCGAGCCCCACCCGTGCGCCCGTCACCTGCCGCGGACCCGCCTCGTCCCTCAACTGCCGTACCAGTTCCGCCGCCTGGGCAAGACCGGTCGCGCCGAGCGGATGGCCCTTGGAGATCAGGCCGCCCGAGGGGTTGACCACCCAGCGGCCGCCGTAGGTCGTCGCGCCGGACTCGACGAGTTTGCCGGACTCGCCGTCGTCGCACATGCCCAGCGCCTCGTAGGTGAGGAGTTCGTTGACGGAGAAGCAGTCGTGCAGCTCGACGACGTCGACGTCCTCGATGCCGAGCCCGGACTTCTCGTACACGGCCCGTGCCGCCGCCCGCGACATCGGCTTTCCGACGACGTCGATGCAGGAACCGGAGGCGAAGGACTCCTCGGTGTCGGTGGTCATGGCCTGGGCGGCGATCTCCACCGCGCGCCCGTGCAACCCGTGCCTCACAAGGAAGCGTTCGGAGACGACGACGGCGGCGGCCGAGCCGTCCGACGTGGGCGAGCACTGGAGCTTGGTCAGCGGCCGGTGGATCGTCTTGGCGGCCAGGATCTCGTCGACCGAGTAGACGTCCTGGAACTGGGCGTCGGGATTGTTCGCCGAGTGCCGGTGGTTCTTCGCGCCCACGGCGGCGAGCTGCGCCTCGGTCGTCCCGTACCGCTCCATGTGCTCGCGGGCGGCGTTGCCGAAGATCTGGGCGGTGGGCGGACTCATCTCGAAGCCGTGCGCTGCCGCCATCACCCCGTAGTGCCGGGCGACGGGCGAGGCGCTGAAGTCTCCCCCGTCGGAGCCCGCGCCGAGCGCCCCGCGGGTCATCTTCTCGAAGCCCAGCGCCAGTACGCAGTCGCTGATACCGCCCTCGACGAACTGCCGCGCCATCATCAGCGCCGTCGAGCCCGTCGCGCAGTTGTTGTTGACGTTGTAGACGGGCACGCCGGTCAGACCCAGTTCGTACGCGGCCCGCTGGCCCGCCGTCGAGGCCTGGAAGCAGTAGCCGACGGGCACCTGCTCGACGAGGTCGTACGAGATCCCCGCATCGGCGAGCGCCTGCGTCCCCGACTCCTTCGCCATGTCCCAGTACTGCCAGTCGCGGGTCTCCGGCTTCTCGAACTTCGTCGTACCGACGCCGACGATGTACGCCTTCATGATGCCGCCCCTCTGTCACTATCTGACGATGCGTCAGATAGTGACAGGACCGGGCAGCCGACGGAAGGCCGCGTGCCTTGCCCGGGTGACCGCGTCAGGCACCGGGGCCGGGTTCGGCGTAGCCATGGGTGTAGGCGTAGCGGACGGCCTGGGCGCGGTCGTGGCTTCCGGTCTTGGTGAAGATCCGGTTGATGTGGGTCTTGACCGTGGCGTCGCTGACGACGAGCGTGCGGGCGATCTCGCGGTTGGAGCAGCCAGCGGCGATCAGCCGCAGGACCTCGCTCTCGCGGGCGGTAAGACTGTCCGAGCCCGCCGACCCGTCGGACGCGGTGGGGGCAGTGCCGGTGGCCGCGGCGACGAGGCGTTGCTGGACGTGCGGGTCGAGTACGGCCTGGCCCGCGGCGGCCGCCTTGACGGCGCGTTCGATGTCGGCGCGGGTGGCGTCCTTGGTCAGATAACCCAGGGCTCCGGCCTGAAGTGCGCCCACGATGGAGGTGTCGTCCGCATAGGTGGTCAGCACCACAACCCGGGTGGCGGGGTGCTCGGCCACGATCCGGGCGGTGGCGGCGATCCCGTCGCAGCGCGGCATGTTCAGGTCGATCAGGACCACGTCCGGGGAAGTCGCTGTGACGAGTTCGACGGCGGCTGTCCCGTCCGCTGCCGCTCCGACGACCACGAGGCCGGGCACCGTGCCCAGGAGCAGGGCCAGGCCCTCGCGCACGGTGGACTGGTCGTCCGCGATCACGACGCGGATCGGTGGGTTCATCGGGTCCTCTTCGTGGCTGCTCACGTGGGAATGGTGACGCATACGCGCCAACCGCCGTCGGTTGCCCCAGCGGTGAGTGTGCCGCCGGTCAGCTCGGCCCGCTCGCGCAGCCCGGTCAGTCCCCAGCCGCCGCCGGTCGTGCCGAGCGGCCTGGGCGTGGTCGTGTCGGGAAGTGGGTTGACGGCGGTGAGCCGGACGCGGTCCGGCGCGTAGTCCAAGGTGAGGGCGACGGGTTGGCCGGGGGCATGCTTGGCGGCATTGCTGAGGGCTTCCTGGGCGGTGCGGTACAGGGCGAGCGTCGCGTCCGCCTCGATACGCCGCCAGGTTCCACTGATGTGCAGGCTCAGCCGGACCTTCTCGTCCGCGCTCCGGCGGGTGCCGATCAGCGCGGTGAGCAGGTCGGGCAGGGAGGTGGTGTCCTCACGCAGCGCGTGGACGGCCCGGCGGGTCTCGCTCAGCCCCTCCCGGGTCAACTGCCCTGCGCTGTCGACGCAGCCGATGGCCTTGGCGAGGCTCGGATCGCCCGAGGGCAGGGAGTCCGCGGCCAGCAGGGCGCGGGCGGCCTCCAGTTGCAGGGCCAGGCCGCCCAGCGTGTGGGCGAGGATGTCGTGGATCTCGCGGGCGATGCGGGTGCGTTCCGCCAGAGCGGCGGCGTGGGCCTCGGCCTGCCGCGCCCGCTGGGTCTGGGCGAGGAGAAGTTCGGCCTGGTCGGCGCGTTGGGTGTAACCCAGGCGGATGAATCCCGCGCCCAGTCCGGCGCCGATCAGGACGAGATAGCCGAGCATCGTCGCGGTGCTGCCGCCCACCGTCAGCACCGAGGCGGTGAGCGCGAGTGCAGCCCCGACGGCGATGGCGATGGACACCTCCGTCTTCAGGACGCCTCCTGCGGCGAGGGCGGCGACGGCGGCAACCGCGATGGCCGGGCTGTGCGGCGTCAGCCCACCGAGCAGCCCGCCGGACAGCGCCATGGTGGCGAGTGCGGCCGTCGTCACACGCATGTGCCGCTCGTTGAGCAGCCAGCCGACCCAGCCCACCGCTGCCACGATCAAGGCGCAGCTGATGGCCAGTTGACGGCCGTGCCACCCGGGGTGCGGCTGCGCGGCGGAAGTGGTCGCCAGCAGAGCCACCAGGCCCGCGACCCGCATCGCCCGGATTCCCCAGACGAACGCGGGACGCTCTCGGATGGTCGTCAAAGGCACTGACATCGTGGCCGCTCTCCATGATGGGGATGACGTGTCGGGGAAGTCCGCCCGCTACCGCCCGGGCGCGGCAGTGGCCGGGGGCAGGCCCGCGACGGCCGCCCGGCGGGTCACCACGACCGCCTCCGCCCCCAGCGTGAGCCCCAACGTGAGCAGCAGGCTACTGGTGCCCGTGACGGCGTCGGCCCCCGCTGCGTGCGCGGCCAGTCCCAGCCCGACGCGCGCGGCCACCAACGCGGCCCAGATGGCCAGCGTCGACCAGCGGTAGCGCTGCCACAGCCGGCCGTCCCGCCCGGACAGTTCGATCGTCGTGGCCCGCGCCGCCCCCAGGAGCAGCGCCACGGCGCACATCAGTACCAGCATGCCGACGTCCGTTGCACTGAGCGCCTCCGAAGCGCGTCTGAGGTCGGCGGCACCGACCGCGGTCAGCGCCAGCGGCACCGTGGACATCCGCTTGGCGACCACCGCCTCTCCCCGCAACCGTCTGACGACGACGAAGCCAACGAGTACGGCCACCAAGGCGATCCGTGCAGCATCCATCGCGGCTCACTTCCGTCCTGATCGTTGCGCCCTGCCCGTGTGGCCGAGCGGCACACGACGAACGTAGGAACGCGGTGGGTGGACCGGCGTCAACTGCTGGTTGTGCCCTGGGTTGAGGCTGGCGCCTCCACCCGCCGTCAACCCCCCTTCCACCCCCGGTTCGACGCCCCGGAGCCATGCCGATTCCTAGCGTGGGAGGCGTTCCACCACCCATGAGCCCACCACCCCCGACAACCCGGAGGAAGCCGCCATGAGCGCCAGCGTCTGGATCATCAACCTCGCAGTCCTGACCGCCGTCCTGGAATCCGACCTCGGGCGGCGCAAGATCGGCTGGTTCCGTCTGGCCCGACCTCTCCTGCTGGCCGGTGCCGTCATCCCGGTCTTCATCAAGAACGGAGCCACTTCGGGGAACGGACTCACCCTGGAGATCACCGGTGCCGCCACGGGCATCCTGCTGGGCCTGCTGGCAGCCGCGTTGATGCCCGTCGAGTACGACACCGCCAAGTCCAGCGCCTTCTCCCGCGCCGGCGCGGCCTACGCGGCTCTGTGGGCCGCCGTGATCGGCGCCCGCCTGTACTTCGCCTACGCCTCCGTCCACGTCTTTCCCACCCAGCTCGGCCACTGGCTCGCCACCCACCGCATCACCCCCGACGCCCTGACCGACTCCCTGATCTTCCTCGCCATGGGCATGCTTCTGTCCCGCACCCTCACCCTGCTCGCCAAGTCCGGCCGCGCCCGCCACAACACCCTGCGCGCCCCCGGAGCCCCGGCCCTCGTCCGCCTCTGAGCAATGCCGGCGCGACCCGACGACCGAGGGCTGTCACCCCGCACATCGCGGGGTGACGGCCCTGTTCAGTCCCGCGGCAGCCCCAGAATCCGTTCCGCGACGACGTTGAGCTGAACCTGTGTGGTGCCGCCCGCGATGGTCAGACAGCGCGACATGAGAAAGCCGTGCACAGCCCGCCCACCGGCTCGTTCTCGCAACGCGCCCTCGGGGCCGAGCAGTTCGAGACCCAGCTGGCGACCTTCTGCTGGTGGGCGGGTCTGGACGAGTTTGCGTACGCTCGCGCCGCGCGCCCCGTTTCCTCCAGGACGACGGCCAGGTCGAGGATCGTCCCTCCTGCGCCGCCGCACGCCTCGGCAAGATGCACGCCGAGCAGCCCTTGTTCGGTGGCGCCGTCCCAGTAGCCGGGGCGGCCGACCGCGTGTGGCGCCGTGGCCGGCCGACCGCCGCGGCGAGGTGCTCCGGCCGAGGCGCCAAGGCTCACATCGACTAACCCTGACCAGCCGAATCACCCTCGGGCCGCGTTGCGTACGCTGATCGGGCCGTCCCCACGACGGCGGATTCCTTTTGCGTACGACAGGAGTACCCGGTGGCCAGTCCCACCCCTACGGCTTCCGATTCCGCTGTCACCCCACGGCAGCGCCTGCGCGCGTGGATGCTGGAAGGCCTGTCCGACATGGCCAGGCACCAGCAGGGGCCGCAGGCCGAGACGGAACCCGCGCCCGCGCACAAGGGGCAGCGATGGTGGCGGGTGATGTGCCTGACCGGCGTCGACTACTTCTCCACGCTGGGCTATCAGCCGGGCATCGCCGCGCTCGCGGCCGGGCTGCTGTCGCCGGTGGCCACAATCGTGCTGGTGATCGTGACCCTGGCGGGCGCGCTGCCGGTGTACCGGCGGGTGGCGGAGGAGAGCCCGCACGGCGAGGGCTCGATCGCCATGCTGGAGCGCTTGTTGTCGTTCTGGAAGGGCAAGCTGTTCGTTCTGACCCTGCTCGGCTTCGCGGCCACCGACTTCCTGATCACCATCACCCTGTCGGCGGCGGACGCCTCCACGCACCTGGTGGAGAATCCGCATGTGCCCAGCGTGCTGCAGGGGCAGCAGTTGGTCGTCACGCTGGTGCTCGTCGCCCTGCTGGGGGCGGTGTTCCTCAAGGGCTTCCTGGAGGCGATCGGCGTAGCCGTCGTCCTGGTCGGCCTGTATCTGGCCCTCAACGCGGTCGTCGTGGTCGTGGGCCTGTGGCACGTCGCCACCGCCGCGCACGTGGTCACCGACTGGTCCAGCGCCCTGACCGCCGAGCACGGAAACGTTGTGGCCATGGTCGGGGTGGCGCTGCTGGTCTTTCCCAAGCTGGCGCTGGGCCTGTCCGGCTTCGAGACCGGCGTGGCGGTCATGCCGCACGTCGAGGGCGACGCCGGCGACACCGAGGAGAAGCCCGCAGGGCGTATCCGCGGCACGAAGACGCTGCTGACCACCGCCGCGCTGATCATGAGCGTGTTCCTGATCGCCACCAGTTTCATCACCACCCTCCTCATCCCGGAGAAGGAGTTCGAGCCGGGCGGCGAGGCCAACGGGCGCGCGCTCGCGTATCTGGCGCACGAGTACCTCGGAGGTGGCTTCGGCACCGTCTACGACGTCGCGACCATCGCCATCCTGTGGTTCGCCGGTGCCTCCGCCATGGCCGGACTGCTCAACCTGATGCCGCGCTACCTGCCCCGCTACGGCATGGCCCCGCACTGGGCGCGCGCCGTGCGCCCGATGGTGATCGTCTTCATCCTGGTGGCGTTCCTGGTCACCTGGATCTTCGACGCCGACGTCGACGCCCAGGGCGGTGCCTACGCCACCGGCGTGCTGGTGCTGATCTGTTCCGCGGCCATCGCGGTGACCATCGCTGCCCGCCGTGCCGGGCAGCGCAACTGGACCATCGGCTTCGCCGTCATCTCCGCGGTCTTCCTCTACACCACCGTGGTCAACGTCATCGAGCGGCCCGACGGTGTGAAGATCGGCGCCTGCTTCATCGCGGGGATCATCCTCGTCTCGCTCCTGTCCCGGCTCGCCCGCGCCTTCGAGCTGCGGGTCACCAGCGTGACCCTGGACGACATGGCCGAGCGGTTCGTACGGGACATCGCCAGCCGCAGGATCAGGTTCATCGCCAACGAACCCGACAACCGCGACATCACCGAGTACCGCGAGAAGATCGAGCAGATCCGGGCGGACAACGACGTCCCGGCCCAGGACGACTTCGTCTTCGTGGAGGTCACCGTCCTCGACCCCTCGGAGTTCGAGGCCGGTCTGAACGTACGCGGCGAAGTGCTGCACGGCCGCTACCGGGTCCTGACCCTGGAGTCCTCCTCCATCCCCAACGCCCTGGCTGCCCTGCTCCTGCACGTCCGCAACACCACCGGGCAGCGCCCGCACATCTACTTCGAATGGACCGAGGGCAACCCCTTCACCAACTTCCTCCGCTTCTTCCTCTTCGGCCAGGGAGAAGTCGCCCCGGTCACACGCGAAGTCCTGCGCGAGGCCGAGCCCATCCGGTCGAAGCGCCCCCGCGTCCACGTCGGCTGACCGCGGGCAACAGCCTGGCATCAGCGCTCGAAGCGGTATCCCATGCCCGGCTCGGTCACAAAGTGCTTCGGGTGCGAAGGATCGGCCTCCAGCTTGCGCCGCAGCTGGGCCATGTAGACCCGCAGATAGTTGGTCTCGGTGCCGTACGAGGGGCCCCAGACCTCCTGGAGCAGCTGCTTCTGGCTCACCAGCCGCCCGGCGTTGCGTACCAGCACCTCAAGCAGATGCCATTCGGTCGGCGTCAGCCGCACATCGCGCCCGTCCCGCTGCACCTTCTTCGCCGCGAGATCGACGGCGAAACCCTCCGTCTCGACGATCACCACATCGTCGTCCCCGCCGCCGACCGGCTCGGCCCTGCGGACCGCGGCGCGCAGCCGGGCCAGCAGCTCGTCCATACCGAAGGGCTTGGTGACGTAGTCGTCGGCGCCTGCGTCCAGCGCCTCGACCTTTTCGTCGGAGGTGTGCCGGGCGGACAGGACCAGGATCGGGACCCGGGTCCAGCCGCGCAGACCCCTGATCACCTCAACGCCGTCCATGTCGGGCAGACCCAGGTCGAGCACGACGGCATCGGGGTGGCGGGCCGCCGCCAGCTTGAGCGCGGTCGCACCGTCGGCAGCCGCGTCCACCTCGTACTTGCGCGCCTTCAGATTGATCACAAGGGCGCGTACGATCTGCGGCTCGTCGTCGACCACGAGCACCCGGGTCATTGCCAGCCTGCCTTTCTCCACTGTCGTCTCTGCACTGGTCCGCCCGGTCATGAGGTGCCCCAGGCGGGAAGTTCGGGGCTGACCGGAGCGAGGCCGGGCGCCGCGCCGAGGGTGAGGACCATTGTCATGCCGCCGCCGGGGGTGTCCTCGGCGGTGAGGGTGCCGCCCATGGCCTCGACGAAGCCGCGCGCGACCGCGAGGCCGAGGCCCACTCCGGCACCGCGTGGAGCGTCACCGTAGCGCTGGAACGGCTCAAAAATCCGCTCTTTTGCGTCATCGGGGACGCCGGGTCCGCGGTCCGCGACCCGCAGTTCGACCCGGTCGCCCAGCGCGCTCGCCGACACGGCGACCGGTGTGGCGTCGGGGCTGTACTTGACGGCGTTCTCAACGAGGTTTGCGACGGCCCGCTCCAGCAGGCCCCGGTCGACAGCCACCATCGGCAGCGTCTCCGGGATATCCAGTTCGACGCTCTCCACAGGCACTCCGACGAGCGCCATCGGGACAACCTCGTCGAGGTCGGTCACCCGGATCAGCGGGGCGACGGTGCCAGTCTGCAGCCGGGACATGTCGAGCAGGTTGCCGACGAGATGGTCGAGCCGATCGGCGCCGTCCTCGATGGCTTCGAGGAGCTCCGCCTCGTCCTCCTCGGACCACTCGACGTCGTCCGAGCGCAGGGAGGTGACCGACGCCTTGATGCTCGCCAGTGGGGTACGCAGGTCGTGGCTGACGGCGGCCAGCAGGGCGGTGCGGATGCGGTTGCCCTCGGCCAGCTCGCGGGCCTGCGCCGCCTCGCCGACCAGGCGCTGGCGGTCCAGTACGACGGCGGCCTGGGCGGCGAAGGCGGAGAGCACGCGGCGGTCCTCGGCGGGCAGGACCCGGCCCGAGAGGGCCAGCGCCAGGTGGTCGCCGACGGGCATGTCGACGTCCGCGTCCTCCGGCCGTATGACCGCGCGGGGGCCGACGCTCCCGGTGCAGGTCCATGGCGCGATGTCGCTCTCCCGCTCCAGCAGCGCCACCGACTCCATGCCGAAGGTCTCCCGTACCCGCTCCAGCAGTGCCTCCAGGCTCGTGTCGCCGCGCAGCACACTGCCGGCCAGGAAGGAGAGGATCTCGGACTCGGCACGCAGCCGCGCGGCCTGGTGGGTGCGGCGTGCGGCCAGGTCGACGACGGAGGCCACCGAGATCGCCACCGCGACGAAGATCACGATGGCGACGATGTTCTTGGGGTCGGCGATGGTCAGCCGATGCAGCGGCGGGGTGAAGTAGTAGTTCAGCAGCAGCGAGCCGAAGGCCGCGGAGGCCAGCGCCGGCAGCAGCCCGCCGACCATGGCCGCGGCCACGGTCAGCGCCAGGAAGAGCAGCATGTCGTTGGCGAGGCCGAGGTCCGCATCCACATTGGTCAGCAGCACCGTCAGCAGGGCGGGGCCGGCCACGCCCACCAGCCAGCCCCAGATGATCCTGGAGCGGCCGAGCCGCGCCCCGCGTGCGACCGGCAGGCCGCGTCCCTGCGCCACCGCTTCGTGGGTGACGATGTGGACGTCGAGATCGGGTCCCGAGTCCCGGGCGACGGTGGCGCTGACGCCGGGGCCGAGGATGTACTGCCACGTCCTGCGGCGGCTGACGCCGAGCACGATCTGGGTGGCGTTCACCCCGCGCGCGAACTCCAGCAGGGCGGACGGGACATCCTCCCCTATGACGTGGTGGAAGGTGCCGCCGAGGTCCTCGACGAGCGTGCGCTGGACCGCCAGCTCCTTCGGCGACGCGGAGGTCAGCCCGTCGCTGCGGGCGATGTAGACCGCCAGAACCTCGCCGCCGGCACCCTTCTCCGCCAGCCGGGCGGCACGGCGGATGAGAGTGCGGCCCTCGGGGCCGCCGGTGAGTCCGACGACGATCCGCTCACGGGCCTGCCAGGTGGAGCGGATGTTGTGCTCGCCCCGGTACTCGCGGAGATACTCGTCGACCCGGTCCGCGACCCAGAGCAGCGCCAGCTCACGCAGGGCGGTGAGATTTCCCGGGCGGAAGTAGTTGGAGAGGGCCGCGTCGAGCTTGTCCGGCTTGTAGATGTTTCCGTGAGCCATCCGGCGGCGCAGCGCCTGCGGGGACATGTCGACCAGCTCGATCTGGTCGGCCCGGCGGACCACCTCGTCGGGTACGGTCTCCCGCTGCCGTACGCCGGTTATGGACTCGACCACGTCACCGAGCGACTCCAGGTGCTGGATGTTCACCGTGGAGACGACGTCGATACCCGCATCGAGGAGCTCCTCGACATCTCGCCAGCGCTTGGCGTTGCGGGAGCCGGGGACGTTGGTGTGCGCGAGTTCGTCGACGAGGGCGACGGCCGGGTGGCGTTCCAGGACCGCGTCCACGTCCATCTCGGTGAAGACTGTGTCCCGGTACTCGATCTCACGCCGCTCGATCTGTTCCAGGCCGTGCAGCATCACTTCGGTGCGCGGCCGGTCGTGGTGCTCCACGAAGGCGACCACGCAGTCGGTGCCGCGTTCGATACGGCGGTGCGCCTCGGCGAGCATCGCGTACGTCTTGCCGACGCCCGGTGCCGCGCCGAGGTAGATCCGAAGCTTGCCGCGTGCCATTGTTCCGATCTTCATGGTTGTGGGGACACTTCACATCTCGAAGCGGTAGCCCATGCCCGGAGCGGTGATGAGATACCTGGGATGTGAAGGGTCTGCTTCGAGTTTGCGCCTCAGCTGGGCCATGTAGACGCGGAGGTAGTTGGCCTGCGTGCCGTAGGCCGGGCCCCACACTTCTTGCAGGAGGTGCTTCTGGGTGACAAGTCTCCCGCGATTGTGGATGAGGATTTCCAGCAGGTGCCATTCGGTCGGGGTGAGGCGGACGTCGCACCCGTCACGCTTGACCTTCTTCGCCAGGAGATCGACGGTGAAGTCCTCCGTCGTGACGATCACCGACTCGTCGGTGGGCGTCGCAGTGGCTGTTCGGCGGGATGCGGCCCGCAGCCGGGCCAGCAGCTCGTCCATGCTGAAGGGCTTCGTGACGTAGTCGTCGGCGCCCGCGTCGAGTGCTTCGACCTTCTCGTCCGAGGTCCGGCGGGCGGAGACCACCAGGATCGGCACCCGGGTCCAGCCGCGAAGGCCCTTGATCACGTCGGTGCCGTCCATGTCGGGCAGCCCGAGGTCCAGCAGTACGACGTCCGGGCGGCGCGCGGCGGCGAGCCGAAGGGCCGTTTCCCCGTCGGGCGCGGAGTCCACCTCGTACTTGCGTGCTCTCAGATTGATCTCGAGAGCCCGTACGAGCTGCGGTTCGTCCTCCACCACAAGCACCCGGGTCATCGGCGTGCCGCCTTTCTGTGCGCGAGGGTTGTGCGGTCCTGGACCGAGGCGGGAGCCGGCGACCCCAGGAGAACCCTGTGGCCTCGGACTCCCGCCTGCTGCCATAACAAGATCACTTCTCGATGAGTTCCTTGAGCGCGATATTGAGCTGAAGGACGTTCACCGTCGACTCACCCATGAAGCCGAGGATCCGGCCGTCGGTGTGCTCCTTGACGAGCTTGTCGACCTCGGCGACGGAGAGGTGGTTCTTCTCGGCGACGCGGTGGATCTGGAGCTTTGCGTACGCCGGGGAGATGTCGGGGTCCAGGCCGGAGCCGGAGGAGGTGACGGCGTCGGCCGGCACGTCCGAGGGCTTGACCTTGTAGGTGGCGGTGGAGTTGTCCGCGATCACGGCGTCCTGGGCGGTGACGACCTGGGCGCAGAGACTGCCTTCCGCCATCTTCTTCGGGTCCGTCGGGCAGCGGCCGTCCTTCGCGCCGTTGTCGCCGGACCGGTTGGTCGCGCCGGACAGGATGATCGAGTACTGCGTGTTGACGCTGTTGGTGGCGAGGCCGTTGGACGGGCGCGGCTGGAACCACTTCAGGTCCAGGACCGCGGCCTCCTCCGCGTCGTTGGGGTCCTTCTTCGGCTGGTTGTACGTCTGCCCGATCAGCTCGGAGCCGACCACCTTGCCGCCGGACTTGATCTCGGAGCCGTTGGCCTTGTCGTTGAACAGGGCCTGCGCGACACCGGTGACGGCGAGCGGGTAGATGACGCCGCAGATGACGGTCAGGACGAGCAGGGCCCGGAGCCCGGCCCCGATCAACCGTGCGGTGCTGCCTACAGAGTTGTTCATGACAGTCAGCCGATTCCGGGGATGAGGGAGATGAGCAGGTCGATGAGCTTGATGCCGATGAACGGGGCGATCAGGCCGCCCAGCCCGTAGATCCCGATGTTGCGGCGGAGCATCTTGTCCGCGCTGGTCGGCCGGTACTGCACGCCCTTCAGGGCGAGCGGCACCAGCGCGATGATGATCAGCGCGTTGAAGATGACGGCGGACAGGATCGCGGACTCCGGGGAGGACAGGTTCATGATGTTGAGCTTGTCCAGGCCCGGGTAGACCACCGCGAACATCGCCGGGATGATCGCGAAGTACTTCGCGACGTCGTTGGCGATCGAGAAGGTCGTCAACGCGCCCCGGGTGATGAGGAGTTGCTTGCCGATCTCGACGATCTCGATCAGCTTGGTCGGGTTGGAGTCGAGGTCCACCATGTTCCCGGCCTCCTTGGCGGCCGAGGTACCGGTGTTCATCGCAACGCCGACATCCGCCTGGGCGAGCGCCGGAGCGTCGTTGGTGCCGTCACCGGTCATCGCGACGAGCTTGCCACCGGCCTGCTCGCGCTTGATGAGCGCCATCTTGTCCTCGGGGGTGGCCTCGGCGAGGAAGTCGTCCACGCCCGCCTCCTCCGCGATCGCCTTGGCGGTCAGCGGGTTGTCGCCCGTGATCATGACGGTCTTGATGCCCATGCGGCGCAGCTCGTCGAACCGCTCGCGCATGCCGTCCTTGACGACGTCCTTGAGGTGGATGACACCCAGCACACGGGCGCCCTTATCGTCCTCGACCGCGACCAGCAGCGGAGTGCCGCCGGCCTGAGAGATCGTGTTGGCGGCCCGGTCGGCGTCGTCGGCCACCTGGCCGCCGTGCTCCCTGACCCACGTGAGCACCGAACCGGTCGCGCCCTTGCGGACCTTGCGGGCCTCACCGTTCTCGGAGAGGTCCACCCCGCTCATGCGGGTCTGGGCAGTGAAGGGCACCCACTCCGCATGCTCCAGCTCGCCCTGGTGACGCTCGCGCAGGCCGTACTTCTCCTTCGCCAGGACCACGATGGAACGGCCCTCGGGAGTCTCGTCGGCGAGCGAGGACAGCTGGGCGGCATCCGCCAGCTCGGCCTCGGTGACACCCTGCACCGGTACGAACTCGGCCGCCTGGCGATTACCGAGCGTGATGGTGCCGGTCTTGTCGAGCAGCAGCGTGGAGACGTCACCGGCGGCCTCGACGGCCCGGCCGGACATCGCGAGCACATTGCGCTGCACGAGCCGGTCCATGCCAGCGATGCCGATCGCCGAGAGCAGCGCGCCAATAGTCGTCGGGATCAGGCAGACCAGCAGCGCGACCAGCACGATCATGGTCTGTTCGGCGTGCGCGTACTTGGCGAACGGCTGCAGGGTGACGACCGCGAGCAGGAAGACGATCGTGAGGGACGCGAGCAGGATGTTGAGCGCGATCTCGTTGGGCGTCTTCTGCCGGGCAGCGCCCTCGACCAGGTTGATCATGCGGTCGATGAAGGTCTCGCCCGGCTTCGTCGTGATCTTGATGACGATCCGGTCCGACAGCACCTTCGTACCGCCCGTGACCGCGGACCGGTCGCCGCCCGACTCCCGGATGACCGGAGCGGACTCGCCGGTGATGGCCGACTCGTCGACGGAGGCCACACCCTCGACGACGTCTCCGTCGCCGGGGATGATGTCGCCCGCCTCGCAGACCACCAGGTCTCCGATGCGCAGGTCGGTACCGGGCACCCGCTCCTCGGTCTTGCCGTCCTTGGACAGGCGGCGGGCGACCGTGTCGGTCTTGGCCTTGCGCAGGGTGTCCGCCTGCGCCTTGCCGCGGCCCTCGGCCACCGCCTCCGCCAGATTGGCGAAGATCGTGGTCAGCCACAGCCAGGCGGCGATCGCCCAGCCGAACCAGTCGGTCGTGTCCTTGATCGCGAAGATGGTGGTCAGCACGGAGCCGACCAGGACCACAAACATCACGGGCGACTTGATCATCACCCGCGGGTCGAGCTTCCTGACCGCGTCCGGGAAGGACTTGAGCAGCTGCTTGGGGTCGAAGAGACCCCCGCCGACGCGGCCGGGCTCGGTCTTGTGACCGGTCGGTACATCGGAGTGCGGCGCCCGGGTCGGAGTGACAGTGGACATGGAGCCGGGCTCCTCTTGCTTCTTTACGTTGGTGGTCATGACGCCAGCCCTTCGGCGAGCGGACCCAGCGCCAGGGCCGGGAAGTAGGTCAGACCGGTGATGATCAGGATCGTGCCGACCAGCAGCCCGGTGAAGAGCGGCTTGTTGGTCCGCAGGGTGCCGGCGGTCTCCGGGACCGGCTTCTGCTCGGCGAGCGAGCCCGCCAGCGCCAGCACGAACACCATCGGCAGGAACCGGCCGAGCAGCATCGCCAGACCGAGGGTGGTGTTGAACCACTGCGTGTCCGCGTTCAGACCGGCGAAGGCCGAGCCGTTGTTGTTGCCGGCCGAGGTGTAGGCGTAGAGGATCTCGGAGAAGCCGTGCGCACCGCTGTTGGTCATCGAGTTCACTGGGGTCGGCAGCGCCATCGCCGCGGCGGTGAAGCAGAGCACCAGCGCCGGGGTGATGAGGATGTAGCAGGCCGCCAGCTTGATCTCACGGGTGCCGATCTTCTTCCCGAGGTACTCGGGCGTACGGCCCACCATCAGGCCCGCGATGAACACCGCGATGATCGCCATGATCAGCATGCCGTAGAGGCCGGAGCCGACACCACCGGGCGCGATCTCGCCCAGCTGCATACCCAGCAGGTTGAGCCCGCCGCCCAGACCGGTGTTGGACGAGTGGAAGGAGTCGACCGCGCCGGTCGAGGTGAGCGTCGTGGAGATCGAGAAGATCGACGAGGCACCGACGCCGAAGCGGGTCTCCTTGCCCTCCAGCGCACCGCCCGCGACCTCGAACGCCGGACCGTGGTGTGCGAACTCCGTCCACATCATGAGCAGCACGAAGCCGACCCAGATGGTGACCATCGTGGCGAGGATCGCGTAACCCTGCTTGATCGAGCCGACCATCCTGCCGAACGTGCGGGTCAGCGCGAACGGGATGAGCAGGATGAGGAAGATCTCGAACAGGTTCGAGAAGGCGTTGGGGTTCTCGAAGGGGTG
This sequence comes from Streptomyces sp. NPDC019890, assembly GCF_044903445.1. Classification (NCBI taxonomy): domain Bacteria; kingdom Bacillati; phylum Actinomycetota; class Actinomycetes; order Kitasatosporales; family Streptomycetaceae; genus Streptomyces; species Streptomyces sp. NPDC019890. The sequence goes on along the minus strand of NZ_JBJDQK010000014.1, from coordinate 11,110 downwards.
CGCCGAGTTGGCGTTGAAGTAACCGCCACCGTTGGTGCCGATCTCCTTGATCGCCTCCTGCGAGGCGACCGCGCCACCGTTCCACTGCTGCGAGCCGCCCATGAACTGGCCGACCTCGTGGATCCCGGCGAAGTTCTGGATCGCGCCACAGGCGACAAGTACGATCGCGCCGATCACCGAGAGCGGGATCAGGATGCGGACCGTGCCGCGCACCAGGTCCGCCCAGAAGTTGCCCAGCTCACCGGTCCGCGAGCGGGCGAAGCCCCGCACCAGAGCCACCGCCACCGCGATACCCACCGCGGCGGAGACGAAGTTCTGCACCGCCAGGCCGCCGGTCTGCACGACGTGGCCCATGGCCTGCTCGCCGTAGTACGACTGCCAGTTGGTGTTCGACACGAACGACGCGGCGGTGTTGAACGCCTGGTCCGGGTCGATGGAGGAGAAGCCGAGCGAGCCGGGCAGGGAACCCTGGAGCCGCTGAAGCAGATAGAGGAACAGGACACTGACCGCGGAGAAGGCGAGGACGCCGCGCAGATAGGCGGGCCAGCGCATCTCGGCATTGGGGTTGGCGCCGATGGCCTTGTATATCCACTTCTCCACCCGCAGGTGCCTGGTCGAGGAGTAGACGCGGGCCATGTAGTCGCCCAGCGGGCGGTATGCCAGCGCGAGCGCTGCGATCAGCGCGAGCAGCTGGAGCACACCGGCGAGTTCGGGGCTCATATCTGTGCTCAGAACCTCTCCGGGTACACAAGGGCGAGGACGAGGTAGCCCAGCAGGGCGACGGCCACGATCAGCCCGACAATGTTCTCGGCAGTCACAGCTTTGCCACCCCCTTGGCGATGAAGGCCACCAGCGCGAAGACCGCGATCGTGGTGACGACGAAGGCCACGTCGGCCATCGTGAGCTCCTGGAAGAGATTCGTATTGAACGGACCTGACCAGGAAAGCGCCCCGCCCAGCGCATATGCGTTCCGTTGACGGGCCTCTTACGGCCATTGGAGCGCTCTTGACGGAGCTCTTACGCGCTCGGACCCCGACCACTGGAAATACAGGCCCGTCACACCCCGGAATGGGACCCGTGGCCCGCCGACGACGTCCTTTCCGGTCATCCGACACACGTCAGGGGGCCGGAAGGCCCAGGAGGTCAGTGCTCCAGCACAGGGCCTGCCGTGTTCAGGGCCGCGCCGGTCTGGTCGGCGAGGGTCACGGCGACCAGCCGCGCCTGGAGAGAGGGGACGGACCCGGGGCCGGGCCGCAGCATGAACCGGCCGCGGTAGTGGCCGTTGCCGAAGACGCGGAGCTCGATCTCGCCTTCCGGCCAGCCGCGCCGCTCGACGTCCCAGTGCTTGCGCGCCACGACCATGCCGCCGTCCTGCTCCAGCCGCGGCGGCTGCCCGAGCAGACTGTCGTACTCGAAGCGGCAGCCCCGCAGCTCCAGTACGTCGACGAGCTGGCGCCGCACATGATCGACGACCTTGTCGGGAGACCCGGAGGCCTGGACGAGCTGGGCGGTCTCATGGAGACGGGCCAGCTGACCGGCGTCGGTCACCGCGATCACCTGGAGTTTCCGGGCGCGTGCGGCGAGCTGCGACACCACGATGCCCACGACCAGCAGCAGGACGGCCGTCTCGATGTCGTCGGCATCGTTGATGGTGAACTGCTGGTACGGCCGGGTGAGGAAGAAGTCGAACCAGGCGGCCGCCGACAGCGCCGCGAGGGCTCCCGCCGTGCGGTTGCCAATCGCGGCGACCGCCACCACGACCACGACAAGGATCAGTGCCAGGGTCGCGTTCGTCGCGTCATCACGGAAAGGCACCAGGACAGCAGCCACCGCGGGCGGGGCGAGCAGGGCGGCACCCAGCGCGACCGTGTCACGAAGCGGAGTTCTCATGGCCCACCTCGCGTCTTGGGGCTTCAGAACTTCTCCGGGAAGATCAGCGCCGCCACCAGGTACCCGACGAGGCCGACAGCGATGACAAGACCGACTGCATTCTCAGCGCTCACAAGGAAAGCGTCCGCCCGGGAACCCCGTCCGGGCTGCCGGTCCCGCGGACCTTGACGACTCCCTGACACGAGGACATCACCCCGCCCGCTCAGGCACGGAACTCGGCCAGCCGCGGGCGCAGACCGAGTACGGTCAGCGCCGCGGCCGCCACGAGAGCGCCGCCGGCCCCGGGCAGCAGGCCGGAGACAGCACCCCTGCCCTCGCGCACCGATGCCGCGAATTGGGTCCGGTTGATGTCGGTGACCTGGTCGAGTGCGGCCATCCAGGCGCCGAAGTGGGCGTTGGACTTGCCCGGGTCCCAGCTGATGCAGAAGGCGATGGCCTCCTTCTCCTTGCCCTCCGCGATCAGACGGCGGATGGTGCGGTCGTCGCGCTGGTAGACGGCGTACGCCTCGACGGTCCGCTCGGCGGCGGTGCGTTCGCCAGGGAAAGTGATGTTGTCGAGCTCGCGCCGGAACTCACCGGTGAAGCGCAGATCGGCATGGTCGGTGCGGTAGGCGGCCCAAGTCTCGTCCACGCCTGTGTCGTACGTCGCGAGGGTCGCCCCCTCGATGCCGTACAGCTGCTGTGACTTGTCGAGGAAGGACTGCTCGTAGGCGGTCCGCTCCTGCCTGAAGAGGAGGTAGCGGCTTTCGTCGGCGTTCCCGTCGTAGGCGATGGCGCGTGCCCGGGACAGCGCGACGACAGAGTCGAAGGCGTCACGGCGGGCGCCGCGCAGATGATCGGAGGAGGCGGCAAGTGCCTGGCCGCCCAGGGCGAACGCGAGGAAGGCGCAGAGCGTGCCGGCCAGGAGTGCCGGGTTGAGAATCCGGTGGAACTGCTTCGCGAGATACCACTGCAATACGACGAGAGCGGCGAGGAGCAGCAGGCCGAGCACGACCGCAGCGATCAGTTCGGCGTCGAGCCGGGAGCGTGCGGCGTCGTACTCGGCTTCGTACGCCTCGTTGTTGGCGGCGATCAACGCCTGTGATTCGGGCCGGATATGGCTGCCGAGCAGGCGGGTGGCCGACTGGTAGTCGTCCAGGGCCGCGGCCTTGCCGCCCGAGCGGCCGTCGTTCTCCAGCGCGCGACCGATCAGCTCCTGGTAGCGGGCGAAGTTCTCGGTCAACGCCTCGACGGTGCGCTCGGACTGCGCGTCGCCCTCGGCGGCCACGGCGAGCGTACGCAGTTCGCGGCTGACCGTGCGACGAGCTGAGTCGTAGAAGCCGGTGGCCTTGTCGTACGGGACCTCCATGCGGCCCGCGCCCCCGTCCCCGCTGGACAGCAGAATGTTGGCAGCCTGCGCGTCCATGTCGTTGAGCGCGAGACCGAGACCGGCGGCGCTGGTGGTGCGCGGGGCGTCGCGTCCCGCAACGGTGTGCCATGTATCGGAGACGGCGAGCCCAGCCAGTAGCAGCAGCAGCCCGAGCGCGGCCGTGAGCAGCACAATCCCCGTACGTGCCAGACGCAGCCTGGCCGGCAGGGTCGCCCAGCGACGCCGCAGCCGCTGCTTCAGGGCGTCCAGGCGCGGGCGGCCCGGCAGCTGCCTCCCTCGTGGCCGCGGGCCGGGCTTCCCGACTGGTCGTACGGCCGTCGCGTGGCGTGTTCCGGCTTCGGTCCGGGATCCCGCCTCAGGACTCTGCGCGGTACCGGCGGTGATGGTCACACGCCCTCCAAGCTCACACCACGGACGATCGTCCGTTCCCCCGTGCGATGAGTCTCAGCCACGCTCCAACACGAATCGGCCTCCCTTGATGCCGCCCTGACGCCATGTCAGTGCTTCTTGATGCGGGCTTGATGCCCCACCGCCTGCGCCTGTCAGAGGGCCGTAAATACCCCTGGGCAAAGGCGAGATGAGGGTTTTGCGGCGGCTAGATTGCCTTTCGGCCGCTGGAACCGCGGACGTCAGTGGAATGACGCGTGTTCGGCGGCGGGTACGCGGCGGCTCCCCGCGTCGCGGCCGCAGTCAGCCTGGTCGACGCCGGGGCGCCCCGGCGTCGACCAGGCCTCAGCGCCTGACGCTTCTCTCCTGCAGGCCCCCATCAGAAGGTGTTCCGCGATGCTCCCCGCCGCTCCTCAGCAGGCTCCGACAGCACAGGCACCGGATGGAAGTCCGCCACACGCCCACCCGCACCGGAAGCGCTCCGGGCAGGGCGGGCTCTTCGATCCGGTGCAGTTGTTGAAGTCCTTCCCGGAGGCACTGCACAAGCTGCACCCGCGCGCCCTGGTCAAGAACCCCGTGCTGTTCGTCGTCGCCGCCGGATCGGTGCTCACCACGCTCTCCGCGCTCTTCCATCCGTCCGTCTTCACCTGGGTGATCAGCATCTGGCTGTGGCTGACGGTGATCTTCGCGAATCTCGCCGAGGCGGTGGCCGAGGGCCGCGGCAAGGCGCAGGCCGAGTCACTGCGCCGCGCGCGTACGGACACGGTCGCGCTGCGGCTGCGGCACTGGCGCTACGGGACCAACCTGAACAGCGCCGAGACCGAGGCTGTCGCAGCAACCGACCTTCAACTGTTCGACTTCGTCCTCGTCGAGGCGGGCGAGCTGATCCCGGCGGACGGTGATGTCGTCGACGGCATCGCGGCGGTCGACGAGTCCGCCATCACCGGTGAATCGGCCCCCGTCGTCCGGGAGTCGGGCGGCGACCGCAGCGGCGTCACGGGCGGCACCACGGTGCTGTCCGACCGGGTCGTCGTACGCGTCACCTCACGCCCCGGGCACTCCTTCCTGGACCGGATGATCGCCCTGGTCGAAGGCGCGCGACGGCAGAAGACACCCAACGAGATCGCGCTCAACATCCTGCTGGCCGCGCTGACCATCGTCTTCGTCCTGGTCGTGGTCACCCTGCAGCCGATGGCCGCGTACGCCAATGCCGCCCAGTCGACCACCGTTCTCGTCGCCCTCCTGGTCACTTTGATACCCACCACGATCGGCGCGCTGCTCTCCGCCATCGGCATAGCGGGCATGGACCGCCTGGTGCAGCGCAATGTCCTGGCCATGTCCGGCCGGGCGGTCGAAGCCGCGGGCGACGTCAACACCCTCCTCCTCGACAAGACCGGCACCATCACCCTCGGCAATCGCGAGGCCGCCGGCTTCGTACCGCTGCCCGGCGTCGACGAGCTGATCCTCGCCGACGCAGCTCAGCTCTCCTCGCTCGCCGACGGGACTCCGGAGGGGCGCTCCGTCGTCGTCCTGGCCAAGGAGAAGTACGGACTGCGGGCCCCGGCCCAGGGCGAGTTGAGCAACGCACAGTTCGTGGAATTCAGCGCCCAGACCCGGATGAGCGGCGTCGATCTGCGGTGGGACAACGGGGCGGCCTGCTTCATCCGCAAAGGCGCAGCCGCCCAGGTGATCAACTGGGTGGAGATGCGCGGCGGTCTCGTCCCGTCCCAGGCGGCCATCTGGGCCGACTCGATCGCCGCGAGCGGTGGTACGCCGCTGCTGGTCGCCGTCCACGACTGGGACGGACCGCGGATGCTCGGCATCATCCATCTCAAGGACGTCATCAAGGACGGTATCCGCGAACGGTTCGCGGAACTGCGGAGGATGGGCATCCGGACAGTGATGGTCACCGGGGACAATCCGCTGACCGCGAAGGCGATCGCGGAGGAGGCGGGCGTGGACGACTACCTCGCCGAGGCCACCCCCGAGGACAAACTGGCCCTGATCCGGCAGGAACAGGAGGGTGGCAAGCTCGTCGCCATGACGGGCGACGGTACGAATGACGCGCCCGCGCTCGCCCAGGCGGATGTCGGCGTCGCGATGAACACCGGTACCTCGGCCGCGAAGGAGGCCGGGAACATGGTGGACCTCGACTCCAACCCCACCAAGCTGATCGACATCGTCGAGATCGGCAAGCAACTCCTCATCACCCGCGGTGCGTTGACCACCTTCTCGATCACGAACGACGTGGCGAAGTACTTCGCGATCATCCCGGCGATGTTCGCAGGCGCCTATCCCGGGCTCGAGGCCCTCAATCTCATGGGCCTGCACAGCCCGACCTCCGCGATTACCTCGGCGATCATCTTCAACGCCCTGATCATCGTGGCGCTGATCCCGCTCGCCCTGCGCGGCGTGCGCTACACCCCCGCCACCGCGCACGACCTGCTGCGCCGCAATCTCGCCGTGTACGGGCTGGGCGGGCTGGTGCTGCCCTTCGCCGGGATCAAGCTCATCGACCTGCTGATCTCGAACGTGCCGGGCCTGGGCTGAGTCTCGTCAGCGGGGGCGTCGTCAGGGGGATGTCAAGGAAAACCCGTCGCCCTTGAGCCGCTGCCCGCAAGCCAGTTGGATGACAGAGTGAACAGCGAGTGGCTCCTTCTCGACCGGCCGCCTCATCAGGCGTCGCCCCGTCGGGTGCCCCGCTGCCCGGACACGCCGGCCTTCGGCTGGCAGCCGTCGGCTGACACGTAGTCCGTAGTCCCCGGGGCGCCGAAACCTTGTCCGGCGCCCCTTCTTCGTATGCGCTCATCGCATCCGTACGCCCCACACCCTTGGATGACATGTCCGGCTCAACCCTTTCCTCCCGCACTGTCCTTGTCACCGGAGCCACCTCCGGCATCGGCTACGAGACGGCCAGGCTGCTCGCCGAGCGCGGCACCACCGTTCTCATGCACGGCCGCACCGCCGAAGAGGCGCGGGCGGCGACCGACAGGCTCGTCAGCACCGCCGGAATCCCGGGCGAGCGCCTGTGATCGCCTTCCAGGTCAACTTCCTCGCCCACTACCTGCTCACCTGCCTGCTGGGGCGGGCACTGAACGGGGTGCCGGGCGGCCGCGTCGGCAGAGTCATCAACGTCTCCTCCTCGCTGCACCGCACCGGCTCCATCCAGTGGAGCGACCCCAATCGCGCGCGCCGCTACTCGCGGCTCGCCGCCTACGCCCAATCGCAGCTGGCGCTCACCGTCTTCGCCGCAGACCCGCGCGTGACGGCCGTCTCCGTCCACCCCGGCATCTGCGAGACCGCGCTGCTGCCGCTGTACGGGCACAACGGGGCCACCGCCACCGACGGCGCCTGCCATGTCGTACGGCTCTGCGACCCGGCGGTGGAGATCGTCAACGGCGCGTACTACGAAGGCGACAAGCGGGTCCAGCCCGCTCCAGCCGCCACCGAGGAGCGCACGATCAAGCGCCTCACCAAGCTCGCCGACGTTCTCGTCGGCCACAGCGCCTGAAGGGACCCCGGAACCAGATGTCGAAGCGCTCCCGCAAGAAGAAGGCCCGCCGCAAGAAGAAGGCGAACCACGGCCGCAGGGCCGGCCGGCGCTGACCCTCGGTGGGCGGCCCGCCGCGCCCGAGGTCGGCGGCCGCCTGCTCGGCACTCAGTCCGGAACCTCAGTCCAGCCGGAACCGGAGCCGGCAGATCACCGCGTCCGTGTCCCTGCGCACCGCATGTGCGACGACCGCACCGCGCTGGTTCTGCAGGACCCGCTGCCACAGGTGGGCGGGCTCGACCTCGGGGATCAGCACGGTGATCCGGGCCCCGGGCGCGGACGCCGCCAGCTCCCGTACGTACGCGGCGACCGGGCGGCCCAGCGTGCGGCGGTCCGACGACACCCGCACCAGCTCCACACCCGGGTTCCACAGCGCCCAGTCGTGCTCCAGTGCCTCGGTCTGGGCGCGGTCCTCCGCGTCGGGGTGGCAGACCGTGACCGCCCGGACCTCGTCACCCAGCGACACAGCCGCCGTCAGGGCCTCGCTGGTGAGGCGGGTCAGGGAGGAGACCGGGACGATGACCAACGAGCGGTCGCGGTGCGGAGGTTCCGGGATACGGCCCACCCCGAGGCGCCCGCCGATCTTCTCGTACGCACGGTGCACCAACTCGAACGTGACGACCAGCAGCGGCAGCGCGACCACGATCAGCCAGGCACCGTCGTGGAACTTGGTCGCGGTGACGACGACGGCGGAGATGCCGGTGAGGAGGGCACCGAGGCCGTTGAGGAGCGCCTTGCCCGCCGAGCGTGGCCCGCGCAGCTGCCGCCAGTGCAGGACCATGCCGGTCTGCGCGATGGTGAAGCCGACGAAGACGCCGATCGCGAAGAGCGGCACCAGGGTGTTGGTGTCGCCGCCGGAGAAGACCAGCAGCGCGGCGGAGACACCGGCGAGGGTCAGCACACCGTGCCGGTGTACCTGCCGGTCCGCCTTCAGCCCGAAGACGTGGGGCAGGTAGTTGTCGCGGGCCAGCAGCTTCAGCAGTACCGGCAGGCCGCCGAAGGAGGTGTTGGCGGAAAGCGCCAGCAGCGTCATGGTCGCGAACTGGATGACGTAGAAAGCCCAGTTGTGGCCGAGGGACGCATCGGCGAGCTGTGCGAGGACGGTAACGCCCTCGACCGGCTGCAGTCCGAAGCGGGAGATCAGGACGGACAGGCCGATCAGCATCACTCCGAGCAGCGCGCCGAGGGCGACCTCGGCCCGCTGGGCGCGGCGGGCGGCCGGAGCGCGGAAGGACGGGACGGCGTTGGCGATGGCTTCGACGCCGGTCAGCGCCGAGCAGCCGGAGGCGAAGGCCTTCAGCAGGAGCAGCGCGCCGACGGTGGTGGCGTTGTCGGCGAGTACGGAGGCGTGACCGGCGGCCGCCTCGGTCGAGGCCGGGGCGTCGCGGAACAGCCCGATGGCAATCAGCACCAGGATCGAACCGATGAACACGACAGTCGGCACGATGAAGGCGCGCGCCGACTCGACGATGCCGCGCAGATTCACCGCTGTGATCAGGACGAGGACCGCGAGGCACAGCCACATCCGGTCGCCGTACAGCTCAGGAAAGGCGGACGTGAGCGCGGCAACGCCAGCGGTGACTGCGACAGCGACGTTGAGGACGTAGTCCAGGACGAGCGATGCGGCCGCGACCAGGCTCGTACGGGCGCCCAGATGCGCCTTGGCGACCGCGTAACTGCCGCCGCCGTCCGGAAAGGCGGCGATCACCTGCCGGTACGAGGCGACCAGGACCGCCAGCAGTCCCGCGATGGCGAGCGTGACGGGAAGCGTGAAGCCCAGCCCGTAGCCGCCTGCCGCAGCGAGTACCAGCACGATGGCCTCGGGGCCATAGGCGACCGAGGCCATTGCATCGAGTGAGAGCGCGGCGAGGCCGGTGACAGCGGTGAGCTTGTGACGGGCGTCGGTATCCGGGGGATCCTCTGCGCTGGGCGCAGCGCCGGTCTCGGCGGACAGGACGGACATGCGGGTGGGCTCCTTTGTTCCAGGTCCGCTCAGGGTGTGCCCGTATCCGGCCGGTCTTGCTCGGTGCTGACGCGTCCTTGTCGCGTCATGGCCGCAAATTCACGAGATCATGACGAGAGCCATTAGGGCAACGTCAAAGTTGACCGACACCACGTAAGCGGTTCATCAATGAGCCGAGCGCAGGCCCTCGACGCCCCTAGCGTCAGTTGCATGGGACGGCGGATCACACCATCTCGTCCGGGGCGCGACGCCGACCGCGCGAAGCCCCCCGGAGATGCTGTGCGCGACGAGAACTGGACTGGCGACATGCGATCGGCCGTCGGCTGCGCCACGCTGCTTCTCTGTCTGCTGCTGGTGATCGACGGCGGCTCCGGCGCCCTCACCTTCGCGAGCGCCGCGCTCTGGACGGCGCTCGCGATCCTGCTGTTCGTGGTGCTGCTGCCGGCAAGGGTGACCGCCGGCGAGGGCTGGCTGGCGTCGCGCGGCCTGCTGCGCGAACGGAGAGTGCGCACGGACTGCCTCGTGGCGGTGCGCTGGTCGGACGGCGTCGCGCAGCGGCTGGTCCTGCGCGACCTGGACGGTGGACGGGTCGAGCTGGACCCGCGGGTGCTCGTCGCCAATCCTCCGCTGTGGCGTCTGCTGGACGAGGGCGCCCGAACCTCCCTGGGCCGAGGGACGCTGTTGTCCGGGGCGACCGCCCTGAAGCAGATGTCGCGGCGGATCGACGGCGAGACCGCCCATTCCGTCTTCAAGATCTCTGGACTGAGGTAGCGAGGACCACCCCGCTACGGGCGTAATTGCGCCATATGTACGAACTCTCGTGGAATCCTAACGAGTTCTTGATGCCCCTCAGGCCTCGGTGAGGGTGCTTTTGGGCTGGTGGGGCGGCTTACGCTCGCGCCGTGCTCAATGTGACCGGGATACTCAAGCGGCTGGTTATCGGCCGTGCCAAGCGCAGCGAGGAGCTGGGCGAGACGCTGCTGCCCAAGCGGCTCGCCCTGCCGATCTTCGCTTCCGACCCGCTGTCCTCGGTGGCCTATGCCACCCAGGAGATCCTGCTGGTGCTCACGTTGGGCGGCCTGGCCTATCTGCACTTCACGCCGTACATCGCGGGCGCGGTCGTTGCCCTGATGACCGTGGTGGTGCTGTCCTACCGCCAGGTGGTGCACGCCTATCCGAGCGGCGGCGGATCGTACGAGGTCGCCTCGACGAACCTGGGCCCCTCGGCCGGTCTGGTGGTCGCCGCCTCGCTGCTGGTCGACTACGTGATGACCGTGGCCGTCTCGGTCGCCTCCGGCGTGGACAACATCATCTCGGCGGTGCCCGCCCTGGTCGACTACCGGGTGCTGATGGCGCTGGTCTTCGTCGCCGTCCTGACCGCGATGAACCTGCGTGGCGTGCGTGAGTCCGGCCGGTTGTTCGCCGCCCCCACCTATCTGTTCATCGGTGGCGTGCTGATCATGGTCGGAACCGGCCTGTTCCGCTATCTGATGGGGGACGCGCCGGTGGCCGAGTCCGCCGCGTACGGCGTGAAGGCGGAGCCGGGGGATGCGAACCTGGCGGGTCTCGCATTGGTGATGCTGGTCCTGCGCGCGTTCTCCAGCGGCTGTACTGCGCTGACCGGTGTGGAGGCGATCTCCAACGGCGTGCCCGCCTTCCGCAAGCCCAAGTCCCAGAACGCCGCGACCACCATGGCCGCGATGGGCATCATCGCCATCACCATGTTCGTCGGCGTCACCACCCTCGCGATCATCGCCAAGGTGCACATCACCGACGACGCCTGCCGGCTGACGGGGCTGGCCGACTGCGACGGCTACACGCAGCGCACGGTGATCGCGCAGCTGGCGGCTTCCGTGTTCGGCGGCGAGAACAGCGTCGGCTTCTACTTCATCCAGGCCGCCACCGCCCTGGTGCTGGTCCTGGCCGCGAACACCGCCTTCAACGGCTTCCC